>NC_021184.1:950625-1267500 GCF_000233715.2 Desulfoscipio gibsoniae DSM 7213
CTATGGACTGCCCCTGGCGGATGAAGTGGTTTGCATTAATTGCGGGCAGTGCGCTCTGTGGTGCCCCACCGCGGCCATTACCGAGCGGGATGATACTCAAAAGGTTCTGCAGGCCATCCAGGACCCGAATAAACATGTAGTGGTGCAAACAGCTCCGGCTACCAGGGTGGCGCTGGGTGAAGAATTCGGGCTGCCCCCGGGCACCTGGGTGGCGGGCCAGCAGGTGGCGGCATTAAAACGCCTGGGTTTTGACGGGGTATTTGATACCAGTTTTACCGCTGACCTGACCATTATGGAAGAAGCCACCGAATTGATTAAACGAATTACAGGTGGCACAAATATGCCGCTGCCCCAGTTTACATCCTGCAGTCCGGGCTGGGTTAAGTTCTGCGAGTACTTCTATCCGGATCTACTGCCCCATATGTCCAGCTGCAAATCCCCGCAGCAAATGCTGGGTGCCCTTGTCAAAACATACTATGCCAAAGCGAAAAACATAGCCCCCGAGAACATTTTCTCAGTGTCCATTATGCCCTGCACAGCCAAGAAATTCGAGATGCAGCGCCCGGAAATGAACAGCAGTGCCCATTACTGGCACCAAGAGGGGTTGCGGGATATAGATGCGGTGCTAACCACCCGTGAACTAGCCAGGATGATCAAACAGCAAAACATCGATTTGAACAAACTACCGGAACAAAATTATGACCCCTTGATGGGCGAAAGTACCGGCGGCGCCATTATTTTCGGTGCCACAGGTGGCGTGATGGAGGCGGCGGTGCGTACTGCTTATTACTTTATAACCGAGCAGCAGCCTCCTGCCAATCTGCTGACTCTGACTCCGGTACGCGGATTGGAAGGGGTTAAGGAGGCGGCGGTGGATGTGCCCGGTGTGGGCACTGTGAAGGTGGCGGTTTGCCACGGCATGAGCAATGGCCGGCAGGTGCTGGAGGCGGTGCGCAAGGGTAACGCGCCTTGGCATTTTGTGGAGTTTATGTGCTGTCCCGGTGGGTGCATCAGCGGTGGCGGGCAGCCACGGTCTGCGGTGCCGCCCTCGGATGAGGTGCGCATGCAGAGAATCAACAGCCTGTACCAGGCGGATGCCCGGGCACAGCGGCGTGAGAGCCATGAAAACGCCGAGGTGCTGGCCCTGTATCAAAACTTTTTAAAGCATCCCATGAGTGAGCTGGCCGAGGAGTTGCTGCATACCAAATATACCGACCGGGGCAAAAAGGTTAAAGAAATGACAGCTTAATGATTACTTTTCATATGGAATTATTGTTTTGGTTCTACGTGGTCAGCTTATTTATATGATGCTGGTTTCAGTTGTTTGAATACTATTGAAAAGGTAGGTGAATGGCTTGTCCAAGGGAGTTTTAGTTGATATCACCAGGTGCGTGGGCTGCGGCAGTTGTGAGGTAGCCTGCAAAATGTGGAATAATTTGCAGTATAAACAATCTGTTCAGGATCAGGGCAGTGGCTTGGATGCTGAAAACTGGACCGTGGTTAATAGAGTGGAAACCGAGAAAGATAATGAACCGGTATGGCGGTTTGTTAAATACCAGTGCCTGCACTGCGAGGAACCGGCCTGTGTTTCGGCTTGTTTCTCCAAGGCCATTAGAAAAACAAAGGACGGCCCGGTGGTTTACGATGTAAATTTATGTGTGGGCTGTCGGTACTGTATGTTGGTCTGCCCTTTTAACGTCCCTAAATACGAGTGGGATAAAACCTTTCCCCAGGTGCGCAAATGCCAGATGTGTGCGGACCGCGTGCACGCCGGTGAAAGTCCGGCCTGTGTGGGTGTGTGCCCGGCGGGAGCGCTTACCTATGGCGAACGCAATAATTTGCTTGCCATGGCCAAGGAAAAAATAAACGGCGACAGCAGGTACATAAAGCACGTCTATGGTGAAAAAGAAGCCGGGGGTACAAGCTGGCTGTATATATCGGATATACCCTTTGAAACACTGGGCTTTCGCACCAACATCACTACTACGCCTCTACCCCATTACACTGAAAGTATACTGGGTTTGACACCGGCCGTGGGACTGGGTTGGGGAGCTTTGCTGACCGGTATGTATGTTTATAACCGCCGGCGCAATGAAATTAATCGTGAGGAGAAGAAGCCCGGTAAAAAATAATTTCACGCGCGCGGTGGGAAGCAGGGGGACGGTTCTCTTGCTTCCCCGAAGTGCGAATAAACAAATCAACAAGGAGGCTTTGTAATGGCCGTTAGTAATAGATGGCGTTTTACCATGACCCCCACCAGGTACGTGCTGATGGTGCTGGGTCTGGTGGGTGTGCTGCTGATGGTGTACCGCTTGGTATTCGGGTTGGGCAGTTCCACTAATTTAAACGATGAATGGCCCTGGGGTTTGTGGATTGGTTTTGATGTGCTTACCGGCGTAGCTCTGGCCGGTGGTGGTTATAGCACGGCGCTTTTGGTACATATCATGGGTATCAAAAAATTTAGTCCCATTGCCCGCAGTGCTATGTTAACTTCGTTAATCGGTTATTTACTGGTTATGGCCGGACTGTTTATGGATATCGGTCGCTGGTTTAACTTCTGGCGCCCGTTTGTTTCGTGGGGCTATCATAGTGTTTTGTTTGAAGTGTTTTGGTGCGTGTCCCTTTACACAATGATTCAGTTGCTGGAATTTGGCGAAGTGGCCACTGAAAAGGTGCAAAAACGCTGGCATGGATTTTTCAAGAAAATCATGCCTGTGTTGTTGATCATTGGTGTGCTGTTGCCCACGCTGCACCAGTCCTCACTGGGTTCACTTTATGTGATGGAAGTGGGCAAACTATATCCGCTGTGGTGGTCCATGCTGCTGCCGATATTCTTTTTAATGTCATCCTTCTTTGTTGGTCCGGCGATGGTAACGGTGGAAACCATGCTGGGGGCCCGGGCCCACGGGCATAGACCGGATCTTGGTGTTCTGCAGTCTTTAATAAAGGTATCGGGCTATATGATGCTTGTATACCTGGCGCTCAAAGTGGGTGACCTGGTATACCGCGGGGCTACCGGCCTAGTTTTTACAGGCAATATGGAAGGTAATATGTTTTTACTGGAAATGTTAATCGGGGTAATTATTCCTATTATAATTTGTTTCACCCCCAAACTACGCAACAGCGTGGGTGGTTTAGTAACCTTTGGGGTGTTGGTGGTAGCTGGGGTCATTATCAACCGGATGAACGTGGTGTTCACCGGCATGGCTGATTTTATGGGCGGAGCTTATTTCCCTTCAGTCATTGAATGGTTGGTTAGTATTGGCTTGTTGGCCATTGGCGTGCTTGGTTATTTGTTTATAGTGGAGAATTTCAATGTTCTGCCCAAACACAAGCATGAACATAGCCATGCACCTACCCCCAATGTAGTGGTGAAAGGGAAAAAGGCGGTTAAATATTCAGCCTAAAGCAAATCCTGGCTGCGGTGTGCAGGCTAACACATGGTAGCAGCGGGGAAGCAGGGGAGACGTTCTCTTGCTTCCCCGCTGTGTGATTTTTATTAAAAAAGTCCCGGTGCTTAACGCGGGATTTTTTTTAAAGCTCTTTAATACTGGGCTACAAAATCAATAAAATCAATTCTGGTTTCCGATATATTGTCAATCTGCACCACCAGGTCACTGGATGTTGCCGTGGGCTTAATGCTCACCGGAACCGGGTTTTTTCCTTTATCAATTGTCCCTTCCCATACCGTTTTCTTGTCCATTGTTATTCTTATTTGTACCGGTTTGGCACCAGCCGGGTTTGCGTCATCCAGTGCAATGGAACCGCTGATTTCCTTAATATTCTTACCGCCTATTTTAAAGGTAATATCGCCTTTACTCCAACCCTTCTTACCTGCTAAGTAAAAAACCATAATACAATTTGTCGTAAATGCGACTAAATTGTATTATCTTTTGTGTTATTATAAATTGACTATTATTTATAAATATATTATTTTGAAAATTTAGAAAGGAAGTGGTGCTATTGGCTAAAGGAAAAAAATGTGAGCAAATGCAAGTAAAAAAGAACCGCAGGGATTCATGCCCTGTGATGGACATGTACACAATGGTGGAACCGAATATTAACATTCGTAATATAAAACATTAAAGATTTAATCCGAAAGATACATATGACAAATCCTTCTCCTGTCAATTAGTCAGTAGAATACTAAACATAAAGGAGATGTGGCTTCTATGAGTAGTCTTAGTAGCAGTATACAGAGCCTTTGGCAGTATATGTGGCAGCTTAGTAAGCAGACCAAAAGACTAATGCGTTTCGATATGGTTGCCATGGTCGATAATGGCAATTTGTCTAAAAAAGAGCGTAAACTTGCTGATCAGGTGCTGCCCGGAGGCGCTGGCTCCCCGGGCGGCGGCAATTCCGGTGGATCTAATAATAATGGTTCTAACGGCGGGAGCTATAACTTGGCCAAAAAAGTTGGCCTTTTTTTGGGACCCGGCTTGTTTTTATTGGTCTTATTAATGCCTACGCCTGCTGATATGACGCCGGTAGCCAAGTCAGTACTGGCCAGTACAGCCTGGATTGCCACCTGGTGGATTACCGAGGCCATTCCCATCCCGGCTACCTCCCTTTTGCCCATAGTGTTGTTTCCTTTATTGGGCGCCCAAGATGTTAAAACCACAACGTCATCCTATGGTGACAATACAGTGTTTCTCTTTATGGGAGGTTTTTTGATCGCCGCAGCTATGGAACGCTGGAACCTGCACCGGCGCATTGCTTTAAACATCATCAAATTGGTTGGTACAGGCCCTAAAACAATTATTCTCGGCTTTATGGTTGCCACAGCTTTTCTTTCCATGTGGATTTCCAACACCGCGACAGCTATGATGATGATGCCCATTGGACTTGCGGTAATTTTGCAAGTCGCCCTTTTGCTGAAGGAACAGGGATCGGATATCGATACTTCGGTGGGTAAATTTAATTTTGGGACTGCACTTATGCTGGGGATTGCTTATGCGGCCTCCATCGGCGGCGTGGCAACCATTATAGGCACTCCGCCAAACGGAATTTTTGTGGGCGTGGTCAAGGAGATGTGGGGCCAGGATATATCCTTTGCTTCCTGGCTGGCTTACGGCATTCCCCTCGCTGTTGTAACCTTGATTTTTGCCTGGTGGTATTTGACCAGCGTGGCTTACCCCGTCAAGATAAAAGAGCTTCCGGGCGGGATGAGAGTAATTAATGATGAAATTCAGAAACTTGGCCCCATAAGCAAGGCCGAGACCCAGGTGGCTGCTGTATTTGTTCTGGTGGCGCTTTTGTGGATCTCAAGTTCCTTCGTATTGAAAGATTTTATTCCCATGATTAATGATGCCACTATCAGTATTTTAGGGGCTTTACTGCTCTTCTTACTGCCGGTAAACCTGGCCAAGGGGCAATTCGTGCTTGATTGGGAGAGCGCTTTGAAAATCCCCTGGGGGATTCTATTGCTTTTTGGCGGGGGCATTTCCCTGGCCGGCGGCTTTAAAAGCAGTGGCCTGGCCGAGTGGATCGCCACCAGGCTGGTCGGCCTCGAAGGTGCTCCTATGTTGGTAATTGTGCTGGCAGTTACCGCCATGACCATTTTCCTGACCGAAGTAACTTCCAATACGGCTACCGCTACCATGCTGATGCCGGTGATGGCCTCCATGGGTGTAGCCATGGGTATTCATCCCTACGTTCTAATGATTACTGCGGCCATTGCTTGCTCTTACGCCTTTATGCTGCCGGTGGCTACGCCGCCCAATGCAGTTGTATTTGGAACCGGCTATGTGACCATACCGCAGATGGTTAGGGCAGGTTTTTGGTTAAATATTTTTGGAATTTTGGCCATCACAGCCCTTACCATCTATTACCTACCGTTGGTTTGGGGCATAAGCTTTACCACTTTGCCGACCTGGATTAACTAAAAATTGATGGTTTTTATCTATGGCATGATTAGTTGATTAAAAGCTAAGCTCAAAACTCTACGGTTATAGTTGCCGGAATTCACAGGTAATTTGGTTGTCATAAAAACGAATCAATAAGGCGAAGGCCGGTTTTAATATGCCGGCTTTCGCCTTTTCAATTAAAGAAATGTAATTTAGTAGGTACTGTGTTATTATCCAAGTCTAATTTATTTATAACGTAACAGGCATTTTTAACGGCCGCTAAATTATCTCTTTGAATAGGGTTAAAATATCATCTACCTTTTTATTTAATAACAACTAAAACTTGATCCGATTGAACATGTTCCTGCACTGCTACCTTAATTTCTAAAACTGTGCCGGGAACCGGTGCAACAATTGGGTTCTCCATTTTCATTGCTTCCAAGATCATTAATTCATCTTCGGTATTAACCTTATCTCCAACTTGGACAAAAATTTCAGTAATAATTCCCGGCATCGGGGATAATACACTACCAATCATTTTATTACCTTCCTTCTCCATATCTCTCCTAATACCAATAATCATTTTCTCACAAGCCACTCATGAAAATGGTTTTTAATCACTATGCTTCGTGACTGCCGGCATTGGTAAGCATTTTTTGATCAAAAGCAGCTGTTTAACACCTCATACCTCGTGTTTTTATGCCCAATCTTAACTGTTCTGTTGGATAAACCATTTCTATCCACTTACACAGGAGGGGCCTGGTTTCTCTGGGATCTATTATGTCCTCTATACCAAATGCCTCAGCTGTTCGGAAGGGAGATGCATATCCTCTGTACATTTCCATAAGTTCATCAAGGCGTGTCGTAGGGTTTTCCGACTTTTCTATTTCACTACGATGGGCGGCAAAAACACCTCCCTCAACAGGTATGTTGCCCCAAACTGCTGAAGGCCAGGCATAACGCCAATTTAATTGGTTAGGATTTGATTGGGCTCCCCCGGCGACTCCAAAACACTTGCGTATATATATGGTTGCCCATGGAATGGTTGCTTGGAGAACAGAAAAGCTTGCTCTGACCCCTTTACGAATCGTGCCAAATTCTTCGGATTGCCTGCCAATGAAGAAACCGGGCTGATCTACTAAATTTATAATTGGAATATGGAAAGTATCGCACATGTCAACAAAACGCTGGAATTTTTCAGCTACATCCCAGGCGAAGGCTCCTGCCCTGAATTTATTATTATTGGCAAGAACGCCAACGGGAAAGCCATTTAAGCGGGCAAGCCCGGTTATTTGCGACTGCCCCTGGTACCTGGCAATTTCAAAAAATGAATCTTTGTCGAATATAAGTTCAATTACTTTACGCATGTTATAAGTTTTTTGAGGTTTTCTGGGCACTATGGATAAGAGTTCTTCTTCCTGGCGTTGGCTGTCATCTTTCTCCTGGTACTTGCGCTGAGGCATTTCCCAGACATTGGTGGGTAAGTAATCCAAAAATTTTTGAGCTTGTTCCATGGCGTCTTCTTCGTTATCAGCTACATTGTCTACCACACCGCTTATGCTGGCGTGAATTTTATAACCACCCAGGTCCTCTTTAGAAATATCTTGGCCAAAAGCCCATTTTACAAGAGGAGGTCCGCCCACAAAAACCTGGCACATTTCTTTAACCATTATTGAAAAGTGGGAAGCTACCATTAATTTAGCACCTATGCCGGAAACCGGTCC
The DNA here is from genome assembly GCF_000233715.2 of Desulfoscipio gibsoniae DSM 7213. GTDB lineage: Bacteria > Bacillota > Desulfotomaculia > Desulfotomaculales > Desulfallaceae > Sporotomaculum > Sporotomaculum gibsoniae. Next base: position 958,196 of record NC_021184.1, read on the forward strand.
CATACCGATGGAAACCACCGGTACCATGGACATAAGTTCTGCCATATGTTGGGATGCAGCATCAGTTATAACTGGTAATTCAGTGTAGCCTATTTGAGCTATTTCCTTAATAGAGCCACCCGCGCCGTCAAGTAAGCGTACGACCGGAATCCTGAGCTCGTGAGCCATTTTTGTGATATATGCCAGTTTTGCTTTGTACATTCTCCCAACAGAAGCACCTTTTACGGTAAAGTCGTCTCCATGTACTGCAACTTTACGCCCGTTAATATCTGCCAGGCCCATTACTATGGGGCAGGGAATAAACTTGGTTAAATTATTTTTTTCATAAGCTGCTTCTCCCGCCATAACCCCTGTTTCCGAGAAAGAACCGGTATCAACAAGTGCGTCGATTCGCTGGCGAACTGTCATTTTGCCTTTACTATGCTGTTTTCTAACTCCCTCTTCGCCGCCCATTTGGTAAGCGATTTTTTTACGCCTTTCTATTTCATCAACTTCAGGTTTCCAAGTAATTATGGACACCTCCTATAATTTTTTTTGCTGCAATGCTACATAATTCTCCTTAGTTTTTATTTCTTTAATTGCTAATAAAATCCTTTTACAAATGTTCATATTATGTGTAACTGCCGTAGTAATTTAATAAAAATAAATCTATACACATCGAAAGAAATTAAAGGAGTAAGCATATAGAGTGGTGAAACAAATAAAAATAATTGACCAAGTCATTCAAACAATAATTATATACATTGCTGCAATCGATCTCGTACTTTTCATGCCCTTGCTCCCACCATCCGAAGCATTATGAAAATCTAAAATATCAGTGGTGATTAGATTGCAAATTAAACAGCTGGAAGCGTTTTTATTAATAGCCCAGTTGAAAAACTTCACCAAAGCGGCGGCGCAGCTGGATACGAGCCAGCCGGCGGTGAGTTTTCAGATCAAGTCTTTGGAAGAGGAACTGGGCATATTACTTTTTGAACGTACCGATAAAAAAGTTGTACTCACTGAAGCTGGCCGTCTGTTATATCCAATTGCTATGCAGATGATCCGTCAGTATAATAAAATCAAGGCTGGTATAGACGATTTGCGTGAGGTTAAGGCCGGGTACCTGATGCTGGGGGCCACTTCGGTGGCCGGAGAATGGCTGCTGCCGCTGTTTATCGGTGGTTTTCGTGAGCAATACCCGGCGGTATCGGTCGCCCTGCGGGTGGGGGACAGTGCCCAGGTCTCCCAGTGGTTAAAGGATAGGGAAGTGGAGATAGGAATAGCGGGATGTCCTGTCAAGGCCGAGGGTGTGGAGTGCGAGCCATGGGTAACCGATCATATGGTGATGATCACCCCGCCCTGGCACCCCATCAAGGGGGAGGAGGTGCCGCTGGCAGCGCTGACTAACGAGTCCATTATAGTGAGGGAAACTGGTTCGGGTAGCAGGCAGGCTCTGGAACAGCAGTTTTTAAAACACAATGTTACCCTGGATCAGTTCACCAGCCTGTTGGAGTTGGGCAGTACCCAGGCTTTAATTAATGCGGTGCGCTTGGGGCTGGGTATCAGTGTTGTGTCCCGCTGGGCGGTGGCTGAGCTGCTGGAAAGGGGCGCTTTGGGCGAGGTGACGGTGCCCGGGGTAAAACTAAGCTATGAGCTGTACCTGGCCTGGAACCGACCCGACCAGGAAAGCTTGGTTTCAAGAGCATTTCGTTCATTTATCAGTGATGAGGATATCAAACAACGGTTTATTCAAAGATCTTAGGGGGAAGCAGGGGGACGGTTCTCTTGCTTCCTTACTTCACGTGCTTCCCCATTGCCGGTGGTTGCTTATGGGCTAAATCCACGATTTCGCTGGCTAACAGCTGCAATCTTTCCCTTAGTTTAAACACGCAGTAGGAATTTTCCGCGTAACCCCGGACAATATCCTCCGCAAGTGCCCGGCAGTTGGGCGAGCCACAGGAACCGCAGTCCAGACCCGGCAGCTGGGCGGTGATGTGCTCTACCTCCTCCAGCATGGTGATGGCCTGGTTGATATCGTCACTTAGCTGCAGTGTGGGACGCGGGGGGATGGGACCGGGGAGTCGGTAATAATCCGGGTCGCTGGGGAAGTCAGGTAACGGCTGCCGGCAGTCGGCCAGTTTTTTCAGCAGCTTTTCCATACGTACCCGGGCCACGAAAAGATTCTGGGGGGTCAGGGGACCGCCGATACACCCTCCTGTACAGGCTTGGGCCTCCACATAATCAATATCTGCCAGTTCACCCCGCTCAATCTCTTCCAATACATTAATTACATTGTGTATACCATCCACTGCCAGCAGCGCGTGTTCCTTGATGGCGTGATTTTCGCCGCCGGTTTTACCCCAGCCTACACCCAGGGCCGGTGACAGGCTGTTGCGCGAATCGTCGGCTGCGTCTGAAAGCCGTTGCAGTATAGCGCCGTAGATGTCGGACATGGAAAAAGCCCCGTCCACATAGGAACGCTTCCCAAATGGCTGCTTAACGGCGGTTACCTTGGCCGGGCAGGGGGTAATGAAGAATATACCTATGGCTTTATCGGCCAGGCCGTGTTCCTGCCGGGCTTTCTCCCGGGCCAGACGGGCTGAGACCTCCATAGGGGTTTCTATGGGGGCGATGTGCTCTAAAAGGCCGGGGAACCTTACCTGCATCAGCCGTACCACCGCCGGGCAGGCCGAGGAAATCACCGGCTGGGGCCGGGGACGGTGTTCAATATAACGGCGCAGGTGATTGGAAACGGCCACGGCGCCCACGGCAACTTCATATACCTCGTCAAAGCCTATCTTTAAAAGGGCGCTCAGTATGTTGCCGGGCAGTACATCCGGTCCGAACTGGGCATATAGTGATGGGGCCGGAAGGGCGATGTTGTATTGATAGTCCGCCAGCTTCTCCAGCGGGTCGGTAATGGCCAGCTTGGCCCGGTTAGGGCAAATGCGGATGCATTCCCCGCAGTCTATACAGCGCTCCTCGATAATGATGGCCTGTCCCTCGCGCACTCGGATGGCTTCCGTGGGGCAATGTTTAATGCAATTGGTACATCCTTTGCACTTATCCCGGTCCAGCATGACCGAGTGAAAATAGTGTGGCATATTAATCACCGCTTGTTTGGTTATTAATGATTGCCGTAAGCCGCGTGCCTACGTTAACCTCTGAAGTAAGCTGCATGTGGCTGGCGCTTTTTTTAATGTTGGGCAGTCCCATGCCGGCCCCGAAACCCATTTTTCTGATGTGGTCGGGGGCGGTGGAATAACCTTCCCGCATAGCTTGGGATATATCGGGTATACCCGGTCCTTCATCCACCGCCTCTATTTCCACACGGTCCGGGTGAATGTATGCCGCCAGGCGACCCTGCCGGGCGTGAATGACAATGTTTAATTCGGCCTCATAAGCGACAATAACGGCTCGCCGCACGGTGTCCACGTGCATGCCCACCAGCTGCAGGGCTTTTTTTATTTGGGCGGCTGCTTCACCGGCCCGGTTGAAGTCCATACCTTGGACACTGAACTCCATTTGCAATATTTATCACTCTCTCTGTTGTTTCATATTGTTAAGGTATAGTCATCCCGGGATAATTTATGAACTAAGCAAACCTTGCTGGTACAACAGGCCGCAGCTTTCAAAGAGAAACCGCCTGGTTATCAGCAGCGGTAATTTTTTATTTATGGCCAGCTGGATGATATCTTGTCCCGGCTTTTTGCCGCGCACAAATAGTATGGCGTTGGCCTCAATCATATCAGCCACTCTGACGATTTGGATGTTGGTAAGCCCGGTTATCAGAAGGCAATCCGGCCGGGAAAAACACAAAGAATCACTGATTAAATCGCAGCCAAAGCCCGAACCAACTTCGGTATCCAGTAAATCTTCACCGCATATTACCTCTGCGTCCAGTATGTGTTTTACTTCATGCAGTTTAATAGCCCCTCACCCGCCTGTTAAAAAAATGTTTATTAGAGGATTAAGTGGTTAATAATTCAATTCTTAACCACTTATCAAAACCATTGTGCTTAAATAGTAACGTATCTGCTTTTTTAAATCAATCACTGATTTATGGGTTTAGGGAAGTTGGTAGTCGTGCTTCCTAGATTCCCCGGCAGGGGGCATGCGATTCGGATGGAGAGACATAAAAACAGGAAGATGAGAAGCATAGTAATCACCGCTAAGACGATCTGTTTTTTAACATATGTCTGATAGCATCAAGCGGGTGTATGTAAAGCATGCGAGGGCCTGAAAAACGCATTACTTTCTTGATTTTGCCTCGCATTTCTGGCTTGTAACAGTGCAGAGGGCATTTTTCACAGGTGGGCTTGTCATTGCCAAACCGGCAGTTATCCAGCCTTTTAGAAGCATAAACCAATAATTCCCGGCAATCATGGCACAGGTCTTGCCTCGCGCCGTGTTTCTTGCGGCAGTACAGTTTGATCATTTTGCATATAGTGTCTTTTTCGGCCTCAATGACTTGTTTTTTCATAGTCTATAATCCTTGCCCAGTGGGGCCTGCCTTGTTCCTTTGATGAACTAGCACCCTGTTTAAAAACAACGGAAAAAGTGGTGCCCCCGGTGCCGGTATCTATTTTTATGGCCGCATTATGTCGTGCAGCAATACTGAAACAAACTGCCAAACCAAGGCCGGTTCCTTCTTCCTTGGTAGTAAAAAAGGGAGTACCGATTTTATTCAATGCCTCCGGGGCAATGCCGCAGCCCTGGTCCTTTACGGATAAAACCACTTCTTCATCTTTATCTATAGATGTTTTTATAATCAGCCTGCCTTTGGGTTGCATGGCCTCCAGTCCGTTGCGAACCAAATTCAGCAGCAGTTGCCTGATTTCCTTTTCATCAAGCAGCAGATCAGGCACCTCCTGCAAGTCCAATATTATAATTTTATCCGAGTTTACGGCATCCGCATTCATCAGCGGGGCCATGGCCTCCACAATGGCTGTGATGTTCTGCATTTTATAATTAACGGGTCTGTCCTTGGCCAGAGAAAGATATTCCGAGATTATTGAATTGGCACGGTCCAGTTCCTGAATCATCAAATCATAGTATTCTTTATACCTCAGGCAGTCCTCCTTGGCGCTAAGTATTTGTAAAAAACCTCGCACCGTAGTCATGGGATTCCTTATTTCATGACCTATACCGGCAGCCATTTCACCCACCAGGTTAAGCCGGTCCAGGTTGGCCATTTCCTTTTCCATTTGCTTTTCCCCGGTTATATCCTCAGCAAATTTTAAAATATGTGTAATCCGGCCCCCGGAATCCCTCAGGGAAGAAAGGCAAACATTTTCCCAGTAATATTCCCCGTTTTCTTTTTTGCTGATTATTTCCTCTTTCCATTCCCCGCCGGTTTTAATTATCTCCGATAACTGTTCTAAATTGTTGATCCGGTCACCTAAAAATTCCACAATCTCTTTGCCGTCAACATCTTGGAGTGAGTAGCCTGTGATGTGGGTAAAACTGTTATTAACATACTGTATCCTACCGCCGGTGTCCGCTATTACCACCATCGCCGGGCTTTGCTCCACGGCGCAGGATAGAACTTTGAGTTGTTCTTCGGCTTTCTCCCTGGAGGCGATTTCTTCCTTCAGGGAGCGCAAGCTTTGATTTAAATGCTTGTGGTGGTTCGCCTCCAAGTTGGTCAGCCCGCCCACAAGCCAGCCCATTACATACAACATACCAATAAAAAGCAGATGCGCTTCTATGGCCTGGTAAATATTTGTATGGCCTGCTGTAAAGGTGTTATACAAAACCAGTACAAAAGTACACAGGGTGGACATAACTAACCCACCTGTTTTACCGGCCATGGAAGCAGCTACCAGAACGGGTAGCAGCAGGATGATTTCGATGTCATCAATGCTGTTGTCTACAGCCAGCAGGGTAACCAATGTTATAACCAGGGGAAAAGATAAGTAAGTTGCCTTGGTTAATGAAATAGTATTAATATCATCTAATAAAAAGTCCTTTCTTGTTTTTAAAATAAAAACAATGCCTAACGCAATTAATCCCACTCCTACAAAAAAGCGAAGATTAATTATGGGATATATCTGGGCCGGTATAAAAAATTTATTACTGAGAACCAGTGAAGATATCATGACCAGAAGGCAAAGCATATGCGTAGTGATCAAATATTCCTGTAGCTCTTTTTCTCTATAGGGCATATTGTCCGTTATCATGCTCTTCACCCTCTTTGTAACGTTTTCATAAGTCAGGGGTGGAAATCACCACCCCCAATGCAATAGCCAAACATAATAAAATTCAAGATGAAAATTTTCTTATTTCCTCAGTGCTTCAGGTACCTCGGGTTGATAGTGGGACATCGCGCATGCGCCGGCCGCGGTAACACTGGCTAAAAACAATAGTACCGAGACCATAAATACAAACAATCTGGCCATAACCCTTTTCATCGTTACACCCCCTTTATTTTTTGAATGAGATAGTATCAATAATTGACATTAGTTTATGTCCCCAAACGGTGAGCGTAAAACTTGTCCACAGCAAAGTTAAACTGATGCAGGCACGGGCTATTTCGGCATACTGCCACTGGCTGTCCCTGAACCACATTGCCGCAGCAGTTACCAACACCACAAAGGTAATGGAGATATATTTCAGCTTTTTCCTCCGGAGGGGCGATGTGATGGGGGCGGCGGGAGAATCCACCGGGGCCAGAATTATCATAGCAGTTATTCCCACCACAAAGGCTACGGCTGATAGTATGTCAACAAACCCTTGGTTCAAGCGGCTGAAATATGCACCCAGCAGGGCAAGCAGGGGAAATATGACAACGGTGACAGCGGCGCAACGCAAGGGGGAATTTGAATGTGCTCCTCCGGCGCTGTGCCTGAATAATACTGCTACAACCAGGCAAGTTGCGACTCCGGGCAGTACTCCCAGGAAAGCTCCCAGCAGAAGCGTGCAGAAAATGTTCAAAAAGTTTAAGGCCAACACCTCAATAACATATGCCAGGATGGTTTCCTGCTCTGCCGGGAGGTCGGTTTGGCGACTCAGGTAACTGGCCCAGCGCCTGCTGAAGGATAGATAGCTCATATTTTCCACATACCTTCCAGATGTTTTCTGTACTTTGCAATAACCAGGGCAATGGCAATCATGATAAATGCCTGGGGCAACCCTATTAGCAACCACGTATACTCATCGGATATCAACTGGCTGACTTCCGCCTGTAAAAGGAAAATAAACAGTTCATGTATGGTAAGCTCCAGTAGCGACAGAATGGCATAACCAGCGAACACGACAACAAAGCTTGTGGAAGGTGGTACCCTGGTGGCCTTGGCGATAAACAGCACGCACAATAAAATAAACGCCACGGTGTGCAGCCCGAAGGTGACAGGCATGTTCCGAATAATATAAATTACTATCGTCAAAATACTTGCGAAAGCCAGGATCACTCCCCAGCGCAGTTTTACTCTGGCCAGAGCCAGGCTGCAGGCAATAATGCCCGCAAGTTCGGGTATTCCCTGTAGATAAAATAATAATGTCTCAATCATTATTGCACCTCGTTAAGCTGTCAGCAGGAAAGTCAAAAACTGGCAATTATTGCAAAATGTTGAAATCTCATATTATTATTATTTCATCTTTCTACAGCTTGCCAAAAAATCCTATTAAATGAATGCATATTTCGATCGTAAAAATGTGACACCAATCGTCATATTTCAGCAGCTTAAACCTGTTTTTAATCCCAACGATTGCTGGTCCTTAAGGCGCGGGAGGCAGTACCTAATGGAAAACGGTCAATTGTGGCTATACTGCCGTCATTTAAGCGATCCTTTACCCAGGGGCTACCTGTGTGTGCCTATGATGGCCCATGGTGAGGCACTGGGAATACTACATTTGCAGTGGCACAGCGACTCTGTGCCGGATCACTCCAAGTAAATCTGGCCAAGCAATTGCAAGATGTTAGGTCCTTCAGCGTTGAGAATCTGGTATTACATGCTTTTGTCAACTTGCAATGGAACGTATAAAAAATTATAATTTAAGATATAGAGAAAAAATGAACAAATATGCTTGTTAAATAGTAAAAAAGGAGGTTTTGTTTTGGCGGTTAATTTACAAAAGGGACAAAAGGTGGATTTAACGAAAGGTAGACCCGGACTTTCCAAGGTTATTGCCGGTCTGGGGTGGGATACCAATAAATTTGACGGTCCCGACTTTGATTTAGATGCATCGGCTTTTCTGTTGGGTGAGAACGGTAAATGCGCCAGTGCCGATGACTTTGTATTTTATAATAACTTAAAGCACGCCAGCGGTTCTGTCGAGCATTTAGGGGACAACCTTACCGGTGAGGGCGAAGGTGATGATGAGCAAATTAAAATTGATTTAAGTAAAGTGCCCGCTCATGTTCACAAAATTGCCCTTACTGTGACCATTCACATGGCCAGTGAGCGCAACCAGAATTTTGGTTTGGTATCCAACGCCTTTGTCCGCATAGTGGACGAAAACTCAGGCGCGGAACTACTGCGTTACGACCTCAGTGAGGATTATAGTATTGAGACTGCTCTGGTGTTTGCAGAGCTTTACCGGCATGGTGCAGAGTGGAAGTTTGCCGCTGTAGGCCAGGGATTTAATGACGGATTGGCTGGTCTGGTACGCTTGTATGGTTTGGAATAAGAAGGGAGCATTTAAGTGATTAACCTACAAAAAGGGCAGAAGATTGATCTCACTAAAACCAACCCCGGCTTAACTAAAATTATGGTGGGTTTGGGCTGGGACCCCGCCGATAATCATGGTGGTGGCGGGAAAGGCTTACTTGGCAGTTTGTTTGGCGGGGGAGCTAAGACCAGTAATATTGACTGCGACGCCTCTGTGTTCATGCTTGATGCCAAAGGTAAGTTGGCTAAGAATAAAAACCTCGTTTACTTCGGCAATAAGACAAGCCCCTGTGGTAGCGTGCGCCATTCGGGTGACAATCTCACCGGAGAGGGCGATGGCGATGATGAACAAATTATGGTGGACTTGTCCAGGGTGCCTGCTGATGTGCACCGGCTGGTGTTTGTGGTGAATATCTACGACTGTGAAAAGCGCAAGCAACATTTTGGTATGATTCGCAATGCCTTTATTCGTGTTGTAAACACTTCAAATAATCAGGAACTATGCAAATATAACTTGTCCGAAGGATATGAGAACAAGACAACGCTGATTACCGGAGAAGTGTACCGCCATCAAGGGGAGTGGAAGTTTGCCGCTTTGGGCGAATCTACCACAGACCCGGGATTACAAAGCTTATCAAGGCGGTTTTTATAGGTATATAATGTCAGAGATAATAGACAGGGGATATGATAAAGGGTAAAACAGGAGGTTCAATATAATGATATCACTGGCCAAAGGTCAAAAAATAGATTTAACCAAAACCAACCCCGGCCTGACTAAAATTATGGTGGGTCTTGGTTGGGACACCAATAAATATGATGGTGGCAACGAATTTGATTTAGATGCCGTGGCTTTTTTGGTTAACTCGGAAGGCAAGGCCACCGGTGACGGGGCATTTATATTCTACAACAACAAACAGGATCCCAGCGGTTCAATTGTTCTATCGGGGGATAACCGTACCGGTGAAGGGGAAGGCGATGATGAAACGGTTAAAATAAACTTGGCCGGTGTTCCCGCCGAGGTACAAAAAATTGCCATCTGCATTAATATCCACGAGGCTGATACCCGCAACCAAAATTTTGGTCAAGTGTCCAATGCCTTTGCACGGGTAGTTAATGAAGACAATGGCGAAGAAATCCTTCGCTATGATTTGGGTGAGGATTACTCAATTGAAACTGGCCTTGTGGTGGCTGAAATATATCGCCATAACGGCGAGTGGAAATTTAGTGCCGTGGGCAGTGGTTTCCAGGGTGGCCTGGCTGCGCTGGCTGCAACCTATGGTTTGAACGCCGGCTAATAAGATTAAACTTTTCAAGCATAATACCACTAACTGTATGCAAGGGGTGCACATTTTGGCACCCCTTTATCCTAGACCTGCTGTTTGGCCGGCTGTAGAATTACTTTTGCTGCCAAGACCTTGCCTTTAGTTGTATTGGTAATAACAACGGACTGGTTTTTGTTATTACCCGCACCGGCTATCGTTGGCGCTGATTACCTGGCTGATGCCTGTGCACACCCTGTTGATATCTGTTGGCTTAAGCCGGTGCGTTGGTAATAGCCATGTGGGTGGAAAGGGCCCTGACGCTTTATCAAACTATACGTGATGTATACTAAGGAGGAATTTTGAAGAATTGGATGCAATAACAGGATTTCTATCGGGGCTGCTGGTCAGCTATGGGCAATTCTTTTCCTGGGATGCCATAGTTGGGGTGGTCACTGACCCGGTAAGTTGGGGCATCATTTTCTGGCTTGTCATATTGGAAGGCCTGTTATCCTGTGATAACGCGCTGGTTCTGGCCGTGGTGGTAAGGCGTCTGCCCAAGCACCAGCAGAAAAAAGCGCTTCTTTACGGTATTTGGGGTGCGTACTTTTTCCGCTTTGTAGCCATTGGATTAGGTGCTTATTTAATTAAAATACAATGGGTGCAGATACTGGGGGCGGGATATCTTTTATGGATGTCCGCCAAATACTTTATGTCCAGAAAACAAGCGGAACCCGCCGCTGATGATCATGATGATGAGCCCAAGGTGAGGAGAGGTGGTTTTTGGGATACCTTTTGGGGTACAGTAATTACCGTTGAATTAATGGATATTTCCTTTAGTGTAGATAGTATCCTGGCTGCCTTTGCCATGAGCGATCAAGTCTGGGTATTATTTATGGGTGGTCTGCTGGGTATCTTGATGATGCGGGGCGTAGCCACCATATTTATTAAATGGCTGGAAAAATACCCGACCCTGGAATCCGCCGCTTATGTACTAATTGCCTTGATTGGTGGCAAACTAATGGGCCAGGCCTTTGGCTACCATGTTTCCCACTACGTACTATTTGGAGTTATGGCGGCGGTGTTGCTGGGTACCATGGTGTTGGACCGCATGCGTGAAGGTGGCAAAAAAGAGGCATGAGTTATTTTAGTTATCTAACTGATGAACAAAAGCAAAGGATATTTTATATCTCTCCTTACCAGGGTCCTTTGGATAACGATAAGCATACACTGGCCCATGCTTTGGGGGCCACCTTATACATGCCCGGCACGCATTACAGGGCAATCAGCAGTATAGTTGATCATCAAATTCCCGGGCTAGTTTCCACAGTGTTATGTCTGGAGGATGCGGTGGACGACCGGGATGTGGACGATGCTGAAAAAAACCTGGTACTGCAGCTTGGTCAGCTGTCTGTCCTAAAGATAAAGGGGAGTGTACTCCCCTTTATCTTTATCAGGGTCAGGGATCCCGAACAGTTTCAAAGGATTACCCGATCTTTTGGCACGGCGCTGGATGTTTTAACCGGGTTTGTTTTTCCTAAATTTGAAGTCGGTAGAGGTGGGGAATACTTTGCTCACCTGGCGGAAACCAACGCCCGGCTGGGAAAAAGGTTTTACGGTATGCCTATATTGGAGAGCCCCCAGGTGATTCACCTGGAATCCAGGGTCACACACCTTTTAAATATAAAAAAATTATTGGATCGATACAAAGATATTGTTTTAAATGTACGCATGGGGGCCACAGATTTATCAGGCTTATATGGTCTGCGCAGGAGTCCCGAGCTGACCATATATGATATTGCGGTGATTCGTGATTTTATTGCCGACTTGGTGAATATTTTTGGCAGGCCCGAGGACGGTTATGTGTTATCCGGGCCGGTCTGGGAATATTTTTCCTCGGGCTCCAGGGTGTTAAAGCCGCAGCTTAGACAAACCCCCTTCCAAGAGCAGTTTGGCAGTGACGGCAGCAAACTGAGGGAGAATCTTCTGTGCAGTTATATCGACGGGCTTATCCGGGAAGTAATGCTGGATAAGGCTAACGGTTTAATAGGCAAGACCATCATTCACCCCACCCACCTGCTGCCGGTACAGGCCTTGTATGCTGTGACCCACGAAGAATATTGCGATGCCAGGGACATACTGGCCAACAGTGAAAGTGGTGGAGTTACTAAAAGTATTTATAACAACAAAATGAATGAAGCCAAACCGCATACCAACTGGGCCAAAAGAATCATGACGTTATCTAAAATATATGGGGTGCTCAATGAAAAGTATGATTACACAAGTATCATCTACGAAGGAGAAAAGCTTCAAAGTATTGGATAGCTTAACGGTGGGCATTAAGGAGGAGGAGAATTATTTTAGCCTGCCCACGGAGGTTGTTTTTTCCATGGCTGCCAGAAACAACCCCAAAAGAAGTTATTTATTTGTCAGTAAGCTGATTGGTAAGCATATTCCGGTGCGTCCCGGGACACCTTTTATCGCGGGATTCCTTTTAGCCTCCAGGCTGGCCCAAACCCTGGGGCTGCCGGTTGTAAACCATCAAATAAGTGCTTTTGTGGATACCCTGGTCCTTGACCGGGCCGGCCAGCTGCCGGCGGTTAATGGACCTTATCAAACTTTTCGCTCCCCTAACAATGTTAAAAAACATCAACCCTATAAGCCCTATCAACCCTATCATTTGCCCGGCCGGGCACTGTTTATTGGTTTTGCAGAAACGGCCACCGCCCTCGGTCATGCGGTGTTCAGCTGCTTTGCGGGCCGACACCGTTACCTGCATACCACGCGGGAAAACCTGGCCGGCTCCTATGATACTTTATTCTTTACCGAGGCGCACTGCCACGCGCCGGAGCAGCGGTGCCTGATCAGTGACGCCAGCCTGGTGGAAGGCAATGATCTGCTGGTTTTAATTGACGACGAAATCACTTCAGGCAATACCTGCCTAGATATCATAAAAACTATCCAGGGTAAGTACCCCCAGAAAAAGTATGTGGTTTTAACCATTCTGGATTGGCGTTCTAACCGGGCAATGCAAAACTACAGCCAACTTGAAAAGGAGCTGGGTGTACCGATTGAAGTGCTGGCCCTTATAAAAGGAAGCTTTTGGTCCCGGGGTACCTCCCCGGTACTGGACAGTCCCCTTGCTGTCGCAAGCTGCGCAAGCGGCCCGGCCGGGGCGGTGCGTATGCTGCACCTGCCCATGGGTGTGACAGTGCATGCTGAGGTGGCTGGCTCCGGAGGCACCAGGGCCGGCTATCTTGGTTCTACCGGACGGTTCGGCCTGGATGAACAGCAAAACAATCTTTTGCACGACCAGGCCAGGGCACTGGGTCAAAAACTGGCGCGTCAAAGGCAGGGCAAAAGAACGCTTTGCCTGGGCACCGGTGAGTTTATGTATATACCTTTTCTTGTTGCCGGGTTTATGGGAGCCGGCGTTTGGGTGCAGTCCACTACTCGCAGCCCGGTGCATCCCCACCTAAGGGACGATTATGCAGTTAAATATGCCATCACTTTTGAGGACCCCTTCCGGCCAGGTGTGCCAAACTATGTTTATAATATACCGCCCCGTATCTATGATGAAGTATTTGTGTTTTGGGAACGCCAGGTGCTGCCCCGGCAGGTGGCCCCGCTGGTTCAGGCACTACAACAGGCAGGTATACCCAATATTACATTTGTTATTTTCTGCAGCTAGCCGGGAGGTGTTTCACCATTTACAGCAAGAACTTAGATAAACAAGCCAGCCCTGGCGTTCGGTTAAGCAATCATCTGGTGGATAGTCATCCCCCGGAGCGGGCTGGAGAAGACAATCATAGTGCGCAGTTGGGTAATCATACGGTGAATAAACATAACCCGGATCGGGACAGTATGGGCGACTGCGGTTCAGGGCTGGGTAAGCAATTGTCTAGTAAATATACGCTTGTGCAAACTAAAACAGATAGGCATGGCGATATGCTTAGTAATTACCCGATCGTGCCCGACCCCGCTCCCCTGGGCAGCTATGCGGCCCGGGATGTGGTGTTTTTATTAAAAGACATTGGCCCATATGTAGTGGAGCAGGGTAACGAGGCCAGGGAAAAGGCTATGCAAAGCGGCCGGCATTATTCTGAAATGCTGCCTATTGAATATCAGCCCACCCGGGAATATATTGATTTGTTTCACCAATCATTGCAGGAAACAGGTCGCCGGTTGGCGCTGGCTGCGGCCATTGTAGCAGAACAAATTATGCGTAAACGGGGCCGCCGCGTGGCGCTGGTATCCCTGGCCAGGGCCGGTACTCCGGCAGGAGTGCTTATTAAAAGGTACCTGCGGTGTTTTTACGGTCTTGATGCCCCCCATTACAGCATTTCAATTATCCGTGACCGGGGTATTGACGTAAACGCCATCATTTATATACTGCAAAGGCATCCGGGCTGCAGCATCCAGTTCATTGACGGTTGGACCGGCAAAGGTGCCATTACCAGGGAATTAATTAAAGCCGTGGAGGACTTTGAGCACAAGTTCGGCATCAATTCCGGTACATTGATTAAGGATATTGCCGTACTGGCTGACCCGGGGCACTGCGCTAATATTTTCGGCACCCGGGACGACTTTTTAATTCCCAGCGCCTGCCTTAATGCCACTGTATCCGGTTTAATGTCCAGAACGGTTTTGCGGGATGATTTAATTGGCCCCCTGGATTTTCACGGTGCTAAATTTTATCGAAATTTGGCCCGTGATGACCTTTCCAATTATTTTGTGGACACGGTGGCCGTCTATTTTGCCGCTGTGCGGGACGAGGCCCGTCGTATGCTGCAGCATAACCCCGGCCTGGGTTTGGATGCAGCCCCGGCTTGGCTGGGCAGGCAAGAAACGGTGCGCATCCAGGCTGAGTTTGGTATTGGAAGCATCAATTTGGTCAAGCCAGGGGTTGGGGAAACCACCAGAGTGCTGCTGCGCCGGGTGCCTTGGAAGATACTAGTTAAAGATATTAAACACGCCGATATTAAACATGTGCTGCTGCTGGCCCGGGACAGAGGGGTGCCGGTGGAGGAATACCCTCACATGAGTTATTGCTGCTGTGGGCTGATTAAATCAATGGGGGACAGGACATGATTTTTGCCAGCGACCTTGACCGAACCTTAATTTATTCAGAGAAATTTCTCAGCGACTACCCGGCCCCGGTAAAAGCGGTGGAAACCGGCACCTATCTCTCCTATATGACGGTAGATGCCGCCGGAATGCTCAAGGTTCTAGCTGATAAATTACTTTTAGTGCCCTGTACCACGAGGACGGTGGAACAGTACCGGCGCATAGGTTTTTTACAAAACGAGCTACCGTGCCGGTGTGCTGTCACCAGTAACGGGGCACATCTTTTGGTGGACGGCAGTCTGGATGTTACCTACCGGACGGGTATACTCCAGGCGCTGGCCAATGATTGCGGTGCGGGGCCGGATATATTGAAAGGTTTCAGCCGGCTTTCCGCTGACCAATGGGCCGGCCCCATGCGGCATGCTGACGAGGCATTTTATTACTGCATCGTGGAGCGGGATCAGGTACCGATGCAAGAACTGGCCGAGTTCAGCAGCTGGGCCGGTAAACAAAATTGGTACGTGTCCTTACAGGGTCGCAAGCTTTACCTGGTACCCCGGGTGGTTAATAAATGGACGGCACTGCAGAGGGTGGCGGAGATGGCGGGTGAAGACCAGGTGGTGGCCGCCGGGGATTCTTTACTGGACTTGCCCCTTGTGCTGGGGGCGGATTATGCCATATCCCCTGCTCACGGTGAACTATATGAACAATATGGCGGTTCCCAATACAGCGCATATGCGAACCAGCACCCATACCCACACCATCGTACCTACCAACAACTACATTGGGTGTTTACCAAGTCCTCTGGCATAGCGGCCGGTGAGGAGATTATAAGGACTGTGCTGCAGTTGTTGTAGCCAGTAGCTATTAGATTGTTGGTTGGTTCATGACACGGGGACGTTTCCATTGTCTTATCCTGCGGACATTTGCGCGTCTCGATGGCGATTGAACCGTTCTCATAGCTCCGCTAATCTTAAATTACGCTGTAGTACTAATAACATTAATCATAGAATATTTGTATTGCCCCAGTCTACTCAGCTTTGACAGTGTATTGACTTGAGGAAATTAAATAAGCAGGTTGGGATGTAATCGGCATCACACAGGGCAACGGTAAACGTAATTAAAGGACGGTACTTTAAAGTACCGGCACAGCATATTTGCCGGGGCACTTTGTCAGGGCATGGGCAAGCTTTGGAGTGCCGGGCACCAAAGGAGAAGAATAAATGAAATACAGCATACTTTATCAGGGTGCTTTCCCTCTGCTGCAGGTAAATCTTCAGAAGGGCGAAGTGATCAAGGCCGAATCCGATGCTATGGTGGCCATGTCTACAAACATTGATGTTGAGGGTAAGATGGATGGCGGGTTATTGGGCGGACTCAGTCGCATGCTTACGGGGGAAAGTTTCTTCTTTCAAACCCTTAGCGCCCGCCGGGGGGCCGGGGAGGTGTTGCTGGCCCCGTCCATACCGGGGGATATTGTTGATGTGGAGCTGGACGGGTCCTACAGCTTACTTGTGCAAAAGGACGGCTTTTTGGCCGGTGCCGCTGAATTACAGGTCTCTACCAAAATGCAAAACCTGGCGCAGGGCATCTTCTCGGGGGAAGGTTTCTTTGTGGTGAAGATTAGCGGCAAAGGCATGGTATTTATCAATACTTATGGGGGTATTCATATCATAAACCTGGAGCCGGGCCAGGAATATATAGTGGACAACAGTCACCTGGTGGCCTGGCCTGATTATATGCAATACACCATCGAAAAGGCATCCAGCGGTTGGATATCCACCTTCACTTCGGGTGAAGTGGCGGTCTGCCGTTTCAGGGGACCGGGACCGGTGATTATTCAAACCAGAAACCCCCGGGGCTTTGGCAGCTGGATACGTAAATTTATACCAACTAAAAGCTCATAGTGGTGGCCCATTTTACATTGCGCTATTATTATACTATTGTGTTGTCGGCCAAGCTCTACCCGAAGGTGCCCCAAGGAGTCGCTTAGAATTCGGCCGGGGGAACGGATTAATAATTAGCTGTAGTCTGATATTATACCTGTTGCCAAGCGGGTGAAACAGGTTAACTAATGTGATAAATAACAGACATACTGAACCAAAAATACAAATGAGGTGATGGTATTGCCTTTAACCGTGAAGGGGGGGCAAAAAACCGATCTTACCAAAAACCATCCCGGTCTTGCGGAAGTTATGGTGGCCCTGGGCTGGGAAACCGATGCCGTTGCCATTGAAATTGATGCCGCCGCCTTTATGCTCCAAGGAAATGGCCAATGCCGGGGTGACGAGGATTTTATCTTTTATGGCAACCCCACCGGCCGCGGTGGTGCCGTAACCGTGGAAACCGTCCGGGTACCGGATAAAGCGTGCATTAAAATAAATTTGCCCGCGGTTCCTGCCGATGTAGCCAAGATTGCCTTTACGCTGACTATTTACGAAGGTCCCCAAAGGGGCCATACCTTTGGACAGGTGCCCGGTGCATACATAAGGGTGGCCGATACCGGTAACCATGAGTTGATTAAATTTAACATGGACGGAGGCTTTTCCGCCGAAACCGCCATTGTGGTGGCCGAACTATACCGCCATCAAGGCCAATGGAAGTTTAACCCGGTGGCCATGGGTTATCATGGTGGATTGGCCGCGCTGTGCGGAAGTTTCGGTATCGAGGTGGCTGACCAGCCGGACAGTCAAACAGCCAATCCCAAGCCCAACCAGCCCGCCCAGCCGCATAACCAGCCAGTGGTTCAGCCTGCTGGGCAGCCTGCCGGTGCACCGCTTAATTTAGCGGCCAGGACGACTCCGAAACAACCGGTCAATCAGCCCGGTTACGGGGGATCGACTAATCCTGCCGCACCCGGGTCCCAGGCAAGCAAACCTTCCGGGCAGAGGATTAACCTTAGTAAAATTGAGTTGAAGAAAAAAGGCGACAAAATTAACCTGGAGAAAAAAGCCAATAACAAGCTAGGGGAAATATTAGTTAACCTGAACTGGAACCAGCAAAAACAGCCTAAACAATCCACCGGTTTGTTGGGTTCGCTTTTTGGCGGCGGTGGTGGCGGGGTCGACCTGGACCTGGGCTGCCTTATCGATATGAAAAACGGGCAAAAGAGCGTTATCCAGGCCCTGGGCAAAGCCTTCGGCTCATATCACAGTTTTCCCTATATTGCTCTGGACGGTGATGACCGTACAGGTGCGGTTGCCGGTGGTGAAAACCTGCGGATCAACGGCGATCATATTGCCGATTTTAACCGCATTCTTGTCTTTGCCTATATTTACGAGGGGGTGCCCAACTGGGCCCAGGCCGACGGTGTGGTGACTATCAAGCAGCCGGGCGGCCCCGATATTGAAGTGCGGCTAGACGAGCATGACAAACGTAAAATTATGTGCGCCATAGCTTTAATAGAAAATGTGAACAATGAAACCTTAAGCGTGGAACGCCAGGTGCGCTATTTCTCGGGCCACCGGGAAATGGACAGTGCCTATAACTGGGGACTGCGCTGGAAAGCCGACAGCAAGTAATGTGGGAAGGGGAAGCGGTTTCTTGCCTGAAGGTGTAGGTTATGCGAAGATTAAGGGAACCAGCCTTAATACTTATGAGGAACACGCTGAGTACCTGTGGTTCGTGACGGAAAATGGTCAGCCGGTTTCCGGCAGCAATACACCACCGGAAATACCCGCCAAGGTGCTTTTTAAGATGGAGTTGGACAGGGACGCAGCGGTATCTTACGGTTATGTTATGAAGTATCAGGACTGGGTGGGCAATAAGAAACCATTACGTTTTCAGATGATGATCGAAATGGATGTGATTTATTGAATTACACCCGGCTCGGGCACATTGAATAATGCGTGATTACTTATAATATTTTATCTATATACTCTACCTGATAATCCGCACGATTTTTCAGTATTTTGAAAATCTTAATGCGCTGGGTAATTGCTATGGTAAACACTAGTGCAGTTACCATTGCAATACAAATGATTTTAGTCACAGTCAATCACCTGCCGGTGTGAATTTATCTTACTATATTCAATCCTTTGACAAAGTGAGACAAAAAACTGTGCTTAAAATATACCAAAGGAGCATGGTCGTCCAGCCATGCTCCTTTGGTATAAAAATCAAAGAAAAATGGAGATAATGCTCAATATAGGGTTATCGTTGCAAATTTTAGGTGCTAAAGCGATTTGCCATGATTGCTTTAATTGCAATACTATCATTTTATAGGTTAGCACTCGCTGGGGATGAGTGCTAACAATAGCTTAAACAAAAAAGCCAAACATAATTTAATAAGCAGGGGGGTACATATATGGCTGCTGAAGCTGATGCCAAACAACAACAGACTTTAGAGTTTCAGGCAGAGGTAAAACAACTACTGAATATTGTGATTAATTCCCTCTACACCGATCGGGAAATATTTTTGCGGGAGCTGGTATCCAACGCCGCTGATGCACTGGAAAAGTTGAGATACCGGACAATTACCGATAAAGAAGTAGCAGACCCGGATTTGCCGCTGGAGATTACCATTGAAGTAAACGAACAGGATAAAACCCTGACCATCAGCGATACGGGTATTGGTATGACCAGAGACGAGCTGGTGGAAAACCTGGGCACCATCGCTCGATCGGGTTCCCGGGCGTTTTTGCAGCAGCTGGCCGAGGCGGAACAAAAGGACTTGAACTTGATCGGCCAGTTCGGGGTGGGCTTTTACTCGGCTTTTATGGTGGCCAGGCGCGTGCAGGTACTGACGCGCTCCTTTGTGCCCGGTGAAGAGGGCTGCCAGTGGGTTTCCGATGGTGTGGGCAGTTACACCATTGACCAGACCCGGGGGCTTTCCCGTGGCACCAAAATTATACTGGAGCTTAAGGATGACGCCGGGGAATTTGCCTCGCCGGATGCCATTAAGCGGATTATCAAACGCTATTCCAACTTTGTGCCCTTTCCCATTATTATGGGGGGCGAAAAAATCAATACGGTGCAAGCCATATGGGTACGCAACAAAAATGAAATTAAAGACGAGGAATACACTGAGTTTTATAAGTTCATCGCCAATGCCTATGATGAACCGTTTTACCGGCTGCACTTTACCGCCGATGCACCCCTGGCTATAAATGCGCTTTTGTTTGTGCCGCAGGAAAACTTGGAACGCTTTGGCTTCGGTAAAATCGAGCCCGGGGTTTCCCTATACTGCCGCAAGGTAATGCTGCAGCAAAACGCTGAGGGGCTGCTGCCCGAGTGGCTGCGTTTTGTTAAGGGCGTGGTGGACAGTGAGGACATCCCCATTAATATTTCCCGGGAAACAATGCAGGATAGTGCCTTGGTAGCCCGGCTGCGCAAAGTGCTAACCGGTCGCTTCCTCAAGTTTTTGGGTGAGCAGGCCAAGGCCGACCCGGATAAATACAGCGAGTTCTGGAAAAAGTTTGGTATTTTCCTGAAGGAGGGCGCGGCTTCGGATTATGCGTACAGTAAGGACATAGCGCCTCTGCTGCGCTTTGAGTCCTCCAAATCAGAGCCCGGCAAATACATTTCCCTGGATGATTACCTGGCTCGGATGCCGGAAAAACAAAAGCACCTTTATTATATCAACGGGCCGACTCGGGAAATAATCGAAGCCGGTCCGTACCTGGAGGCATTTAAGGTACGTGATTTGGAGGTTATCTATACCCACGAGCCCGTAGATGATTTTGTGCTTACCAACCTGGCCGAATACAAAGATAAGAAACTGGTTTCCGCCGACCAGGCAGAGCTGGATCTGCCGGAAGTAGAGGAGGATAAGGACGCCGGGGCGGATGCCGCCCGGGTTGAAGGCCTGGATCTGAAGAATTTACTGGCCTTTATGAAACAAGCCCTGGGGGACCGGGTTAGCGAAGTACGGGAATCCAAACGCCTGGTGGACAGTCCGGCGGTGCTGATCAATATGGATGACGGCATGACCAGCAGCATGCAGCGGGTGATGCAGGCGCTGCACAAGGATATTGGCGGCATAGGGATCGGTCAGAAGGCATTGGAAATAAACCCTGGTCACAAGCTGATCAAAGGACTGGAGTCATTGCGTCAAAAGGACGCGGACTTTGCCACACTTGCCGTGGAGCAAATTTACGACAACGCTCTCATTGCCTCGGGTCTGCTCACCGACCCCCGTGACATGGTGGACCGCATGTACCGCATACTGGAGCGGGCGCTGGCGGAATAAACAAGCGAAAGAAAAACAGCCGATTATTCGGCTGTTTTTCTTTCGCCCATTGGTGCCGGGTGTTGAAAGGTTGAAAGTTTGGCGGCTTTCAAAAGCGTTGGATATAATCTCCGTTAATAGGGAAATCTTTTAAATATCAACATGCCTATAGACATGGAGGATTCCTATGACCAAGACAAAATTCAAACGACTGCCCAGACATATAGGGGTGATACCTGACGGAAATAGAAGGTGGGCCCAGGGCAAAGGGCTACCCAAGGAGGATGGGTATCAGAATGGTTTGGACCCTGGCATGATGCTGTATGAGTTGTGCGTGGAACTTGGTATTCCGGAGCTTACCTTTTACGGATTCACCCAGGACAATACCAAGCGCCCGGCAGTGCAGACCAGGGCTTTCCAGAGAGCCTGCGTGGATGCTGTGGACATGCTGGCCAACCGGGATGCCTCGCTTTTAGTCATTGGCGATTATGAATCCCCTCTTTTTCCCCCCCAGTTGATGAAATATAAACAAAGAAAAACCTTTGGCCGGGACTTAATTAAAATTAATTTTCTCGTTAACTACGGGTGGAAGTGGGATCTGCATCATTTCATGAATGAAGATTCAACCATTAACAGTGGTAGCGTTAAAATAAAACGCAATGTTTTCCAAACTATTGCTTCTCGTGATATTTCCCGTATTGATTTAATCATTCGTTGGGGAGGGCGGCGAAGACTCAGCGGTTTTTTACCTGTTCAATCGATATACGCGGATTTTTATGTTGTAGACGACCTGTGGCCGGATTTTCAAAGAGAGCATTTTTATGACGCCCTGAATTGGTACGAAAACCAGGACATCACTCTAGGCGGCTAATTGGGGTCAGGCTTAAACTTTCTTAAACTATCTGTGCAATTCGAATAACTTCGATTAACTATGGTTTTTGAACAATGCTCAAGCCCGTTATATTATGCAGCGGGCTTTCGCGGTACATATATGAAAGGTTAACTCAGAGAGTATCGTCCCAGATGTGCGGCGCGTGGTGGATGATTCGGCGGTATGCTGGTGATGGTGGTGCTGGCTATTAATTTTGGAGCCCGCTGGCTGGGATGGTATATTCAGAAACGGTTGACGGCTGCTTAAGAAGCAAGGGCATATTTCCTTTGCTTCTTTTTTTAACAGATTGTGCTGGAGATTAAGCGTACTATGCAAGTTCAGAACTCCTTGGATGAAGGAAGGTAAATGGATAGTGATTAGAATATAAGTTTACAGAGATAGCCATAATTGCGGATTATATCAGGTAGAAGGAATTTCAGAGGTTGAAGGCTTTTTTGAAAATAAATATTGGTAACTTAATTTAAATGCGGAAGCAAGAGAACCGTCTCCTTGCTTCCCTTTGCTTCCGTTCCCGTTTCTCACAAACTTTCCATTATTTCTTCACAGTTTCTCCACAATTGCTGGGCAGAATAAAGTTAACGCAATAGAGTTAGCTAAAAACTATTGCGTAATAAATATGGAAGGAGGTGTAATATGGAGAAGAGAATAGTGCTTTTAACCGTTTGCCTGTTTTTAGTATTGGGTATTGTCCAGGTGGCCTCGGCTGCCGGCACGGTTCCGGATGATGGCCCGCGTATGCTGCACAGCGACAAATGGATCAACCCGGTGGAAGCATTAAATCTCACCGACCAACAAATTACAAAAATGCGGGAGATTAATCAGAACACCTATGAGCAAACCCGCGACCTGCGCATTAAAATGATGGACAGCAAGCATGAACTAAAACAGCTGCAGTTGCAGAAAAACCCGGACAAAGCCCAGGTAGATGCCAAAATCAAGGAAATAAACGACCTGCGTGCAAAAATCCACAGTATTTACCAGGAAAGCAGGCAGCAGTGCCAGTCTTTGCTCACCCCGGAGCAGCAGGCCAAGATAAGCGAGTTAAAAGGAAAAAAAGGCTATGGCTTCAGGGGCGGTCCGGGAGCAGCTAATACGCAGTAATTTATGGGGGTTAGTACAGAGAGGAGGTGAATTTTGCTGCCTCCTCTCCATCATAACTTGCCCGGAGGAATCCGGCCTTTATTGACGGAAGATGCTTTACTAAACTAAGTACCATAACCCGAAGGTGTGGCCATTTAACGTAAATAAAAAATAAAAAGGTAAAATGTACAGATAATAATTGACAACAGCATGGCCGGAAAAGCTATTTTAATATAACCTGCGAAGGTTATATGAATGCCTCTTTTTTCCGCCATCCCGGCGACCACTAAATTAGCCGAAGCGCCGATCAATGTTCCATTGCCGCCAAGACAGGCACCCAGGGAAAGAGCCCACCATAAAGGAGTTACGTCCTGTATGCTCCCCAGACGACTCATGTCTTGAATTAGCGGTATCATAGCAGCAACAAATGGTATATTGTCCACAAACGCTGAAGCTATAGCGGAGAGCCAAAGTATAAGCAACCCTGTTGGTAGTAATACACCACCAGTTAGAGCCAGCGATTTTTCAGCGATAAATTCGATAATGCCGACTTGCTCCAGCGCTCCCACCATAATAAAAAGTCCTGTAAAAAAGAAGATCACCGGCCACTCCACGGCGGCAAGGGCACGTTCAGGCTCAACTTTACTTACTAGCAGCAGCAAGGTTGCCCCGGCCAGTGCCACAGTTGCGGAGGCAATATTTATATACTGGTGAAGAATAAAACCGAGAATAGTTAAAAAAATAACAAACAAGCATTTTTTTAACAATAATGCGTCTTTAATTTCGCTTTTTTCTTCTAAACTCATGATGTTTCGGCTGAGATCCTCCCGTGCAAACAATTCTTTTTTATAAATAACCTTTAGACATATGATATTGGCAATATAAACAATTATAATAACAGGGGTCAGGTTGATTACAAAATCCATAAAACCTAAACCATTTGCGCTGCCAATCATAATATTGGGTGGGTCGCCAATCAGGGTGGCAGTGCCCCCTATGTTAGAGGCCATTATTTCAGCGGTTAGGAAAGGGACAGGACTAGTTTGTAATTGTTTAACAATCGCAAAGGTTACAGGGACTATTAATAATACCGTGGTAACATTGTCCAAAAGAGCTGAACATATAGCGGTTATTGCAGACAGAAAAACCATAATTTTAACCGGCTTACCTTTGGCTGCTTTAGCAGCATAAACTGCAAGATATTCAAAAATACCGGTAGCTTTGGTTATGCCGACAATAACCATCATGCCTATTAATAGACCAATGGTATTGAAGTCGATACTCTCGATAGCACGCTGTTGGGTGAATACGCCACACAAGATCAATAAGATAGCACCTGCCAAAGCTACCACTGTTCGGTGGATTTTTTCCGACATAATCAAGGCGTAGGCAAATAAAAAAATAGTACCGGCTATAATAACCTGAATTTGTGCGTTCATAATTATATCCCCTCTCATTTTATAGTTGTTTTTTGCAATGCTTTACGCAATTTCAGTGCCACATGCACAATATTGCTTTCGGTATTTGTAAATTGCATTTTGGCATATGCACAAGCCAGATAGACAAACAAAAGCTTATATTTGCTGCATTAACGGTGTTGTGCAAAAAAAAAGCCCTTATGTATCAATGCATGTTAAAAAATTTATTAATTTATTTTATAATTATGGAACAAAATGTTGATCAATATCGTATAAACTATTAATACTGTTTGTCCGCTGCCTGTGCAGCCGGTAATTTTGGATTAACCTTATTCCGAAGGGATTGAAAAGGTTGCGTTTTAAAAAATTGCTGATATTGCTAACATTTGTGGCTTGTTGGATGCTGCTTGTTCCACAAGCCTTTGCCGGTGTGGATGTTTACGTTGACGGGAAAATCGTACAATTTGATGCCCCGCCCATAGTAGAGGCCTCATCCAATAGGACACTTGTGCCATTCAGGCAGATATTTGAGGCACTGGGGGCCAAAGTGTGGTTTGATAACGGCCAAAAATCCGCTTTTGGGCAAAAAGAAGACCTTACTATACAGCTTCCTCTTAATCAAAAGGTGGCCTATAAAAACAACAATAAAATTCAGCTGGATGTGGCAACCCGGGTGGTTAATGGCCGCACAATGGTTCCGCTGCGGTTTATCGGTGAAACACTTGGCTGCCGTGTGGATGCGCATAGCACGCCGGCGGGCTTAAGAGTGGATATAGCCTGGATAGAATCTGGTCAAACGGCTAATGTACGATCATTAACAGAAATAGTAACAACAACAAATGATCAGGACTTTTTAATAGAACTAAAAGTTGGAGACGGAGAAAACAAAATATATAAATTGGGCAACCCCGATCGCCTGGTTATAGATTTGCAAAATACCACAAACGGGGCAGGTGAAATACTTAATCTGGATAATCCTGTAGTTTCTGCAATTAGGACAGGCCAGTTAAACAGTGCTACCACCCGTGTGGTTTTGGATTTAAAAAATGTGGTGGATTACCAGGTGGAAAAAAATGAGGAGTCGCTGCAAATTAGGATTGATTATCCCGGGCAATCATCTTCTGGTGCAGCTGAACCAACTGAACCAGCTGAACCAACTGAACCAGGTGAAACAACCGGGCCAGATGGATCAGACGAAATAACTGAACCTGCTGATCCTAATGACCAGACCCAACAGCCTACCCGGGAGGTGGACGATAAGTTAATCATTCTAGACCCCGGGCACGGGGGTAAGGATGTAGGGGCCATTGGTTATTCGGGAAAATATGAAAAGAACCTGGTTTTGGATATAACCAACCAACTGAAAACCGCGTTGGAAAACGAAGGATACACAGTAATACTAACCAGGTGGGACGATAGTTATGTATCCCTGGATGAGCGGGTAAATATAGCTGATCGTACAAATGCGTTTGCTTTTGTTAGTATTCATGCCAACAGTGTTGGTAATCCTTCGATTGAGGGACTTGAGGTATACAAATACTATGGCTCTGACCAGAAGCTGGCCCAAAATGTGTTGGATTCGATACTTATGCAAACGGGGCAAGTTAATAGAAAAGTTAAAGAAGCGGGGTTTTATGTGATTAAGAATACACTAATGTCCGCCATCCTTATCGAAACCGGGTTTATCAGCAACCCCCGGGAAGAAGCTTTCCTATGGGATCCAGAAAACCAAAAGGATATTGTCCGGGGTATAGTTGAGGGGATAATGAAGTACTCACGCTAGTAAAAGTGCCCGTGGTTCATGATGAACTGCGGGCACCTTTGTTACTTTTGTTCTTAATTAATGCACAACCTTAAAGCCTAATACTTTTAGCACAAAAAAGTGAAGGCTCTCCAATTTGGCCCAGTTTTTAGTAATATTACTACACGATATATTTGTTTGACAAAAATTACAATATCCCGGCTGTTTATTTTCAAACATCAAATGAACCATTATAATAATGTATATGACCATATTCTTATAATGAAAGGGCAGTTCTTAATGGTAATTAGTGTTAATCAGCGTATTATATTAAAACAATCAGACGATATATATAATGATATACTGCTGCCATTAAAAGAACGTTCTCAGCATAAAGACAAAAAATCTGTTTACTTTTACAGAATAATTGGTTTTAATAACCAAACCGAATTTACTAACAAAACAACTCTGTTACATCAAAAACTGGCCAACTTGGGTAATCTTTATTTGTACTTTATTGAAAATATTCCCATCCCTTTTAATGAATACTTAAACAAAAGAATTAATAAGACTTTTTCTTCATTAATTTGGGATACTTCGGTGTGCCACCGTTCCTTAAACGATACTGAGGGTTATGTGCAGGCGGATATTTTATGTGATATTATAGAATCGGCAGAATTATTCCCGGTACCTAATGCGGAAATAAAAGTCGCATTTAGAATTGTTCTTGGTGAGTATTTAAAAAAGGAAACTTCTATAAATACAGGTATGATAAAAAATTTTATCTCCAAGTTGCTCCTTTGGGCGCACGAGTATATCCCGGAATTCTATAAAACCAAGTCTCCGTGGAATCCCAAAGTAATATATTATGGTGATATTAAGAAACACTCGGTTTATTTTCTGATTTTATTGTCCCAAATTGGTTGTGATGTGCTATATATTAACCCTTACTCTGATCTGGACTATAAAAAAGTTGATAATAGTAACCGGTTTTCCATGCTCCAGGAAGGGAAAATTAAAGTCAAAATTAAAAGATCACCTATAACAAGAATCGGTAAACCAAAACAGCCGGTTAATATAGAACAACTGTATCGGATAGTGCCAACCAAAGGCTGTTCTGCTGTGGTTAAGCTAAAAAGTTCCAACGATATATTAAAAGACATAATGGTGCCGTTAAATAAAAGAAGCGGTTACATTGGAAATCCAGCGCCTGTTTTGCCGGTATACTTTTATAGATATATTGGAATAAACGGAACAACGAAAGTAGCAATTGACGAATATTACAATAAACTTTACCAATTGGATAAAAGTTTAAAAAGCAGACAAAATGGATTTATAAGAATAACAGACCAATTAACTATGCCAGAGAATAGTGAAATTGCGACTTGCAGAGATAAATTGGAGCATGCCAGAGCATTGCTGCTTTATGGCACTGAAAAGGACTTTTTAATAAATAAAGTGATTAACGCTAAAATTTTGCCCACTACCAATAGTCAACCATTAAACAACACTATAAAAACAGCTTTTAGGGATATAATGGGCTTGTTTGATAAAATGGAACCTAACAGCAGTATATCCAAGCTGGAAAACTTTACACTTAAAATAATTTGCTGGATTAACAAATATTTTAAATTCCTGTATAAGGAATTTGATTTTAAAGATAACCCCAAAGTCTTATATTATGGAGATATTAAAAACCACGAAGTGTACCTGTTGATTTATTTATCCAAAATTGGTTGCGATGTTTTATATGTTAATTCAGATATTCAAAAAGACGATATCTTTAAACAAATTGATGATAAGGAAGAATATACAAAACTTGCACAAAATGAACTTAGTAAGAAGCTGGAAAAATTTCCTGAGAGTGAGCGAGTGGTTCGAAAAGCTACCGTTGCTTACAATGCATCCCAGGAAATACAGCAGTTTATTTATAACGGGGATGTGGGGTTATTTAAACCCTGGCAGTTTGAAAATAGTCTGACTCAACCGGTGACTTTAAGAACTACTTATGATGAATTAATCATTCTTTGGCAGGAAGAAGCTAGAGTTAGGCCCGAGTTTAGGGTGGTTGATAATACTGTTTATGTGCCGAATCTTTTTGCTAAGATTAAGGGTACCCATGAGGATTTGGGACGGTACTGGCATGATTATAGAAAGCTGGCAACTTATAAAAATACTCATGTAATAAACGGTGTTCCCTTTACAGAAATAAGATACAATAAGCGAGATTTGTACGCATCAGCATTTTTAATTAACAATTCGGGCTTAATAGATAAAGAAAGGCTATATAAAAGCGACTTTTATAAGTACGGCTATTTGAGAACATCATTGCAGGAATTTATTGTTGATAAAATTGAGGAATTAATTAAGGCGGATATATTTATTAACAATAATAAAGAACTGCCTTTAAAAATATTAATGACCATCATGACTATGGATGAAGGTATTTTGAACTTGCTGGAAATCTTTGATTACCCCGGTGATGTACCAAAAGTTGTTATTTATGATGGTACTAAAGATGTTTTTAGTGATGAAGATGCTATTATTATAGCCTTTTTGAACTTGGTCGGAATAGATATAGTTATTTTTACCCCAACCAACTATAATAATATTGAACTTAAATTAAAAGAAGAATTGATGGATACCCACCAGTTACCATCAGTACAACTGGATTTAATAGCACCTGACATTACCATTAAGCAAGCTGATCAAAATAAACTTAGTTCTTTCCTAAACAATGTCTCACTAAAAATAAGGAGGAAATTTCGTTGAAAATCATAAGGCCTAAAAGGCAGACCGAACAGGCAGTGGAAATAGCTCCTTTTGATTTAGAGAAGCAAAAGCAGGAGGTAGCGGTAAAAGTCCAAAATTCTCCTGTGGTGGATAATATCTTGGAACAAATTGATCTGGAAAATGCTAATACAATTATGACCTTTGGAGCAAACATTACAGAGGAAATAGCCAAGTTTTCCGATCAAATTCTGCACAGTATGGAAACCACCAAAGTGGAAGATTCAGGAGATATGTTGATTCAGCTTAATCGGATAATGGACAAGTTTGATATCAAGGACTTTGAAGATAAAAAACAAGGGTTTCTAGGGAAACTGTTTAATAAGGCCAAGGATTCTATTGAAGCGTTATTTAAAAAGTATCACACCATGGGTGATGAAGTTGATAAGATTTACGTTACCTTGAAGCAGTATGAGACAGAAATCAATAAAACCAATAATGATCTCGAAGAAATGTTTGTGAAAAATCTGGAATACTACGAACAGCTAGAACAATACATCTATGCCGGGGAACTGGCAACCAATGAGGTAAAAAGTAACATAATACCACAAATGCAAATGAAGGCCGACAATAGTGATGATCAACTTGATCAATTAGCGGTAAACAATGTTAACAGAATGTTGGAAATGATGGAGCAGCGGGTACACGATTTAAAATTAGCTGAAAATATTGCTATACAAACCATGCCCAGTATTAAGGCTATTCAAAACGGCAACTATAATTTAATCCGTAAAATAAATTCGGCTTTCATTATTACGTTGCCCATATTTAAGCAATGTCTAATCCAATCAATCATGTTAAAGAGACAGGCAGTTCAGGCTAAGGCTATGCAGGCATTGGATGATAAAACCAATGAACTGCTTTTAAGAAATGCCCAAAATACAGCCCTACAATCCAAAATGACCGCACGACTGGCTTCGGGTAGTTTTGTCAGTATTGAAACACTGCAGAAGTCATGGGAAACAATTGTCAAAGGTATTGAAGAAACCAAGCAAATCCAAGAGGATATGCGTAAGAAAAGGATTGAGGACAGTGAAAAATTACTGGCATTTAAGGAAGAGTTTGAGAATAAGAAAATGCTTAATTAAGTAAGACAGGCCCTTTTGAAAACTTCCATATCATAGCGTTGGTTTCATCAAGACATGGGAAGACATGGGGGGAAGACATGGGGACGTTTCATTTGTCTTACGCATACAAAGTATGCATATGTCTTGCAAACATAGATCTCGAGACTCCGAAAAGTAGTAGGTTCGTTTGCGAAAGAAAAACGGCAAGAGAAGTAGGGCAAACAGGTCTAACTGAAGGGTCAAGCTGTAGCGAAAAAATGCATAGAATAGAACAATAAATGTAATCTAATTCAGCCGGGTGGAACTTATTAAAGCGAATTGTCGGCAAAAGAAATTAGATCCCACTTGTAATTAAAGAGGCGGGTCCAACCCTCGTGGTTCAACTAACTAAGCTTTTATTTGTCGGGTTCTGTATCCCGATATGGAAATGCTTTAATAAAACTACCTTCCTTCGTCACGCTAAGCAGCTTCCCAATAAATGCTTCCTGGTAAACATACAGTTTCCTTTCCACCATCCTGGCCGTTAAATGCTCATCCCAGGGAACAGCCAGTTTTAGCAGGCTGTTTATTTCCTTTGCTGGTATCCTTTTACCGCTGGCCACACTCAAGTATGTCTCGCTGTCATAACACCAGGCCCGAAAGTTTATATGGTAGCGCTGGGCCAGGCGGGTGGCGATTTCCAGCCCCTTAACATCAAAATCCCCGCTGTAATAGATGGTGCAGCCGGCCTCGACAAGCTGGTCAAACAAGGTGAGGGCGGCCACGCTGGGCTGGCCGCTGCCGCAGACCAGCGGGGGCAGGGAGGCGGCGGGGCAGGTGTCCAAGAAGGTGCTGAATACCGCCGGGTTTTCGACCACATAAATATTCCGTCCGGGCTGCCAGAGAGTTTTTGTTTCCAGAAAACGCAGGGGCAGGATCAAAGGGCTGGCCGCAGCGTTGGCACAGTCGAATACGGCAAATCGGAGATCCTCCGGGCGTACCTGCAAACCGGCCACAGCCACGCTGGATGAAATATCATCGTCCAAAAGCCCAGCCTCCCGGAACAGGGCGCGTTTGCCTTCGGCGGTGTAATCAGTTTCGGGTATGTCCAGGTAATGCAGCAGCCCGTGAAAAAGTAGCCTGCCGATGGCATTGTCGCTGTCCAGGGCATGGGGGTCCCCGGTCAGCAAGGTGGCAAATACGGGTATACGTATGCTTTGTCCCCGGTGGCCGGCCAGGTAATCCAGTGCCTTTACGGTTATGGAGGCATCATTTGCAGCTTTTTTGCAGTTTTGCCGGTACAGGGCTAAAAGGGTGCGGTAGCCGTTCCCGCTTCCTTGAAACAGCCGGTCCAGCCAATCCCGGCTGACCGGAGTTTGGGCTTTTTCCCGCAGCTGCTCAAAAAATTGTAACCACAGGCGCTTGGCATGTTGCGTTTTCTCTTGGTTTGTAACAATTTTTTCCTTCCAGTAAACCTCCAGAAAAGCATGCAGACCGGTTTCCAGGGGGCTGTTCTTGAGCAGCTCGTCCAGTTCCGCCAGTGAAATTTTTACTTTGGTCAAACCCAGGCAATTTTTGCCCAGAAATCCGCCGATCAGGTCCTGCTCCTCCGTAGTGAGATTATCCAGGACCACGGTGCCGCGCAGGCCGTTTAGTGATTGTATTTTGTTTTTAGTCAGGGCGAATAGCCTCTTAAAACAAGGCTGCCTCAGGTAATTAAGCATTTCTTCCTTCATTGTTGGGTTGTCCTCCGACATCTTCCTCCGCAGCATCTCCGCTTACCTCTACATCCTCCGCCAAATCCCCGTCCCCCAGGCTCTCATCCACCAATATCCGCTTATAACCGTTCCAATAATACTGGAATAAGGTCACAAAATCAGTATCCTTGGGGCGGTAGATTTCGTAAACCGACAGCCGGGGCACCGTGTCGTAACAGCCCCACAACAGCTGGCTCGTCATCATGTAGTCAAAATCCAGTTGGGTCAAAAGCCCGAACATATCCCGCATATTTTCATCGTCCACCCCGGCAAAAGCCTCGTCCAGGGAAATAATTTTAGGCGCTTCGGGGCGGCAGTCGTTGTAGCGGGAGTAAGTGGCGGCAAACAGCGGTATATACATGGACAGCGCTTTTTCACCGCCGCTCATGGCGTTAAAGCGGCTGTCGGTTAGCTCCCGGCGGGGCTGTTCACCCTTTTCAAAGTACAGGGTAAACCGGAACCACTCCCGGTAATCCAGCAGCCGGTAAATCCACTGGCGTAGGGTGTCATGCTGGTCGGCCTCCTGCTTGGCCCAGTTAATCCGGGACCTGAAGTGTTCTATCATTTGCTCGATTTCCTGGTAACGCAGCATTTGGGAATCCTTTTTCAATAAGCTGACCAGTTGCAGCGTGTCCATTTCTTTTTCATTGGCCGCCGGTTTGGGCTCCCATTTGAGGTGCAGGCGCAGGCCGCTGGAAGTATCCCTTTGCTCCATTAAAATGTTCATTTGTTTGACCCACTGCTCGGCCCGTAAAATTCTATGGCGAATGGCCTTGCCCACGCTGTGAATAATGATTTGCTCGTAAAGCTCCCGGTCTTTCTGGCTTAAGAGTAGTTTCTGCTCCTCTTCGGTGGCTTTTAGCTCCTGCACCAGGGCATGGGGCGGCAGCGGGTTATGACGGTCGCGCATGAACAGCACCAGGTTGCGCTGGTGCTCGTCATCGGGTACCAGTTCCGGCCCGTAGGTATGCAGGTTGCCCCGGCATTCCTGGAATACGATGAGTAAATCATTGGTGATGCTGTCTTTGCTTTTTTGAATATATTTTTCGTCCCGGTACCTGTGCAGCACCTGCTGGGCCACATGGTACAGCCCGGGCAGTTCTTTCTGGCTGGCTTTGATCTCCGTCCAGTCGTCCAGCAAATACCGGTCCCACTCGGCCAGCCAGGCGGCGCGGGCCTGGCTTAAAGCAGTTTCCTTTTCTGTTAAAAGCTCTTGAGCAGCGGCCAGTTTAGTTTGTTCAACCCCTTGCTTTACTTTGAGATCGCTTAAGGCGTTGTTTAGCGAAGCAATGGCTTTTTCCAGCAGCCTGCGCTTTTGCTCCAGCTCGCTCAGCTGCCGGTCGATATCTTCAATGCCCAGATCCTGCAGCGCTTTTTCCAGGGCCTTGATTTGCACGTTAATCTCCAGCAGCGCTGCCTGCAGGTTTTCCATGTCTCCGGTTTCTTCGGCCATCTTTTCCGCAGCTTCCAGCAAGTCGGCCTCGCACCGCTTCAGGTTTTGCAAGCTGGAGCGGTGGCTGGACCAGTGGGAGCGCAATTCCCCCAGGTGCTGGCGGTACCAGTTGATTTGCTCCAGGGCACCGTTCAGGCCCCGTGTATTGGGGGGGATGGTCCAGCCCTGTGTAAAATCATGCAGCTCCGCCAGTGCTTCCTGGAAGGCCCGGGAGGTTTCGCGCAGCAGTTCTACTTTTTGCTTTTCTTCCTCCAGGGCCAGCCCCATTTCCCTTTTGGCCTGGGCCAGCCGGGTATAGGCGTCCTGCAGGTCTGCACCTCCCGGGAAGAGGGCTTTTTGCTGGGCCAGCCGGGTTAACGATTCTTCAATACCTGTGATTTGGCTGGTGCACTCGTCAATAATACGCTGCTCTTCATCCATCAGTGCTTCCAGGCGGGCCATTTCAGCCAGCCGGGTGCGGTGCCGGGTTTCTTTACCGATATATTCGGCCCGCTCTTTGGGGGCCGCCTTGCCGCACAGGGCTCCCAGCTGGAAGTAGCCACGGGCGTTAACCGATGCTGCCACGTTATCCCCGCCGGTGTTGCCCAGCCTGATGGTGCGCAGAATCTCATCTATTATTTCCGCTTTAACGGAGCCGTCCTCCGGGGGCGTGGGGCGCAGGTAATCCGCCAGGGTATTGCCCAGCAGTACGGGTTGGGGGGTGATCCAGATTTCTTCTTCCTCCGCGCCCAGGGCGGCCAGACCCTGGTTGCTCACCCAGGCATCCAAAAGGCCGCTTTGCTGCAGGGCTGCTTCCAGGTTGGCTTTTTGCTCCTCGCTGACCTGTGCCTTAAACTCACAAACCGCATAGAGGGGCGCACCTCCGGCACCTTTACCGCGCAGGCGGCGGGACCGTTCCCGGGCCTCGGAGCGGGGCGGCTCCGGGTCTTTAAGGTTTTTCCATTCCTGCCACTGGTTCTGCAGACGCTCGTACTCTGCCTGGTGCTGGTTTTTTTGCTGGGTGATTTGCACGATTTGCTCATGCAAATGCAGATGGCAGCGGTTATAGGCTTCCAGCACGGGCTCTTTTACCGCCTCGTAGGAAGCGTCCGGGAACAAGGCCAGGCGGTGTAAAATTGTTTGCAGCTCTGTATCACTGAGCTGCAGTTCCTGCAGTTCTTTGCGCCAGGCAAAGATTTGCTCCTGGTAAGATTTTTGTACCAGCTCAAAGTTTTCTTCTTCAAAGCGGTAGCTGTCCTCGGCGGTATCCCGTCTCTGGCGGGCCTGGCCTACTTCCCTTTCCGCCAGGTCCCGGGCATACTTCTTTTGATCCACTTGTTTGGCCATCTCCAGGGCCTGACTGATACGCTTGTGCTGGGAATCCAAATCATTTAGCCAATTGGGCCACTGGCTAAAGTCCTCGGGTATGTCCCGGTCCCAATAGCGGTGGTAGACATCATGCCGGGCAAAATCACATTCCCGGGCTGCAGCTTCCAGTTCATCAAGGGCATCTTTTTGTAATGCTGCATATTCCAGCACATCGCCCGCATATCTTTCCCGGTCCCGCTCGTACTCATCCTGCTTGGCCCGCCAGTAATCCAGGCTTCTAGTTATCCGCGCAGCCTGCTGGTCGGTTCTTTCTTTTTCCTGGCGCAGCAGGTTAAGCTTATCCCGTATTTCCAGCGCTTCGGAGGCGGCCAGCACCTCATGGCGGGCTTTGGTTTCCAGCAGCTGCGCAGTATGTTCCTCCAGCTTTTGGTTGTGCTCCTGCAGTGCCTCTCTGATTTCCTGCAGCTTTTCATCCAGTTCCCGGACGGTGCTTTGCTGGTTGTCCCACTGCTTTTTAGCCTGCAGCAACTGGCTGGAACGGCTATAGAGCAGGTATTTGTTGTATCGGTTGTAGACTTGCCACAGCTTTTCCGCTTCTCTGCGGTGCAGGCAGACCTCTTCCAGGTGGTCGTTGATTTGATCCATATCCTCCAATACTTCCGATAGGGGGCGCAGCTCTTCATCCTGCAGCGGGGGCAGGGCATTGCTTAAAATCTCATAAATTGTGGTTGGTTTGAAATCCTTGGAAAGCTTGGGGCTACGGAGCTGCAGCAGCAAGTCCAGCAATTCCTGGAAGGAATGTAAATCGTTATAGCCAAAGAGCAGCTTATTGACCATTTCCATATATTTGCCCTGCTCGGTGACCACCTGCCCGCCCTCACCGATGATGTTTTCCAGCTGCGAGCGGGTGAGGGGTATTTTTTGTTCCTGCCCCTGGCTGTAGTCCTGGTTGTAAAGCAATATTTCCCGGCCAATGCGGCGGTTGTCCGTAATGGCAAAGCCCCAGAAGTTCACGGGTGCATTGCGGCGCGCCCGCAGTCCGATGCCAATGGTTAAATAGCGGTTCTGGGCCGGGTGAAAAAATTCCAGGTAAAGGTAACCGATGCGGTCATGAATGCCGCTGTTGGGCTCCAGCAGCAGGTAATAGTCGATTTTGCGGTCCCTGGAGCCAAAAGGGTCCAGGCGGGCGGGGCGTTTATTGCCGTCCAGCACCAGGGGCAAAAAGCTTTGCATGGTTACCGACTTGCCCGAGCCGTTGGTCCCCCGCAGGATCAACCGACCGTCCCGTAGGTGATACTGCACCTCATCGGTGTAATACCAGAAATTAAAAATACCGGCTAAATTCATTTGCCAGCGGTTACGCATTATTCTTCATCCTCATTATTAAGATAATGGCCGTTCCAGCGGCCCAGGGCCGGGTGCAACAGTATTATTTGCTCGTTTACTGTGGCCAGCCCCCAGCCTGTTAAGTGCTCCAGTAATTCCCGGGCCAGCTCGTTGCTTTTGACCTGGCGCAGCTGCTGGCTCCACAAAGATTTATGCTTTTCCCGCAGGCCTAGCAAAATGACCTCCAGCTCAGCCAGGGTCAGTGGTACACACCCCTGCTCATCGGTATAAATGCTGGTGTCTTGTTTATGCAATAGGCGCCGGATTTCCCCCGCCAGCAGCAAAGCAATATCAGATATGTTTTTGGCGGTGGGAAAAAGCTCAGTTTCCGCCGAATGGTCCGGGTAAAAGAAGATTAGCCCTTCCCGGTAACGCTGGCCTTCCAGGCCGAAACGGGTGGCGAGGTGCTCTAAAATGGTGTGCCGTTGGGTGAGCACATAGTAGCGCTCGTCCTGGCTCCACTCCCAGTCGTGGACCACCGGCTCCTGCAGCAGCCGGCGGTAAACCCTGTGCCTGCGGCGGCGCAGCTGTCCTTCCTGGTTATCAGGGTAAGCCAGTTCACCTAGTGACTCCAAGGAATCATAAGTAGTCAAATCCCTGGGAAAGTGCCTTAACACGTAGCGGGAGAGCATGGAACATTCGTAAAGGACATTTCTATCGCTGCCCGTACGGGCCCATTCCATTTCATCCCCGTCCACCGCCACCAGCACTTTGAGTTCCCTCATTTGTTTAAGCGCCCGGTACATGGATTGCCGGTGCTGGTATAGGGTAAAATCCAGGGACATCGAGCTGCCCGTAAGGTGATTTTTTATTTCTTCAATCATTTCGGTTAGTAAAAACTGATCTGTTTCGCTTTTACCTTCGAGAAACCATAGACAATATGTAAAAAGGGCATAATCCAGAGGCTCATTAAGTAACTCCAGGCCCATCCAATCGTGGGCCCGCCCCGGTATTTTTTCCAGCCGGGCTATTTGCCTGGTTAAGAGCAGGCTGAAACCGCAGTATTCCTGGAACCAGTCCTTTAATTCCTGGTAATAGCTCCGAATATTCTGGTATAGCTCGGGATCATCGGCTTTACTTACCCAGGGTCGGTTTAACAGGCTGATAAAGCAGTTTACCTTGTCCACCTGGTTATTGCGGGCCGCACGGGCCATGTGTGGGTCCTCCTTTTTCTACTACTGAGCAAGGGTGGCACGGGCTTGTTGTAAGCCGTTTTAAAGGTATACGCTGTTGCAGTTAGACTTTACGCTTAAAAGTCAAAGTATAATCGGGCATGTCGAGTTCCCCGTCCTCACAGTGTAAAACAGTACGCCGCCCGTTTGCCGGAAGCGAGAGTTTAATTTCAATACCTTCCGGGGTGCGCATGTGCCGGGATTTGTTTGCCAGACACATACCGATCCACTGCAGCAGCTGCTGTCTGGTCAAAGCCGGGATGGTATCTAATGCAGATATGGTCACAGCGCCCCGCTCGATAAATTTACCCAGCAAGGCGGCCTGCTGCCTCTGGTGGGCCAGGTACTCGGCTTTGGCTTTGTGCTGCCGGTGGCTTTGGTTTTGCACCGGCTCGGGGCCGGAGCTGCGCAATCTTTTTCTGCTGCGGGAGCGCAAAGAGCGAATATTGGGGCCGGACTGCCACATGGAAATATCCGGCGACTCGGTGTCCTTTTCATCTTCCCCCTGAAAGTGGCGGCAGCGGTACAGTCCGAAGGCGTAGGCTGCCAGGCGGTGCGCTTCACTCGCGGTGGGCAGGGCATAAAACCACTGGCCCAGGTAATCCAGCTCCCGCCTGCGGCTGATGCCCCAGCGGCGTTTTTCTTGAATGCGCAGCGCGGAGCGCACAATGCGGGCAATGGTGTTCTTGGTGGTTTGCTCCAAATAATAAACATCGCTGTTTTCGCCGGCCTCCCCTAAAAACCAGCGCTTTAGGCTTTGCCAGCGGTCCTGCAGCTGCTGCAAAACTTCTTCCGGGGTCGGTGGCTCATCGAGCTGGGGCCGGGCCAGTATAGCACTTTGCACCTTTAATAAAAAATTTTGCTGAGCCTTTTGATCAAACTGGGGAAGAATCCCTTCGATGCGATAAGCATGGCGCTGCAGACCCTGGACAAAGCCCTGCAAGTAATCGGTAACCGAATTTTTGTAGGCCAAAAAAGCCTCCGTTTGCATTAACTCCTCGGTTTTGCTGCTTTGCAGGCTGGCGATATAGTCAGCGGCATTTTCGGTCAGTTTAACAAAGTTATCATAAACTTCATCCCAGAGGAGCAAAGCCTCAGCAGCAGGGGCATCCTGGGGAAGCTCGATTATTTTTTGTAAAGTTAAAGCAATATTTTCAAATAAAGACGGTTCCAGTGAGCCGCCGTAGCCGTGGATATTTTCCAGCCCCACCACCATGCGTTCTATCTCCACCGAGTAAGGGGTCATCATATAGCGAAACTTTTTGCGCAGATATTCTTCAACAGTGGTGGAACGCCCGCCATCGTGCTGGGGGACAAGATTTCTCCATTCCACCAGCTGGTTTAAATCCTGCTGGCATTGTTCGATAGTATAGTTTGGCAGCAGCCCGTAAGCCATGACGCCCCTATATACTTCCTCGGGCCGCAGCCAGTATTGCAAACGCTGGTGATGCTCATAAAAGCAGCGCATTAGGCAGCGATAGCGGTCGACATTTTGGGCGTTCAAATAGTTTGTTTCGAGTATGGGCTTTAATAAACTGTCGTTCATGGCCATTTAACCTCAAAAAATGCGTTTCATTTTTCATGTAAACTTCTATTTAAATGGACCAAAAACCTGCCGGGTATTTTTACTCAGTTCTAAAACATATATGGTCTGGTTTAAGAAAACAGCACATAAAACCGGTCCGGTCTTCAAACCGGTGAAAATATCATAAAATTAAGAGCACTAAACTACTCAGTGCTCTTTCCGTCACAATCACTTATCAATATCTTTTAATAACTGCTTGCAGATAAGATAAAGACAATTCATCAATCTTCATAGATCCATTCCCCCAAGGAAACCCATTTTACCCGTGTCCCACTCCCAGGTATTATTTGTTCGGCTTTTTCTAGCGCCTAATTTTTCCAACAGATTTGCCGCTGAATTAATTATACTGGCAATGATATTTTCCGGATCGTAAATTAAATAATGGTATTCAACAAGATCAAAGTATATGGGGTGAACCTTTAGTGCTTCTTCCCGAGTCAAAATATAAGGGGAAAGCTCAATGAAAATATCCTCTTGTTCATATAGTGTCTGAGCTAATTTTTCATGTTTCATTTCTACGTTCTCGACAAAATCACCAAGTCGGCGACTAAAACCGGGGGCACTGGTGAGGATTATCAACAGGTCCAGGTCCGAGTTTTTACGGTTGTCCCCGCGGGCATAGGATCCGAAGACGGCGCAGCCCACAAGGGAATCGCCGTAATAATTGATCACTTCATTCAGAACAGCGATAATATACTGCCTGTGCAAAGGTGAAAATACCCTCATTTTCGGTAATATTTTTTCCATCAAGGCAACCACCACTGAAAATATTTAATGTACTCATAATAACATAGGCAATAATTGGATGCAAATTAATAGTATCCAGATTCCGTTAAGTTTCAGAAACCGGGTGTAGGACTTGGCAAACAAGTGATAGCCTTATTTTGGGAATGGCGCAAGCCAAACCCAAAACCTACCCGAGCATTAGCCTATCTGAAAAATAAATACGTGCGATTATTCTGGCTCAACCAGAGTATATCCATAGAAATCTTCGGTCAAATAACCAAAGAGGATGCAATTAAAATTGCCGAAAACCTAAAATAACTTTGATTAACCTTTGCGTATATGCTTAATCTGCATCAGCTTATATTCATATTAAATTTTGCAAGAATGTTCGGTAATAACATGTTGGGGGTAGGGTAGAGGTGGGCCTTTTCGGAGCTCTGAATCTGTGAATTGTGCCCGCCCCTTTGTACACTAAATTTTGTCCGTTATCCCGTATATTTTCATCATCAATCCCGGCGAAGGCCTCGTCCAGGGAAATAATGTTAGGCGCTTCGGGATAACAGTCATTGTAGTGCGAGGTGGCTGCGAATAAGGGTATATACATGGACAGCACTTTTACCGCTGCTTATGGTGTTAATGCGGCTGTCGGTTAACTCCCGGTGGGGCTATTCGCCCTTCTCCAAGTACAGGGTGAATCGGAACCACCACCGGTAATCCAGTAGCCTGTAAATCCACTGGCGCAGGGTGTCATGCTGGTTGACCTCTTGCTTGACCCAGTTGAAAAAAACCTGCGTCTGGTTCGCACCGGCAGGGGATGCCTACACCCGTATTATTTTAGTTCGTTAATATATTGCCCTGGCGAGGGACTGTCCCCGAGCACTCATAGATTCCAATACAGAAAAAAGCGGGAAGTTAAGCAGATACCTTGCCATTATCAAGGAAAATGCTGAAAAAGGCTCCGAGCTTGTGCGGCAAATGCAATACACCACCGAACTTGAAAGTTGCGGTACAAATATAAGCGTAGTACCCATCAATATTACCTCATTCATGGAACAAAAAGTACGTAATTACGAGTTGTAAGTAAAGCAGAAAGAGATAGGGATTACAACCGAGATACAAGGTGCAAGCGATAGGTGCTGTCTATTAGATACTGAAAAACTGGGACGCATCCTCGACAATATCATGTCCAATAGCCTGCAGTATACACCGAAGGGTGGTAGGATAAATATATTTGTGAAGCTAGAACAAAACAGAGTTTTTTATGAAGTCAGTGATACTGGGACTGGTTTCAGTAAAAAAGATAGAGACAAAATTTTTGAAAAGTTCTATAGAGGCGATGAGGCGAGAGGAAGCAAAGAAGGTCATTCCGGATTCGGACTTTATATCGCAAAGCAATTAGTTGAAAAGCACGGTGGTTCCATAAAAGTTTATAATGTTAAAGACGGAGGCGCATGTGTAGCTTTCGATCTCGAAGTGTTTAATAACAGGTAAAGAACGTTCAGAAATTTATTGCCCACAGAGAAGTTTGATATCAGCTAAATGAACAGTGAAATACCTACGGAAATGTGCATTAAATACCGCAGAACAGGAAATGCAGTCATTCTCTCCACTGCGCTGTCAAGGCTAAATACCTTTTTAGACAGCGAATTGGAACAAATTTTATGCTTTGATACTGCAATCGACGCGGAAAAGTTTTGCAACACAAAATTTTTTAAATTTTGCAAGAGTGTTCGGTAATAACGTGCTGGGGGGTAGGGTAGAGGTGGGCCTTTTCAAAGCTCTGAGTCCGTGAATTGTGCCCGATCCTTTGCACACTAAATTTTGTCCGTTATCCCGTATATTTTCATCATCAATCTCGGCAAAACAGTTAATGTCTTAATGAAAAAGGTAACCATAGTTGCCAATGATTCCGGTTTTATTATTTCCCTTTGAAGAAATGGTACATTTCCTCTACTGAAGCAAATTTCAATTCCTTTGTAGCAATCTTGTGTATCAGACCGCTTCCCACATTCCCCTTATGCTTTGCATGAATTATACAAGTACGCTTAATTCCGTCTGGTCCGATGCCTTTCCAAACAGCAGACTTGCCCTGCCTTTTCATTCCCAAGTTACGGCAAATTTGTTCAATATCATCCCAGGTAAACGTATACCCCATTAACCTTCCAGCACCTTATTTAAATCTAGCACCCGGTAAATTTGATCCCTGTCCCCTTTACAGCGAATGATGCGCCTTAAGTACCAATAATGTGCACGGCGATCACCTGACGGACTTAAATAAAACGGTAAGTCATTTAAATAAACCTCAGTGTAGTCAACAATATTGTCAATAAAGTCTTCGATAGCTTCTCTTTTAGTCGGGCCTACACCGTAAACACCGGTTTCCTGATTATATAATGAATAATGCTCGGTTTCCTCCGTGGGTTCGTCTATCCATTCAAATGAAAAAGTCTTAGTTTCACATAATTCGTCAAGTAGTACCGTTGATATTAAGGAAACAGGTTTGTCATCTTTTCTTTTGGTATCCGCTAATATAAATTCTTTTCCTATAATGGCTTCCCGCCTTAATGCAGACAATTTATTCTTTGCCTCGTGGATAGGTACACTAGGCATAAGCTTATCACTCCTTCTCAAATACCTTACCCTCATTATAATAGAATATGGCTATTATAGCCATATTCTATTAAGGGAAAATATATAATCGATTTTATAAGAATTATGATTAGCCCATATTGTTGTATTGTGGTCGGATGACTGTGAGGACAAGATTAAAATGCTTAAATCACTCGGAGTCTAGGAGCTGAAAGCCTGGGAGTAGGCAAACACGAGGAAAGACTACTGGAGAATCTCTAATCCCTCCAAGATTAAATTGTCAGGTGTCAACAGCATGTTCCCAGGCCATCTAGGCTTATATAGAGTAGGACCGACGAACATTTAAAATTGCAGAAAACCGATCAGAAAGGGTATAATATAATTAAGAGAAAATTTTCCAGTAAAGAGGATATATCAATGCCCAAAAAACCTTGGCAACCTAAATACAATTATAGCGAAGCCATCGTAAAAGCTTTAATGAAAATTGAAGGTGCTAAAGCTGTAATGGATCATGTTACCTTACCTCCGGCGATTGAAAATGATCTTCGGCATCGCACCCGTGTGCGTTCGAGTCATTTCTCCACATTTATTGAGGGAAATAAGCTTACATTAAGTGAGGTAGCCGAAGTGTTGGAAGGGCAAGTGACAGCACTGCAAAATAGGGAACGAGACGTACTTGAGGTGCGGAATTATTGGAATGCCCTGCTAAAAGTTGAAAAGTGGGCAGCCAGTAAAACTGCATTAACAGAGAAATCAATACGGCAGTTGCATGCTATATTAGAAAAAGGTAAACGAGCAAAACCCACGCCCTACCGGGATGGCCAAAATACAGTTCGCGACAGTATAACCAGGAGCATTGTGTATATGCCTCCCGAAGCTAAAGATGTACCAATTTTAATGGGTGAAATGATAGCCTGGCTTAATAAAGTAGAAAAAGAAAACATTCCAATCCCAATTATAGCTTCTTTGATTCATTATCAATTAGTAACTATTCATCCGTTTTGGGATGGCAATGGTAGAACAGCAAGATTGCTAGCAACTTTTATTCTGCATCGTGGAGGCTATGGAATAAACGGTTTTTTTTCGCTTGAGGAACATCACGCAAGAGATCTCAACGGATATTATGATTCTCTAATGGTTCATCCCAATCATAACTACTACATGGGGCGGGCAGATGCAAGTCTAAATAAGTGGCTTGAATACTTTCTAAACACCCTGACATATGTTTTTAATGAAGCAAAGAACGAAGCACTGCATCTCCTTAAAAAGGAACAGGAAGAACCAGCTTGGTTGAGTAAACTTGATCGCCGGGCAAGAGTAGTGGCAGGTCTTTTTTCAAGTGCTGAATATATTACATCTTCTGATGTAGCCGCTACATTGGGACTATCCCCCCGCATGGCTCGTGAACTTCTCAAAGAGTGGGTAAATGATGGATGGCTGATAGTAAGTAACTCATCTAAAAAAGGGCGACAGTATAGTTTAACGGCAAAATAACGGCAATTTAACGGCAATTTAACGGCAATATGACATATCCAACTTTTATATTAAATGTAAAAGCTTAATTCCCTTTCCTTACGCAGTCGCTTGGAAATCTTTTCAATGTCATCCTTCAACGAGGGTCGGGGGAAGCAAGGAACGGTGTTTCTCCAGTGTACGGCTCACGTCATGAACTTTAGGCACTTCAACTCCAATAGCCCTTAAAACAGCCTTCAGTAGGAGTTCTACCAATTCTTGAGCTTCCCTAACTACATCAGAGTACGCCTCGTTATCTTTGTAAAAGAATAATGCCTTAAAACGAACTTGTGCCTTTTTCAGATTAGATAAAGACAATTCATCAATCTTCATAGATCCATTCCCCCAAGGAAACCCATTTTACCCGTGTCCCACTCCCAGGTATTATTTGTTCGGCTTTTTCTAGCGCCTGATTTTTCCAACAGATTTGCCGCTGAATTAATTATACGATCAATCATATTTTCCGGATCGTAAATGACATAATTATGTTCAATAAGGTCAAAGTATATGGGGTGAACCTTTAGTGCCTCTTCCCGCGTCAAAATATAAGGGGAAAGCTCAATAAAAACATCCTTTTGTTCGTATAGTGTTTGAGCTAATTTTTCATGCTTCATTTCTACGTTCTCGACAAAATCACCAAGTCGGCGACTAAATCCGGGGGCACTGGTGAGGATTATCAACAGGTCCAGGTCCGAGTTTTTACGGTTGTCCCCGCGGGCAT
Source organism: Desulfoscipio gibsoniae DSM 7213 (assembly GCF_000233715.2). Classification (GTDB taxonomy): domain Bacteria; phylum Bacillota; class Desulfotomaculia; order Desulfotomaculales; family Desulfallaceae; genus Sporotomaculum; species Sporotomaculum gibsoniae. Next base: position 1,002,461 of record NC_021184.1, read on the forward strand.
AGGAACCAAAGACGGCGCAGCCCACAAGAGAATCGCCGTAATAATTGACCACTTCATTCAGCACAGCGATAATATACTGCCTGTGCAAAGGCGAAAATACCCTCATTTTCGGTAATATTTTTTCCGTCAAGGTAATCACCACTTAAGCATTTCATTTAATGCATTTATAATAACACAGGTAATAATTGGGTGCAATTAAACTTGTATTATCCGGGTTACTCTGGAAGTCCTATATAATGGAACCTTAGCCCCCAAAATTAATTATCGAGGATCTTCTCTATTGCCATTTGAGCTACTGCATGTAAATTGCCAATTTCAGCGAAGCTGGTTTAGATCCAGCTGGTACTGTTCGATAGTGTGGTTTTGCAGCACCCGTAAGCCATGACGCCCCTGTATAATTCCTCGGGCCGCGGCCAGTAGCACTCGCGCGGCTGCCAGTGTGATATGTTCAAGGAAACGGGATATCATAAAAGCAGTAAATGTTTTATTAAAGCATGTACAAGATATTTTTACCTTATGAGGGAGGATCTAATAAATGTCCGACGTTGAAATGTTGGTAAAGGAAAAGCTTGTTTCTCTTAAAAAGCAGGCTATCAATGCTCTGGCTGAGAAAAATCCCCAGCTATATTCCTTGCTGAACATATATTTGACCGGGAAAAAGTACCGCTTTGGCTTGCAAATTACGGAGGATGGCAGAAAAGTAGATGATTTTACCATACTTAGCGAAGGACTGGATATAACTGAAGTGCAAAGCGGGGTGCTGTCCCCCGAAGTGCAGCATCCCTTTGGAGTTATTAAACCTTATGCTATTATTGAAAAGGATGCCCTGGAGAAAATGTTACAGGATGAACATGCCTTTGTTCATGAACCCTTTACTATGCTGCGTAAGTATATATCGGACATTACCATAAAGTTCATGAGATAAAAACAAGCACCTTCGGGTGCTTATTTTTATGTGGGATTTGGCATTTTAACGGAAGGGTGAGGTAGGGAGCATGGGGCCGGCCCTTTTGTTTCTATATGGAGGCAAAAGAAATGGAAGCAATAGAACCATCCTCATGCTTCCCGTGCTTTCTTGAATATTGCGCCTACCCCAAAGTTCAAAATTTGGTCACATTCAGTTCACAAACCGGTAAAAAATAGCCGCTATAATAAAAAGCGTGTACTTCATTATAACAGGGAGGTGAGCAGCAAAATGAAAACATTAAAATTCAGGCACGAGAAAAAACATTATATTAATATATCTGATTATTACAGTATCAAAAATAGGCTGAAGTATATAGCCAGCACGGACAAGTTTGCAGGAAATGATGGTACTTATAAAATCAGAAGCCTTTATTTCGACACCCCGGGTAATAAAGCGCTGGTAGAGAAGCTAGAAAGCTTTAATAACCGTGAAAAGTTCAGAATCCGGCTTTACAATAACGACCCTTCTTATATCAAGCTGGAAAAGAAAAGCAAGACCAATGGTTTATGCTTGAAAAGATCGGCTCCATTAACCCGTGAACAATGTGAACAATTGATTAGCGGGGATATTGCGTGGCTTGTCGATTCTAAACATGAACTGCTGGTGGAGCTGTACGCCAAAATGAAGCACCAGCTTTTAAAGCCCAAAACAGTGGTTGATTATAAAAGGGAAGCGTACATTTACGAGCCGGGCAACATCAGAATAACTATTGATAGTGATATTCGCAGCGGATTATTTTCCAAAGATTTATTAAATCCGACTCTACCGACCATCGGCATAATTTACGGGGGCTATATTGTTTTAGAGGTAAAGTTTGACGAATTTCTGCCGCAAATTATCCAGGACATTATTCAGACCAACCAGAGGCGCAGCACGGCCATATCAAAATATGCTGCCTGCCGCATGTATGGTTAATGCATAGGAGGTATGAAAATGAACAATGAACAACTAAATTTCAATGATATTTTTAAGTCCAACTTTTTAGACAAAGTAACCTCTTTTTCGATTTTGGACACAGCTGTCGCATTGAGTTTGGCATTTATACTGGGACTTTTTATATTTATGGTGTATAAAAAGACATTTAAGGGTGTTATGTACTCGGTAAGTTTTGGCGTATCTTTGCTTTCCATGACGCTCATCACTACGCTCATTATTATGGCGATAAGCTCAAACGTAATTTTATCACTGGGTATGGTGGGCGCGCTGTCTATTGTAAGATTTCGTTCCGCCATCAAAGAACCCATCGACATAGCATTTTTATTTTGGGCCATTAGCTCGGGTATTGTTTTAGGCGCGGGGCTGATCCCCCTGGCGGTATTCGGTTCTTTGTTTATTGGTGTAATTATGCTGGTGTTTGTAAATAAGAAAAGTACCGATAATCCCTATATATTAGTCATTAAATGTGATGGCGATGATAGCGAAAACGCGGCCATGAAGTATATCCAAAGCAGTGTTAAAAAACACGTTGTCAAATCCAAGACCGTTGCCGCCGGAAGCGGTGTTGAACTGACTGTGGAAATAAGACTGAAAGACATGTCCACGAAATTTGTCAATGAAATCAGCGCTATTATGGGGGTAAACAGTGCCGTACTGGTTAGTTATAACGGCGAGTACTTATCATGATGGTGGTGTAGGGGAATGATAGACAGTAAACACGTAAATAAAATTGTAGTTGTATTTATGGTAGCTGCTGTTATCTTTACAAGCTTTTTAATGCTCTACCCGGACAGGTTCAGTGCCCCTGCCGCTGAACCTCAATACGTGGATAAGGTATTTGACAAGGATAAGGTAACCCAAATTGATATAAAGATTGAACAGAAAGATTTTGACTGGCTGATCGAAAACGCAACCCGTGAGGAATATCGCGGCGCTGATATAACTGTTAACGGTGAGACCTTTTATAATGTCGGTATCCGGCCCAAGGGTAATTCCAGTCTGAGGACGGTGGCCGGGGACGATACAACCGACCGTTTTAGTTTTAAGCTGGAGTTTGACACCTACGTTGATGGTCAAACTTGCTTTGGCCTCAACAAGCTGGTGCTGAATAATATGCATATGGATAAAACCTACATGAAGGAATACCTGGCATATGATGTATTTGCTTCCATGGGGGTAGTTACACCGCTTTATTCCTTCGCCAATATTACTGTAAACGGTGAACCATGGGGGCTTTACCTGGCCGTTGAGGCTATGGAGGAAAGCTTTGCGGAGAGAAATTTCGGCAGCACATACGGAAATTTATATAAGCCGGAAGGGGCCGGTGCGGATCTAAAATGGGCGGGTGAAAGCGCGTCTAATTATTCCGGCATAAGAAACGGCGCTGCATACAAGGTTACTGACAGTGATTTTGATAAGGTTATCGAAATGATTGAACACCTGAACAGCGGTACCGATTTGGAAAAATATTTAGATGTGGACGCCATATTGAGGTATTTCGCGGTTAATACCGTGCTGGTTAATTTTGATAGTTATGCCTGTAATATGAAGCACAATTACTACTTGTATGAGGAAGGCGGTATGTTTACTATTTTGCCCTGGGATTTGAATTTAGCCTTTGCAGGTTTTGGCATAGGCAGCGGGGAGCAGGCGGTAAATTATCCGATAGATAAACCGGTTACCACCGACCTGAGCGAGCGCCCGTTGATCGGAAAACTGTTGGAGGTTCCGGAGTACAAAGAGCTTTATTACAAATATTTAAGTGAAATTGTAGCTAATTATTTTGATAGCGGGCAATTTGAGCAAAACATACAAAAGGTAGACAAATTGATTAACAGTTATGTAAAAAATGATGCCACGGCGTTTTTTACATATGAGCAGTACCATAATGCACTTCCTGTGCTGCTTGAATTCGGCAAGCAGCGGGCTGCCAGCATTACCGGCCAATTGGCGGGGGAACGATCATCAACTACTTGGGAGCAAAGTGAACCAACTTCCGGGTCGGGTAATGCTGCCAGTGTTGACCTAAGCGCTATTAATGGAGAAATGCGCGGAGACATGGGTGGTCCGGGCGGTCCGGGGGGCAATCGCAGGCAGGGTAATGCCGGACAGGTTGACAACAGAGATTTACCGGTAGTGGATACCGGTCAGCAAGTTGCAGGTGACCGTATGGAGGTTAATGATGGAGAAGCCGCAGGTGGCGTTGAGAGAGGCAATGACCGGGCAGGCGGAGGTGGACCTTTGCCCCCTGAGCAAGGTGCCGGACCTCCTGCGTTTAATAACGCGGGCGGCGGAAATTGGGGTGGTGATATGCTTAACCGGGAGAATATGAGTAAAGCTATGGAAATAATCCAGGGCGCCAATGGCCAGGAACTTACTGATGAGCAAATGACCCAGCTTAAAGAACTGGGTTTGGACGAGGCCATGATTGAAAGGATGAAGAATATGCCGGAGAGAATGGGCCCGCCCGGTGATGGCGGTTTTGGTGGTGGGTTTGGAGATCAAAATATGGGCTTCAGATTAACAACTGTTCAAAAAGAATATATCTCGGCCAGTGCAGCGCTGCTGTTAGCTGGATTATTGTTTGTAGCCAAGTTTAATAGGAGGAAATATTCCAGCTAAACAAAATAAAGGGGAATCGTATCATAAATGTATAAATGCGAGTGAGTTTTAGGGAAATTTCGGGAGGCCCAACCTTTCAAAATTTCCCTAAAATCTTAAATTTATAAATAAAGGATGCATGTATGGGGTGTAGAAGAAATAACAGGGAGGTGGTCAAGGTGCCTGAATACGCCGGCACTATTTTAATTGTAGAAGATGAAGAACCAGTCAGGGAGCTAGCACGGCTATACCTGGAAAGGGAAGGTTTTCAAGTGAAAACGGCATTGGATGGTGAAGAGGCACTTCTTAGGGTATCAAGTTGTAGTCCGGACCTGATCTTGTTGGATATTATGCTGCCCAAAATGGACGGTTGGGCAGTTTGCCGTGAAATCAGGAGGCAGCTTGCCACTCCCATAATTATGTTGACCGCCAGGGGCGAGGAACTGGACCGGGTGCTGGGTCTGGAAATGGGGGCGGATGATTATATAACCAAGCCTTTTTCCCCCAGGGAAATGGTGGCCCGGGTAAAGGCTGTTTTAAGACGGGTGCAGCAGGTGCAAACTAGACAAGATAACGAGGTAATTACATTACCTGGTTTAATTATAGATAACAGCGCCAGGCAGGTGGAATTGGATGGCCAAGCTATTCCAATGCCTCCCAAAGAGTTTGACTTGTTATGGTTTTTAGCCGGTAATCCCGGAAGGGTTTTTACACGTGAACAGCTACTGCAGCAAGTCTGGGAATATGACTATATGGGTGATCCCCGCACTGTGGATACCCATATTAAACGTCTGCGAGAAAAACTAAACGCCAATACGGGGCGGCGATACATTAAAACAGTATGGGGCCGGGGCTATAAATTCGAGGTTTAAAGTAAAATGTTCAATAGCTTATTCAGCAAATTAATATCTACATACATAATTGTCATCTTAATTACCCTTTTGGTGCTGGGTGTGGCCATGTCTTACCTGTTGGGTGATTATTATTATTCAGCAGTGGAGCAGGAGCTGCTCAGTGAAAGCCGGGAGTTGGCGGAAATGATAGCCGAAAATACCGGACAGAATAGCATCTCCCCCAGCGTAATGGATGTTTTAAACCGTTTTAGAGAAAATCGCGTTTTTTTAATCAGTAAAGAAAACCTTATGCTTATGGCTAATGGTAAATTTATAAGTGATCCACCTGGTAATCCACCAGGCAATCCATATAATGATCTAACTAATGATCCACCACTTCCGCCTGACGGTTCGCGTAATGTCCCACCTGGCGTTAAATCGAATATTCCACCCAACGATCCACGTAATGATCCCAGGTATATCCGGCTGGACCCACTGGATGCCCAATTACTGTTGGAGGGAAAATCTATCACCCGGCGGGGAAATCTGTCACGATCCGACCAGGTTATTTTTGCTGTTGTACCAGTGCTGGTAAATGATGAGGTAAACGGGGCTTTATTTTCATCGGCACCGCTTGCTAATATTACCGAAGCGGTGGAGGCGGTACGCGGGATTATGCTTATTGCTGCGGTTCCCGCGCTTTTGCTTGCGGCACTAATTGGTTTGTTGATATCACGCTCCCTGGCCCGGCCGCTGCACCGGTTGAATGAGGCCACGGTACAAATTGCAGGTGGTGATTACCGGCAGAGGGTGGAGATTATCTCCGGCGATGAAATTGGCCAGCTTGCGCAAAATTTTAATCAAATGGCGTTGTCTTTAGAGGAAACTGTGGGTGCCCTGGCCCGGGAAAAGGGGAAAATAGAAAGTATTCTGGCTAATATGGCTGAGGGAGTATTGGCCGTGGACAATGACAACCGAGTGATTTTGCTTAACCGGCAGGCTATAAACACTCTTGGTTCACCACAAAACCACCAGTTAACGGCTCAACATAAAATTCCACAAAGCATATCCGAAGATAATCAACAAACTGCCGGGTTGTCAACACAACCCGGTGCAGAGGTTATTGTACACAACCAGTTAAAAGAGCTTTTTGCAGCGGTACTGGCATCAGGTGAGTCGCGCAGCGAAGAATATACGCCCGATTGTGGTCATACTTTTATCCAGGCCCATGTATCCCTGTTAAATGATCAGGACGGCAACAGCTTTGGAGCGGTGGGTGTACTACAGGATATAACGGAGATAAAAAAACTAGATCAACTGCGCCAGGATTTTGTAGCCAACGTATCCCACGAATTGCGCACTCCAATGACTTCTGTTCAGGGTTATATCGAAGCCATGCTGGACAGCGCTATACCAATAGAGGAGCGGGATAAATATCTGGCTGTAATCTATCGGGAAACATTGCGTTTAAATAAACTGATTTATGATTTGTTGGATTTATCGCTGATTGAATCACACGGGGAAAAATGGGAGTTGAATGAAATAGATATACCGGAATTGGTAGGCCAGGTTTTGTTAAAATTACAGCCCCTCATGTATAAGCATCAGGTAACCGTGGACAGCCGTTTTACTGGCCAGTTGCCGTTGGTGCCGGGCGATGAAGATCGGATAGAACAAGTTATTTTTAACCTGCTGGATAATGCCATTAAATTTTCACCGTCAGGGGGTGTAGTTACATTGCGTGCGGAGGAGGAAAACGACTTAATTAAGGTTTCCATCACCGATCAGGGGGCAGGTATTCCGGCTGAAGATATGGAGCATATTTGGGAACGTTTCCATAGAGTGGAAAAATCTCGTTCCCGAGCCCTGGGGGGCACCGGACTGGGGCTGGCTATAGTTAAGCAAATTGTAGAGGCTCACGGTGGTACGGTTAATGTGCATAGTGTTGTGGGGCAGGGCTCTACATTTAGTTTTACCTTACCTGCCAACCTTGTTGGGAAGCACGGGGACGGTTCTCTGGCTTCCTTTTAAGGAAGCAAGAGAACCGTCCCCGTACGGAGGTGCGTTTTATGTATCGAGGATATATAACTGACATAACTTGCATAAAAGTTGGTCACGCCCAGGATTTTAGGGCCATGACCGGCTGTACGGTAATCATATGCGAGCAGGGCGCCACTACAGGCGTTGATGTTAGGGGATCTGCCCCTGGTACGAGGGAGACCGATCTGCTAAAGCCGGAGAAGCTGGTGGACAAAGTGCATGCAATTGTGTTATCCGGGGGAAGTGCCTTTGGCCTGGATGCGGCATCCGGTGTCATGGCTTTTTTAGAGGAAAAAGGTGTCGGTTTTGATGTTGGGGTTACTAAGGTCCCCATAGTGTGCAGCGCGGTGTTATTTGATTTAAACATAGGGGATTACAGGATTAGACCTGATTATCAAATGGGCTACCGGGCCTGTATAAATGCTTTGGAAAACCAGAGACTGCAGGGCAATATAGGTGCCGGAACCGGGGCTACGGTGGGTAAAATATCAGGACCCGACAATGCCATGAAATCAGGTTTAGGAAGCGCCGGCCTGCAGATAGGCAATCTTTGGGTTGGTGCCATTGTTGCAGTTAACAGCTATGGAGATGTGTATGATCATAAGACTAATGAGCTGCTTGCCGGGGCGATAGACAGGGAAACCGGGCAATTTTTAGTCAGCTTTCAGTATATGCAGAAAAACCAGGAGGAAAATAAAAAGGCAGCAGGTTTTCCCATGAGCAACACGACCATTGGGGTAGTGGCTACAAACGGTAAATTGTCCAAAGCCCAGGCCCATAAGGTGGCTCAGATGGCCCATGATGGCTTTGCCCGGTCAATTAACCCTATACATACCATGTTTGACGGGGATACCATATTTGCTATGGCAACCGGAGAGATAGAGGCCGATATCAATCTTATCGGCACCCTGGCCAGCGAAGTTATGTCTATGGCTATAACCAATGGTGTCAAATCAGCCAAAGGGTGGGGGAATTTATTGGCCTGGCAGGATAGGCAGTCAAGTCTATAATTATGTTAATAATTTAATTGCTAAAAGCCTTCAAAACTCGTGTCAACCCTATATTTGGTGTGGCTGATAGAAGGTGATGGGATCTAAGACTAAAGTCAGGGAGAACTTTATTAATGTTTGTTTGGGACCAAGGAACATCAGCTTTAGTATTGACATTATGTAATTAGCTGATATATAATTTACTCGTGATTTAAACAGCATATTTAATAATATTAGGCAACGATGCCTTTTGAGGTTTAAAAACTGAACCTCAAAAGGCATATTTTATTTTCAATATAGCATCGTCCAACGTTGGGCGGAGGCAGAGGGGCCTAGGGGTTTTCGGTGATATTTTACCTGCTGGGAATTCTTTATATTAAAAGCGAAGGCGCTTATTTTGAGCAATTATGCTCTAGTAAGCGCTTTTTTTGTTTTTCTTTTCGAGGGAGGTGGTCCGTATTGAAAGAGATACTTATAGTATTTAAGGCAATAGAATAGTAATTGCCGTCTAGGAATTTTATTGATGTTTATGGTATTTAACGTAATTTATTCGTAGATTCTAACCATTTGGGAGGTAAAGCCAATGAAAAAGAGGCTAGCTTTAATCACATTAATTTCACTGATCATGATCTTTATATTCCCTATGTTCGCCTGGGCTGCTGAAGAAGGCATCGATACGGGTGACACTGCTTGGGTTATTATTTCAACGGCTCTGGTATTTCTGATGATACCTGGAATAGCCCTGTTTTATGGTGGTATGGTACGTCAGAAAAACGTGCTTAACACAATGATGATGTCCTTTATCTGCCTGGGTGTTGTTACGATTCTATGGCTTGTCTATGGCTATAGCCTGGCATTTGGTCCTGACATTAGTAAATTTATCGGTGACTTGAGTTACTTTGGCTTAAAAGGTGTGGGCCTGGAGCCAACCGGAACCATTCCACACCAGTTATTCGTAGTCTTCCAAATGATGTTTGCCGTACTTACCCCGGCGCTGATTACCGGAGCCATTGTGGAACGGATGCGTTTTCCAGCTTTCTTGCTGTTCCTGGTGCTGTGGACCACACTGGTGTATGACCCGATCTGCCACTGGGTGTGGGGTGGTGGCTGGCTGATGGAACTGGGGGCCCTTGATTTCGCCGGCGGCACTGTGGTGCATATTTCATCCGGTATTTCGGCCCTGGTGGCTGCCCTTGTACTTGGCAGGCGCAAAGGGTATGGCACTGAAAGAATGGTGCCCCATAATATACCTTACGTGGTTTTAGGCGCGGCACTGCTCTGGTTCGGCTGGTTTGGATTCAACTCGGGCAGTGCCCTGGCCGCTAACGGCCTGGCGGCCAGTGTATTTATAAACACACAATTAGCCACCGGTGCTGCCCTGATGTCCTGGGTAATGGCGGAGTGGCTGCGGCACGGTAAACCAACCATGTTAGGTGCGGCTTCCGGTGCCATTGCCGGACTGGTGGCCATTACGCCGGCCTGCGCTTTCGTAACCCCCATGGGATCACTCGCAATTGGACTTGTTGCCGGCATATTATGCTACTTTACAGTGAGCTATGTCAAAGTTAAGATGGGGTACGACGACTCCCTGGATGTTTTTGGCATCCATGGTGTTGGCGGCATGTGGGGAGCCCTGGCTACCGGGTTATTTTCAGTGGCCGAAGGCGCCGAGGGCCTCTTTTATGGCAATGCCGCACAGTTGGGCATTCAGGCTGTCAGTGTAGCTGCCACAATCGTATTTGCCTCCGTGGCGACGTTTGTAATCCTTAAGGTTGTTGGCGCTATCACCAGGCTGCGCGTTGATGATGAAGCCGAGATTTTGGGTTTGGATGTTAACGAGCATAGTGAAAGAGCTTACTCCGTTTAAGAAACATGAGAACTGGCTAGTAAATTAATAACATAAGGGAAAGGGTGCTTTTGATGGTTAAAATTGAGGCTGTTGTCAGGCCTGGCGTACTGGAGGACATCAAGGACGGCCTATCTAAGTACGGGATTCACGGTATGACCGTAGCCCAGGTAATGGGCTGCGGGTTGCAAAAAGGCCGTAAAGAAGTCTACCGGGGCACGGAATATAGTATTAACCTGCTGCCTAAAGTAAAAATTGAAATCGTTGCGGCTGATAAGGACGCGGACGGGGTGGTAGAAGTAATTATTAAGGCGGCTAGAACCGGAGAAATAGGTGATGGCAAAATATTTATTACCAAGATTGAAAACGCTATCCGTATTCGCACCGGTGAAAAAGGTGATGCGGCTGTGTAACCAGCTAATGAACAAAAAATGTCCGGTCATCCCCAGGGATGCCGGGCATTAATTTTTCGTCTTCTAATTCATAGTATAATAACATAGGACCTCCTTACCTCACTAAAGTGAGGGACATCCGGGAAAAATTAAACCTTACCCATTTTTCTACATTTTTCTTCATACTTCTCTTTAAAAGATTAGTAGCCTTCAAACAATTATCTTTTGAGGGCCTAAATTGTAGCAATTATGGTATCAATTACATATATTGGTAGCGTAAGTAAAAAAATTTTTAAGGAGGCAAAAAAATATGTATGAAATTGATGCTGTTGCAGCAGAAAAAGCAGTAAAAAAACAGGATTTGGATGTTAAAGCTACTACGGAGCCATTGTGTGAAAATACGCCCGAAGCCCCGGTAACGATAACAACAGCCACAGTTAAAGTGCCGGTTGTTCTTGCCGAATTGACTGTACAGGTTAACGTAGATGCAAAAATAAACCTACCTGAGCCCGCCATCGAGATAAAACGCGTAGGAAAGCGTTTAAAAGTTACCCAGTGCCGGCTTTTGCAAAATACAAATAAATTATTTATTAGTGGATTCGTCCGCAAGAACATTGAATACTCCACTCGTAAATTTTCAAATCGCGAAGGTATTTGCGGTAATATCAACCACTGTTCAGTCGATGTACCCTGGAGTTGCGTAACAGCTGTTGATTTCAACGTTGGCACTCCGGTCGATGTGGCTTTTAATACTGTAGATCAATTCGAATACTTGGTAGAACAAAATCTCGGCCCTAAATTCCCGGCCAAAGACCAATTAATGTCCGGTGACCTAACCGAGCTTAACCAGGTGACTACCGAATTCTTTAACGAGCTTCCGTTCTGTGAATTAATTAGCGCCACCATTACTGAGTTTAATGAAGCAGTCAACCGCAAGGACCCGTTCGGCGTAAATCCTTTTGAGGAATTTGAATTCACAGCTATTCAGGAAAAAATGGTTATTGACCTTACCCTTAAAATACTGCAAAATCAACAGGTTGCAATCAACGGCAGCGGTGCCTAAAAATTAGTAGCCAGTATTTTAATTAAACATGCTGAAGAAGCCAAGATAAATATTGTCTTGGCTTCTTTTTATAACACAGTTTTTTGTTTGATTAAGGTTACGGTAATCATATTAACTTTAACAGTTGCTTCTTTAATTGGTATGACCTTGTGAACTTTAGCAGGTAATTCGCAGATTAGTAAAGGCTCAGTCTTATTATATACCCTGCTGAATTTGTTTTTTTTCTTTTTCTTTTGTTTTTGTTTAAGTACCAAGTCCAGTTTCATACTTGATATTTTTTCTAAATCTTCCTTGGTATTTATTTCTATAGTAATAGTATCTAGGGGATGGCTAACATCCACAATGATCCCTCCTTTTAACCGATCATGCTAATAAAAAAATTTACTGCAGAAAGAAACTAATGGGCAAGTTTATTGATTTTTCCAGTATCATCTGTGATATATATTATGCGTGTTTAGTTTTTTTTTGATTTGAAAATAATGCGTATCTCTTAAAAATATTATAGTTATTTAATGGAAAGTATTTTTTTGTAACGCAACTTTGGAGGCATGAATATTTAAATATTATATGAAAAAGTTTATTGGAGGTATTATTTATGGCCTGGGTACCGGGTTTTGTGGAGTTTACAACATCAATTGAGCAGCAAGACTATTTTGAAGGAAACATACAGATTACGAAGGTAAACGAAATAGTTTTTCACGGCGTAGTTACGGATGGTAACGAAAAGAAACCTGTTTCAGGAGCACTAGTCAAGGTATTTGCCCGTTTAAGTGATAATAAAGAATTACCCCTTAGTCATTCTTTTAGTGGTAATGACGGTCACTATTTACTATATGTTGATAGGGGGATTATACCAGACGGTACCACTGCAATTATTGTCAGAGTAAGTGCTGGTAATCCTGCCTCCGGCACCGACTAAAAATCTTGCTAGACCTGACCCCCGTTAAAGGGGATATGAGATTAGCTTGCCGGTAGATTGTTAAAGAATTTTCTTTATATAAAGGTATATTGTGTAATTCACACCCGGGGAGCGGATTGTTATGGAAAAAAACATAACCGGGCGGGCTGATGAAATCCAAGGTTTGGTGTACCCGGAAATTGGTGATCGTATATACTTTCACGGTAAAGTGAAGGACAGTAAAGGTTTGGATATCGACGGCGCCATTGTACTGTTATTGGCTTGTTTTACCGATGGAATTGAAAAACCTTTGGCTTATACCTTTTCTGACCAGGAGGGAGAATACCTAATTTCTATACCAAGGCTTTCGGGTTATCACGATCTTTTAGGATATAAAGTGAGGGCCGGTAAGCCGCACATAGCAGCTAAGGTATTTAATTGTCCGGATTGTTGCCAAAAAACAACGAGTAAAGAGCCGGAACCGGATACTGATCAAGATTCTTTAAAAGAATCTACAGAAGAACAAGATAACACTATTTATGAAGTGTATTTTAGTTCGGGACAAGATAAAATAACTAAGGAGATAAATTTTTGCTTGTCTGCTGAAGATTATGTTGTCAAGGTACTTAACTTAGTTAAGGTAGGAGATAGTGAATGCCACTGGAAGCCTTCGGAAGAGGATATTGGGGGTGAACTAGAAGACCGCCAAGCATCCTTTGATAACTCGCTAATAGAACCCGTTAGGAAACAAATGGAAAAGTTTAAGGATGTTTCAAGAATAAATGAATATACTTTTTCTGCTCTGCCCTTTTTAATGTTACTCAGCCTATTTGGTTTTGTTATAACGCAAAAGAAGTTTTTCCGGACAATCATAAAATGAACGTTTTTTAATTGACTATATTGCTGTAAACAAACATAATCAGTCCCAGGACGGTAATAACACCACCTGGAATGATTAATTTTTTTCGCCCTAACTTATCAGAAAGATTACTTGCTAATTAACAAAAGTAATGCTCCAAATAAAATTGCCTTGATTATCTGTCTATTGGAACAATATATATTTTATAAACGTCATATTAAACAATCCAGCTGGAAAGAATCTGATTCTCACATGCCGATTTAGCTCGGTGGAGTCTAATTGAGGAGGTTTTATATTTTGAAATCTAAATTTCTATTCATTGTATTGCTGTCCGCTTTGTCTTTAATCTTTTTTAGTACCACTTGTTTTGCCAGTGCGGAAACTGAGCTAACCAACGTGATTTCAGTAAGCGGGAGTGGGGTTATCAAGTTGGCCCCCAATGTGGCTGACATAAATTTTTCGGTAATTACCGAAGCAGATGAGGCAGGAATAGCTCAAGCTAAAAATTCTGAGATAGTCAATAAAGTTATAAATTCATTACAAAATAGTGGCATACCTGCCACTGACATTTACACTGCCGGATATTACCTTAACCCCAAGTATATTTACGAGGAAAGGAAATCCCCCCAAATTAGTGGTTATGAGGTGTGTAACGAGATAACAGTTACGGTGCGGGATACAGCTCTGATAGGTAAAGTTATAGACCTGGCTGTAAAGAGTGGAATTAATCAGGTACAAAATATCAGTTTTTATGTTGAAGGTGGTATGGAGCAAAAAGCTAAGGCACTAACCCAGGCAATAGAGGACGCCAGGGCAAAAGCTGAGGTTATTGCAGCAGCAATAGACAAAAAAATTGTTGGTATTAAGTCCGCCAGTGGCAACTGGTATGATGATGCGCCATCACCTATTATTTTTGAGAAAAGATTAGCTGCTGGAGCTGGCGCAGATAGTGCCACGTCTACACCAATTAATCCCGGATTAGTAGAAATTAGAGCAAGTGCGGAGATTATTTATTTAATCAATTAACATATGTTAACAGCCATCATTAGCTTGTAAAAAAAGCTACCGTATAGTGACATAGATGAACCCGCCAGTTTTGCAACCGGATAAAAATGCTTTAATGTTAAGTTATCATTATGTGAAATTCGTGGGCAAAAGAAGATTGTCGATCTTGGGTCGATTTTGGGAGTGGTTCAGCTAAGTCCAAAACCGACCCAAGTGCAAGAAACAGTGAAATGGGACCAAGTTAATGGCGGTAGCAATACAAGGACGCCTTTATTTGGTTAGAGACTCGATTAATATATCCTCAAAAGACGTGCATCCCAAGGACACCACTTCTCCGCTGCCGGACAATGCCAACCATTGCCCCTCGCATTGTACAAAAATTGGTAACTCAAGTGTCATTATAACCCCTCCTTTGAAAAAAATAAGACCACCCACTAAGGGTGGTCCGGTATTCTTAAATCTGTTATAACACGCTATCCACACCGTATTGGGAGTAATGATCTTTTAAATTTTGGCAACACAAAAAGCCCATTCATACGCATACCCATGCACATGAGGGTTGTTGTAATACCCATGAAATTGTGTTGTGCTGCGCTTATCATGGTCATTTACCTCCCAATAAAAGTAAAAAACTTTGTATACAGTATATCACCTGTCAGGCATTCTGTAAACATTTATCTCCAAGTACACCAGCGCGTTATTATGTAACCGCGTGCCACCCTGATTACTGTGCCGGCCAATTCCGCCCATCCGGTGACCGGTTTGGCTACTAAAGTTACCATTGGGTCTCGCTTATAAGATTAAGTCCCGTGGCTGTGGCAACGTAATTCTTTTTTCGCCATTGATCTGCTCGGCATTTGATAATCTAAGCCAATGCTCAACAGATTCTTTACCTATCCGGTTCTGGTTCATTTCGATCATAAATAATGTCTAACCTATCCTTGCAAAAAGATGAATTTTGTGCGACATCTAATATAAAGGAACGCACAGTTCTGATAAAATGCTGTTTTAGGTTAATATCTTTAAATAACCTTTTTCTCAGGGCAAAAGTAATCTCTAATTGAATTCCTTTACCCCTGCGGCCGCGGTTGCAAATATTGGTCTGTCGCCGGCCTCTATACTGGGCTGTACTCTCCCTAATGGTAAAGCCCGCTTCTATAAATGCCACTATTAGCCTATTACCCAGTTCTACATCTAATCCGCCCACCATGATAAATTCTTCAGTTCCATTACGAAGTCCGTGAATGGTTAAAACTATATCCGCCCGGGCGGCAGCCGCTAAGGCCAACGGTTCGTCAAAATGGTGGCTGGTGATATGCAGGTCCCGGCTATTGTTGGTTTTAATCCCCTCAAAAATATAAAGGTCAAAATCATCTTCGGCAATCCACTCGGCAATATCAGCAGTGTAAGGCTCTATTTTCCCACCATGCGGTGCCATAATTAGAACAGGATACTTGCCGTTTCTGACCTTTATTCGATAATCCCGGTCTTCTTTTTCGTACGTTTGTAATTCACGAAAACTTCCATAACGATCTGACATCAGTATCACCCATTTTATATGTTCCTTATGATAAAATACCACTAAAATGAACCGAATGGCCAGATAAAATTGTAAGGAATATAATATCTTTCTGACAACATATGTGAGTAAGATAGTATAAGGGTGATAATATTGAAATCAATCAATAAGTTTTACGCAGTTAGCATAGCATTACTGATCCTGCTCTTTGCGGTAATAGGATGTAATAATACTATCAACACAAAAAGTGCCGGCAGTAATATTGCTGTAAGTACGCACAGTGCTGAAAATACTTCAGAGCCTGATAGGAGCCTTCCCCAGGGGTTCGTGTACTTAGATGAAGTTATACCGGATGCGGTATACGATATCAGATATTATGGTGAACATAATTTTGTAGGCAGGCAAATCGACGGGTTCCTGGCTCCCAGGGCAATTATAACGGCACCGGCAGCGGAAGCACTGAAAAAGGTGCAGGAAGACTTAAAAGAACAAGGGTTAGGCTTAAAAATATACGATGCATACCGCCCCACACAAGCAGTAGATCACTTTGTGAGGTGGGCTCAAAACGCCGATGATACTGAGATGAAGGAAGAGTTTTACCCCAACATAGAAAAAAGCAACCTGTTTGCACAGGGTTACATCGCCAAAAGGTCAGGACACTCACGGGGTAGTACGGTTGACTTAACCATTATAATGTTGGACACCAAAAAAGAACTTGATATGGGGAGCGCTTTTGATTTATTGGATCCAATTTCCCATCATGATACCACGTTGATTACTGATGAACAGCGGGAAAACCGCAGGCTGCTGAGGCATGTCATGGAGGAGAACGGTTTTAGAGCATACTACAAAGAATGGTGGCATTATACTCTAATCAACGAACCCTATCCCGAAAAGTATTTTAATTTTCCTGTGCAATAGGATTATGAACATTCATGTTTATACATTCGATGATATAAAAATGCCAATGACGGTGGGGACTTCTCTCACCGTCATTGGCAACATTGTTTATATTCATATGCCATGATTAAATAATTATAATCCCAGCACGCTAACAGTTTGAGGGCAAATATATTCAATAAAAAACTTATCCGACTTCTTTCTGCTTTAGAAATTAATTGATTTTAATGCTGCGGGTAGTTCAGTTAATTGATTCAAAACAATATCCGGCCTTTTTTGTATTAGCGTTTCCCTCTGATTCTCACCTCCCAGGACAAGGCCAATTTTTATTCCCGCATCTCTTGCTGCCTCCAGATCGGAGAGACTGTCTCCTATATGGATGATATTTTCTTTCTTAACCCCGGCCCAGTCTATAACTTTGAGTAGACCTTCATTGGCGGGTTTTAATAATCTGACGTCGTTTCTTGTCACAACCAACCCAAAACTGTTTTGCAGGTTGAATGACGGTAGTACTTGCTCTAAAACCTTTTTACCTATATTGGACACTAATGCTATTCTGTAGTCCTTTAATCGGCTCAATGTATCGAGAAGTCCTTGAACCGGACTCCACCGGGAAGCTGCATCAAGGTCATAACGGTCATAAAGATTATCGAGCAATGACCCAAGGTAATTATCAGGGAACTCCCATTCTTTACCTTTTATTTGGACTAGATTATAAATGGCTGCATAATTCATGTTGCTAAACTTTTCTTTAGGAATCCCTTTTTCCGAAAGAATAGTTATGGTCTCATTGATTGCTTCAGTTATATTCCATTGAAAACTAACTAATGTTCCCTCAAAGTCCAAGGATATTACTTTAGTATTTTTCATTATTTCTATCATTTACCGCCTTCCTAAATTTACTTAAAACTAGCGAAATCTAGGCGGAAACCTATCACGGTTTCCGTTTAATTCATCTGCGCCAACAGGTTACACCTAGTGTAATCCCAGGCCACAGTGTACGTGGTACGACTTAAGTCTTCCACATAGCCGAGGCGCGGCAATAAATTTTCTTTTTTGGCTATATTAATAGCACTATTTAAGTCCCTGCTAAGTGTCGTATGACAGTTAGGGCAGGTAAAGACCCGTACCGTTAGGTCTTTCTTTTCTTCATGGCCGCAGAAAGAGCAGGTTTTAGTTGTTCCTTCCTCCGCCACTTCCGTGAAATGCTTGCCGGACTTCTCCATTACCCAGGCAATAATTTTCCTAGCCTTAGCAATAACCGTCTGGTTTAACATTGATCGGTGCATATTATCATACTTAGCCGTTTCTAGGGATGGAGTATAATCACCCATAAGAACTAAGTCATAGTCTCTAGCCAGTTGGTTAGCGATTGCATATAATCCTTGCTTAATCTGTTCTCGCCGGGCGGCGTTACATGCCTTGTCCAAGGCCTTATTAATTCTTAGCAAACGCCTACTGGGCTGCCAATAGCCTCTGCCTTCGTAGGTTTCAACGAACTTTGCTTTACGGAGGCAGACATCCCGTTTTGATTTTAGCCGGTCAATCACTTTGTCCTAGTATTTAATTTGAGGCAAGTTCTTAAACTCATAACTAACACCATCTTGGTTAATACTAGCTCCAGCACCCCTCCTTTAAAAGATAACCTGATACAAAACCTACTATAAACCATATTACCATATCTCATGCTTCCTTGGCTCCTATTATTTTAATAATTCAAATAATTCAGTAAAAATTTATAGGATGTATTAGATATGGATTCATAGGTGATTCACACATGTATTACTATGTTTTTCGAATAATAAAATTTATGCAAAGAGAGTGCTGCATATTCTTTTTTAGCTCTTACCCGATGACCCAGGCTATTTCCAACAGGATTATTGCAATTGGAAGATAAGAAAAGAGAGCTGCCTTTATAAAAGTTAGCTCTCATTTTTGCGGTGCTATTCAAAAACCCTGATAAATTCTGCTCCACCCTGCACGGGGTAGATCATTAGCACAGGTCCGCCAAAGAAGGCTTCCACGGTAATACCTTCTTTTAAACGATCCACTGGCAGAAGTTCATCAGTATCACCTTTATAAACTTTAGTGGTATTGGTAATCATGACGGTTGCTTTATCATAAGAGGTACCTTTATTGTTTTCGCCTTCCACAAATATGCCGGTTATCTCCTTATTTTCATTGAAAACCAGTTTGGTGACTTTCCCGATGACATCAACTTTTTCCAGGGATGTGACGTACCAATTGTTATCCTGTTTTTTCACGGTTACGTATTCTTTCATCAAAAATGTGTTTTTCGTAGAATCCGTATAGGTGAAGACCACTTCAAACTTAATGGTATCATTATCAATTTTACTTTTTTCATTGATCTCATATTTTTCCACCCACGGGCTTGATGTCCCGGTGGTCCAGTCATTCTCAGCAAACTTCTCACGCCACTTTCTCTTCAGCTCTGGTTCCATAACAGCATACTGTAAAGCTCCGTTTCTTGTTTTGATCCCTTCGGCCCATGTCCCTGCAGCGGACACAGCTTCTTTAGCCGCAAGCGCTTTTTCCAGACCAGCTACCCGGGAGTCTGATACCTGTGTATTATCTGGCACCTGTGTTTTATCGGTAAGAATCTGGACGGTGTTGCTTTCAGTATCCCAGGTTACATTTGCGCCTAGTTTTTCTGAAATAACCCTGATGGGTACCATTACTCTCCCTTTTTCAATAACCGGTGCCACGTCAGATTCTAATACATCTCCGTCAAACACAATTTTTATTGGAGAAAGAGCATAGGCAGATGCAACAAAAACTGTAGAAAACATAAATAGTATAAAAAAAGTTAAAATTTTCTTTTTCATCCGACCCATCCTTTAATTAGATAAAATAGGCACCTTTAATTAATGTAGACGAAATATTATATTAGTTGTTCCACTTCGTTCTGCTAGGATTTTTTAATTTTATTTGTTAATATCCTACCTGTCTAATCCTGATGTACTGAACATTTAAGTTGCCGGTATGATTAAACTATGCAAAGCCCCAATTTTAAATAAACTTTTACTATAAGCCGTTGGGTTTTATTAAAATTCAGTCACCAGTTGCCTGGTTAATTATCAGTTAAATTTTCGGGATTCATTAATTTTCTCGTAAGCAGTGGGACGCCAAACGCACCCAGCAGCACCATAACTATAGCAGTTAACATACTATCAGCTCCTTTAATAATTATTATAAAACCATGCCGGTTGGACTCTTATTATTTTAGTGAATCGCCTATTAGTTCTTTATGGTTTAAAAATAGTGAATTTAACCGGTTATTTCCCAATTTAATAAAAATAGACGATTTAAAGAAATGATATGTTCCATGGAATTTACTGCCAGAAGGCAAGGGGAGACAAGGGGTGCTCAAATACAGGGGCTGTTGGTGCAGGGCGATCTGGCCAAACGCGCTCAGGCCGCCGGTGTTCAGGTTATGGTAGAAGGCCTGGGGCATGTGCCTCTTAACCATGTGGAAGCTACTATGAAACTGCAAAAAAGACTGTGCAACAACACACCTTACTTTATCCTGGGCACATTGGCGACGGATGTTGCCCCGGGCTACGACAACATTACCGGTGCCATCGGAGGTGCCTTCGCCGGTGCCTGTGGTGCAGATTTTCTTTGCTACCTAACTCCGGCAGAGCTTTTGGGACTGCCTTTGAAGGAAGCTTTGAATAGAGCCTAAGTTGTTCATTGAATATATACCTAAAAATTTTTGCACTCGACAAGACCTGACAGAGTTTCGGAAGGCGATTGGTTTGCAATTGTCAAAATTATTTAATAAGATTTCAAACACATGCTTGGGCAAGGAGGCAAAATAAGCGATTGAATATGCCAAATGAACTGGAATTACGCAAGTTTGTCGCGCCCGAATTCATCTTTGGGATAGGGGCGCAACACCTGGCGGGCCGTTATGCGAAGAATTTTGGCGCGCGCAAGGTATTGGTCGTAACTGATCCCGGGATAATCGCCGCGGGATGGGCGGAACGAGTTACAGACAGTATAGAAGACGTCGGTATTCCGTATACTGTCTTTTCGGAGGTCACCCCCAATCCGCGTGACCAAGAAGTTATGGCCGGGGCTGAAATCTACCAAAGCGACCGGTGTAATGTCATCGTAGCGGTAGGTGGCGGCAGTCCCATGGACTGTGCCAAGGGCATAGGCATTGTAAGTTCCAACAAAAGACACATTGTCGAGTTTGAGGGCGTTGATCAGGTACCGGTTCCTTGTCCGCCTTTAATCTGTATTCCGACGACCTCAGGCAGTTCGGCAGATCTTTCTCAGTTTGCAATTATCACAGACATGCAGCAAATGGTTAAAATAGCTATTGTCAGTAAAACACTTGTCCCCGATATTGCTTTAATTGACCCCCAAACAAATGTTACAATGTCATCGTTTTTGACAGCCAGTACCGGTTTCGATGCGCTTACCCATGCTATCGAAGCTTTTGTTTCAAATGCCCATTCACCAGTTACAGATCTGCATGCTTTAGAAGCAATCCGCTTGATTAACGCAAACTTGCTTTCGACAATAAAAGAACCAGATAACCTTGATCTGCGCGGCAAGATGATGCTGGGCAGTTTACATGCCGGACTGGCGTTTTCCAATGCTATACTGGGTGCAGTTCATGCAATGGCCCATAGCCTGGGGGGCCTTTTAGATCTTGCTCATGGGGAATGCTGTGCCGTTTTATTGAGACATGTTATAGCTTATAATTTCGACGCTGCCGCTGAACGATACCAGTTAATAGGCGAAACGATGGGGCTTAACCTGCGTGGGATGTTCTTTGAAGAGAAAAAGTCAGCCATCCTTGAGACTATATACTATCTGCAAAAAGCCCTGGGTTTTGATAGGACTCTTGGTCAACTCGGCGTGCAACGGAGTGATATTCCTGTTCTTGCCAGCAAAGCGATGAAGGATCCTTGTATGGCAACCAACCCGCGCCGGCCAAAACAGAGGGATATCGAGGTTTTATATGAAGAAGCGCTATAATTCTCCTGATTGCTGGAAAACATTGCGCGAAAAATTAATTGGACTTGGGGAGCATTCTATCCGGAAAAGCTATTATCCCGAGCTTCAGCAGCGTCTTATAGAACTGGAGGTCATCGAGAATGAGTTAAGAAAACATCAAAATCACCTTGAGTCTTTGGTTAAAGAGAGAACAAGCGAACTGAAATCGGCTAATGAACAGCTAAAGCAAGAAATTGCAGAGCGTAAGCAAGCAGAAGAGGCCCTTCGATTATCCGAGGAATTTTTTTCTAAAGCTTTTAATTCAAGCCCAATTATGATGTCAATAATTAGATTCTCAGATTATCGATACATAAATGTGAACGATACTTTTTTACATTATACGGGTTACTCTCGTGAAGAGGTTATAGGCCGCACAGCAGTTGATTTAAATGTCTGGATAGATGTAAATAAAGAAACCGGCTTATTGCGTTTACTTCAAGAACAAGGGGCGGTCTACAACAAAGAGCTGCGGCTGAGAACCAAGTCAGGGGATATCCGTGAGGTGATTGTTTCAAAAATTATAAATAACATTAATGGCGAAAAATGTATTTTAGGCGTGGCACAGGATATAACTGAAAAAAAACAGTTTGAAAAAGAAATAGCCCGCCTTGAACGTCTTAACCTTGTAGGTCAAATAGCTGCCGGAATTGGCCATGAAATAAGGAACCCCATGACCACGGTGCGTGGTTTCCTGCAAATTCTTGGGGGAAAAGAGAAATGTATTGAATATAAGAAATTTTTTAATCTTATGATCGAAGAACTGGACAGAGCCAATTTTATAATTACAGAATTCCTCTCCCTGGCTAATCACAAGGCGCTGGATAAAAAAGATCAAAATATAAATGCTGTACTAAAAACACTGTTACCGTTAATGCAGGCCGACAGCATGAACATTGATAAATATGTTGTTGTAGAGCTGGGAGAGACCCCTGACTTTCTGATGAACGAAAAGGAAATCCGTCAACTTGTCTTAAACCTTGTTCGCAACGGGCTGGAAGCAATGCCCCCCGGTGGAACTCTGAAAATAAAAACATTTACGGATGGTGGCGAAGTGGTTTTATCGGTGCAGGATCAGGGTATGGGTATCGAGCCTGATGTAATTGAGAAAATAGGAACCCCTTTCTTCACTACAAAAGATAATGGGACGGGCTTGGGGCTGGCGGTATGTTATAGCATTGCCGCCCGGCATAACGCAATAATTAAAGTAGAAACCAGTCCCACAGGAACCACCTTTTTTGTTAGGTTCAAGATTTAATAGCCCCGTCTCCTTGTCACCTTGTACCAAGAAAACACAATAATTAAAGCATTATCCCGCAAGGAATTGCGGGATTTTTATGTTCGCCCGGCACTTTATTTAGCAAGTTATTTGCACTCGCTCATGTATTCACCGTGCTCTGCTTCAGTTAGTAAAATTCCTTTACTGTAAAAAACCTGTCTAAAAATTAATTATCTCCTTCATCAACTGCACAGCCTGATCAAGTTGCTCATCTCCGGGCAAGTCACACTGGCTTGTACGCCGTTCATTTGAGCCGGCGTATCTCATAAACTTGCATTACGATAAGTAAGCCTCCTTAACCCTTACCACTAAGCCCAATCCACCGAAAGAGCCATGAATCTGTTCATCCATCAGTTGCTTAAACGTTTCCGCATCCAGGTAAACCGAATACGGGTCTCCCAACGCATTAACCATACTCCGAATGGTCCCGTCGACCAAAGTAGAGGTAATTATCTCCTCAGTTTTATTCCTTCAATAACGGTATATTATTAACTTCACACCAATCCCGCGCTATTTGGCTTAATGACTTATGCTTATAAGCATACCAGCTATCCTCCAGGTCATACCGTATTATTGCGTCTTTGAACCGCCGAAACGCACCCCTGCCGGAAATAGCGTTACAGAGCTTGTTACTTAGCCTTTCATTTTCTATTGAATAACAAAACTTTTCCATTATGCTATATTCGTGGATCTCATATTTGTCCGGCAGCTCAATATAATCATCCCAATTATCTATAATGTCAATGGCTTCTTTGATTGCTTCCTGCTCCCAGTCACTATTTTCGCTAAAATCATCTTCTTCACCCGATTCCTCGGCAATAGCTAAATACTCAACTTGTATCTCTGTAATTTGGCCGGTTTTCTTGTTATAGTACCTTTTCCAGCCATCCATAAGGCAATCCAAATATTCTACAATGTCGTTTAATTTTACAGGTTTCATGGCCCACCTCCAATTAATATGTTGAATATTTCCTGTCAATTCCACACCTATTTATGAGTTAATTCCTCTGCAATCAGTTCAGCCTGTTTCAATACTGTTTCTGTTGCAAGTTTCTGCATATCCGGCGGATAACCATATTTCCTTAAAGTGCGCTTTACGATTACTTTTAATTTTGCTTTTACGCTTTCTTTTATTGTCCAGTCTATTGATGCATTTTCTTTCACTTTTTCAAATAATACAACAGCCAGTTCCCTCAATTTATCTTTTTGCATTAATTCCCTGGCGCTTTCATTGTTGGCAATGGCTGTATAAAAAGCATATTCATATTCCGACAAACCCATTTCTTGAGGCTCTTTATCCATTTTTTGAATATCTTTACCAAGTGCAATCAATTCTTCGATAACTTCTGCCGCTGTTAAGATCTTGTTGTGATATTTTTTAATTGAATTCTCCAACATTTCCATCAAAGCTTTGCTCTGAATCAGGTTCTTTTTAGTTCTTGATTTTATCTCATCATTGAGTAATTTCTTAAGGACTTCAAGAGCAACATTTTTATGCTCCATATTTTTAACTTCCAAAAGAAATTCTTCTGAAAGTATGGAAATATCCGGTTTTTTAATACCCGCCGCATCAAAAACATCGATCACTTGCTCGGTTATCAGGGCTTTATCAATAACCTGCCTGATGGCGGTTTCCATTTCTTCGTTTGTTTTACCTGCGCCGGTGCTGTCGAACTTTGCCAATCTGGACTTAACAGCTTGAAAAAAAGAAACTTCATCTTTCACATCCATTGCCTGTTCATGTGGAATAGCAATGGCAAAAGCTTTGGATAAGGCCGTTACCTCATCAATATATCTTTTTTTACCGTTTACGAGGCCCAGAATATGCTCCTCTGCTGCCAGGATAATCGATAATTTTGTTGATGTATCCGCATCAAAATAATTCTCATAAGCAAACCCATGGTACATCTGCGCAACAACTTCTATTTTTTCCAACATAAATTGCACTGCTTTTTCCTGGCTAATTGCAGGGTCGCCTTTTCCTCCACTGTTAGAATAGAAAGCCAGAGCTTTTTTCAGGTCTGATGCAATGCCAAGATAATCCACCACCAAACCACCGGGCTTGTCCTTATATACCCTGTTAACCCTGGCAATGGCCTGCATCAGGTTATGGCCTTTCATAGGCTTATCGATGTACAGGGTATGCATTGAAGGAACATCAAAACCGGTAAGCCACATATCCCGGACAATGACCAGTTTCAAATCATCTTCCGGGTCCTTCATCCTGTCAGCCAGTGCTCTTCTCTGTTCTTTCGTCGTGTGATGTTTTGAAATTTCCGGCCCATCGGAAGAATTAGAAGTCATAACCACTTTAATGACACCTTTTTTTAAATCAGCACTGTGCCACTGTGGTTTGATTTTAATTATTTCATCATACAAGTCGGCGGCAATCCTTCTGGACATGGACACAATCATTGCCTTGCCTTCAAATACTTCCTGTCTTTGTTCAAAATGATTAATAATATCCCGGGCAACCTGTTTTACGCGATCGGCACTTCCGATCAAAGCTTCCAGTTGCGTCCATTTCGCCTTAGCTTTTTGAGTTTCTGTCAAACCATCCTTATCCAATTCTTCGTCCAAATCAGCAACCAGCTTTTTACCTTCTTCACTGAGATTGATTTTAGCCAATCTGCTTTCGTAATAAATCCTTACGGTTGCTCCATCATCAACGGCCTGCATTATATCGTAGACATCAATGTAATTACCAAATACAGCCGGGGTATTTATATCTGTGCTCTCAATCGGCGTTCCCGTAAAACCAAGATAGGTGGCATTGGGCAGGGCATCACGCATATATTTTGCGAAACCGTAGACAATTTTTTTACCGATTACAGTTCCTTGTTCATCCCTATCATCAATTGTTTTCGCCTTAAAACCATATTGTGTCCTATGCGCTTCATCTGCTATGACAATGATATTTTCCCTGACTGAAAGCTGCTCAAAAACATTGCCTTCATCTGGTTGAAACTTTTGAATGGTTGTAAAAACCACGCCGCCCGAGGCAACTTTTAGAAGTTCTTTCAGGTGTTCTCTGTCTTCTGCCTGCACGGGGTCTTGTCTGAGAAGTTGTTTTGAAGACGCAAAGGTATCAAACAACTGATCGTCCAAATCGTTTCGGTCTGTTATAATTACTACGGTTGGGTTATTCATGGCGAGTACAATTTTTCCGGTATAAAATACCATCGATAATGATTTTCCGCTTCCCTGCGTATGCCAGACCACGCCGCCTTTACGGTCTCCGACCGGTTGTTGCTTTACCCCGGCGACACCATAACTCTCAGGTGATTCCATTACAATACTTAAACTATGCTTTCCAGATATGAAAGAATATCCTGCGGCTCTCAATGTGGATTCTACCGCTCTGTTTACTGCGTAATATTGATGATAGGCCGCTAATTTCTTGACCGTTTGGATGGTGATGATGCCGGTTTTCTTATCTTCTTTTTTGGATTTTTCAAATACGATAAAATGCCGGATCAGGTCTAACAATGTTTCCTTATTAAGCATGCCTTTAAGTAGAGTTTCCAGTTGCCCGATAAGATGAGATGCTTCAATTTTTCCGTCAGATGATTTCCATGTCATAAAGCGGCTTAAACCGGCAGAAAGTGAACCTGCTTTTGCTTCCAGACCATCGGAAATAACCATGATGGCATTGAAGGTGAAGAGGTTCGGGATGGCTTGTATGTAGGTTTGTAATTGTTTGTATGCCGATTTTACTGTTGCATTTTCATCCGCGGGATTTTTCAGTTCGATCACGACCAACGGCAAACCGTTTACAAAAAGAATAATATCCGGGCGCTTATTTACTCCTTTTTCGATTACCGTAAATTGATTGGTAACAATAAAATCGTTATTGTCTGGGTTTTTATAATCAATCAGCCAGACATAATCCCCTCTTTCATTTCCGTCTTTCTGATAGCTTACTTTGATCCCTTCGGTAAGCATTCGGTGAAACGCTTCGTTATTGGTTATCAGTTCAGGTGAATTTAAACGCTGTATTTGTTTTATGGCATCTTCCCGAACATCTGCCGGCATTTTAGGGTTTATTCTGCCAACGGCTGTTTGTAGACAATCCAGCAACAGTACCTCTTCAAAGGATTGCCTCTCCGGGGTAGCACTGTCGGGCGCGATATCCGGGGCGTAGATGTATTGGTAGCCAGCTTTCTCCAACAGCTCAATGGCAAATTCTTCTATTGCATTCTCAGTTATTCTATTCTTCACCTTCTTCACCTTCTTTAAATGCCTTATGTTCTGTTAAATAGGCTGGGTAATCTACATGAAATAAAATTTCGCTTGCTGTATATGAATACTCACCCATTACAAACTCACCATAAGCGTTATCCCAGAATTCGTTAAAATCTTCATTTTTACTATACACCAGTTTACTTTCAACTGTTTCTCTTTTAAGCCTTGGGTTCTCATTTTCGAAAGTTCTGATCAGAAAGCAAGCAACAATCACTGTAGCATCAATAAAAAATTCTTTTGTCAGTTCATCAACTTTATGATTACGTTCTTTTAATTCTTCCAAAGATTTACCATGTGAAGTTGCTCCTATCTCATTTCTAAGTATACCCATCTGCTGACCGATAGTTGCTAAAGCAGAGGAAATTTGGGTTACCATGTCAGTGCTTGTATAGCCAATAGCTGTAAATGCTTTTTTTAATACATTATTAATACTTGCAGTTGCCTCAATCTCTATCTCTTTTGAACAGCAAATTTCTTTAGAAATAGTTTCTAATAGAGCTTTTGCATTCTCCAATGATTGGCTAAAATCAGATGAGATATGGGTTTCAATTCTATTAGTATACTCTGTTAATGCTGACCACCTTCCGTATCGCTCGATTACTTTTTTTAACTTCTCCATCAATCTAAGCCTCGTTTGTCTTCATATTCAATTCTTACTTCACCGCTCATTAGTTTAGGCAGCAAAGTATCCCGCAGTTTTTTAAGGGTGCGGATTTGGGATTGGTTTGCATCTATTTTAGTATATATAAAAACTAAATTGTCTTTTAATGATTTTATTTTCTCAACTGGCGGAATGACCATTTTTATTTCTTTTAATCCGCTTATTGTTAATGCTGATTGAGTACTACCAATCTTTATTCCTTCTAATCTTTCCTTTCCAATACTTGACTTTAGCCAGCAATAAATTATAATGCTTGGAATATTATTAAAGTTTTTAAACCAAGTTAAGTTTCCATCTTTAAAATAGAACGTATCATTTTTCTTTACTCTATATGGAATACCTAAAGTACCAACTGAAGTAAGTAAAATGTCCCCTGCAATGGGAGCACCGAAATTTTCTTTTATTCCATTGAATCTATTTTGAGATATATAAAGATCACTTCTAGTACTTCCTGTGTTATGAAGTTCTATTATTTCTTTACTTCTGTAAAAAGGGATGCCTGATTCTGTATATTCCGAATAGAAAATTCTCTTACTGGAGGTAATTGTGCATAATTCCCCCAGTGCTTTCTCCTCCCAATTCTCTTCAACTTCTTCCACAAACCACTGTCTGAAAAGCGTTTCTGCAATTGCTTCGAGGGTTTTATTCTGGCGGTGGAGCAGGTCTATTTTATCGTCAAGACTACTCAGAACAGAGGCTATGGCTTTTTGTTCGAGAAGCGGAGGGAATGCGAAAGAATGATTCTTTACAACATCAATTTGAACTCTTTGTCTACCCGAACTTCCTGTCATAGATAGTATTGCAATGTCCCTGAATTCAGGCGATATTGCAAAATAATATAAATAATGTTTATCACTTACATTCCGTTTCTCTCTTAAAACAATAAATTCTGTAGAACCAAATGCAACTTCATCATTGTTGAGTATGTCAACATAAGCTGTTTTACCATTTTCTAGACAGGGAGTAATACGGGCAATTAAAGTGTCCCCATTCTTAAATTTCATACCTCCCCTATATCTCATAATTGAAAAACTAGGTATTTTTTTCGTAAATGGTTGAAGAACTTCCATTGGTATTTTTTTTGCTTTTTCTCCTATTATAAGGCTTTCAGTAGGATTAACTATTGCTATATTATCTAGTATATCTACTTTCCACTCACTCATTGTTATTGCCCTCCAGCCTTTTAATTCTTGAACTATCGGTTAAAATCCGCATTTGCTGTATGGCAATTTTATTCAGTCTATCAAGCCGAGTTTCTTGTGGCAGTCCTTCGGTGATAAAAAGCGCATTAAGGTTTTCAAGATTGGCAAGGCAGACCAACTGTGAAACATCAGCATAATCTCTGATATTCCCTTTCTTATCGGGGTTTTTATCCCGCCACTGGGCAGCCGTCATTCCAAAAAGAGCCATATTTAAAATGTCCGCCTCAGATGCGTAGATATTGCTAATCTGTGATTTACTTAGCTTTGCCGGTATGAGGTTTTCCTTAATGGCGTCGGTGTGAATACGGTAGTTTATTTTGGTCAGGTTTCTTCTGATATCCCAACCGAGCTGTTTTCTTTCTTCATCTTTGAGTCGCTGAAACTCCTTTATGAGATACAGTTTGAACTGGGGGGATATCCAGGAAGCAAACTCAAAAGCAATGTCTTTATGTGCATAAGTTCCGCCGTATCTTCCAGCTTTAGCAATAATACCCTTTGAGTTTGTTTTTTCTACCCATTGCTTTACGGACAAAACGAATCTGTTTAACCCGGCTTGATTTTTAATTCCCTCGAATTCGGGGGAATTAAAATTCGGGTTGTATATTTCTTCCCAAATACCAAGGAACTCAATGGTGTTTTTATTTCTTAACCATTTCTCAATAAGCGCCAATCCGTTTTCAATATTCTTGACCATATCTGTCAGCGAAATAAAATCGTTTTCCTCGTATTGATAATAGGTAATTTCCGTTCCCAGCACATTAATCTTTGCCATTGTTAATCACCACCTTGGCTAGATTTTCAATAATTAGTGCATTCAGCTTTTCTTCTTCTTTAAGCTGTTCTTCAAACTCTTTTTTTAGCTTTGTAAATCGTTCGTTAAAATTAAAATCATCTTCATCTTCAGGTAAACCGACATATCTGCCCGGCGTGAGCACATAATCCAGTTCTCTTACCCTTTCAATGGATGCAGAATTACAAAAACCTTTTATATCTTCATAATTACCGTCAGGATTACGCCAGTTATGATAAGTTTCTGCTATTTTTTGGATATCTTCTTTCGAAAGTTCCCGTGTTCTTCTATTTATCAGATGTCCCATATTTCGGGCATCAATAAATAAAATTTCATCTCTTCTATTACGAAATTTACCGTTTTCTTTGTTCCTGCTCAGAAACCACAAGCTGGCAGGAATTTGGGTATTTAAAAAAAGTTTTGCCGGCAGATTTATAATGCAATCAATCAATCGAGCTTCAACAAGCTCTTTTCTAATATCGCCTTCACCGGAACTTTTAGAAGTCAAAGCTCCTTTTGCCAAAACAAAACCGGCTTGTCCACTGGGGCTAAGATGATAGATGAAGTGCTGTATCCAGGCATAGTTTGCGTTACCGGTGGGTGGTGTGCCATATTTCCATCTACCGTCTTTTCTAAGTAAATCACCACCCCAGTCGCTGTCATTAAAAGGTGGGTTGGCAATGACATAGTCGGCTTTTAAATCTTTATGACTATCATTCAAAAAAGAACCTTCGCTGTTCCATTTTACTTGTGAACTGTCAATCCCCCGGATGGCGAGGTTCATTTTTGCTAAACGCCAGGTCGTTTGGTTGCTCTCCTGTCCGAAAATGGAGATATCGTTTACTCTTCCCTGACGGTCTTTTACAAATTTTTCCGACTGAACAAACATGCCGCCCGAACCGCAGCAAGGGTCAAACACTCTGCCTTTGTACGGCTCCAACATTTCTACCAGTAACTCAACAACGCTTCTCGGGGTGTAGAATTGCCCGCCCTTTTTCCCTTCCGCCAAGGCAAACTCGCCAAGGAAATACTCAAAAACATGACCGAGAATATCGGCACTTCTGGCTTTTGCCTCACCAAGAGCAATATTTCCGACCAAGTCAATCAATCCGCCTAGATTTGTGGGGTCAAGGTTGCCTCTTGCATAAACTTTCGGCAAAACGTCCTTGAGGGATGGGTTTTCTTTTTCAATGGCATCCATTGCATCATCCACGTCTTTACCGATTTCCGGTAGTTTCGCCCTGGATTGCAGATAAGACCAGCGGGCCTTTTCCGGAACAAAAAAGACATTTTCTGCTTTATACTCGTCTTTGTCTTCAGGGTCGGCACCGGCATATTCCCCTTCACCTTTTTCTAATTTCTGGTATAACTCTTCAAAAGCATTAGATATGTATTTTAAAAATATCAAGCCTAATATAATATGTTTATATTCGGCTGCATCAATATTTTTTCTGAGTTTATCTGCGGCTTTCCATAGCTGTTTTTCAATTGGTTCTTCTTTTTTGCCGTTCATATTATTCTTCGCCATTTTGCACATCCTTTATTTTTATGGTATTTCATGGCATTATTATAACGCATAAAATACTAACTTCAACCTTACTTAGACAACTAATGCTTATTTTCGGGAAACATTATTATACAACAGAACTGTTGTAATAAAATACCGGCTGTGCGAAAGTTGAGTTAAAAAACAATAAAAGTTGTATTTTTTGCTTTGTTAAAGGAAATTAGGACCAATTGGCGAATAACCGTAGTAGCAACTAGTGCCGGCATCCTCGTGAATGCTGGCATTTTGTCTTATAACGGCGAAAAATGAATTTTATTAAATTGCTATCCGCAAAATGAATAGATAAATGAGCATTGCCCAACATCCCGGTAGGGTAAGGGATGGCTGATTTTGATTAAATAGATATGAAAAAACCTACCATTTTTGTCCAAAGGAGTTTGATTAAGTAAACGTTTCTGGTTTTTATCATCAATATATTTAGCTAATGTCTATAATTGGAAGTTTGTATCCGTGAGATAGGTATTAATTTTAAAGATAAGGAGAAAAAAATGCTAAAAGGATTAACTATTGAGGGATTTAAAGCGTTCTCAAAGAAACAGATATTTAAATTGGCGCCAATAACTTTAATATTTGGTGCCAATAGCGCGGGCAAAAGTTCATTGCTTCAGTCGTTGTTATTGCTTAAGCAAACTCTTGAAGAGTCCGAGAGCGGAGATGCTGTACTAGTACCGAAAGGCAAAATTGTCAACCTTGGCAGTTACAAGGAGATGATCTATGGACACGAGACTGAAAAAAATATAACCTTTAGCATGAATTTCAGTCTATCTCAGCGTGACTATATTGATTATAGAGGTTTTAATAAGAATAAAATGGATGAGGTTGGCTGTGAAATTAAGTTCTGTTTGACTGAAAAAAATAAAATTGATTTATCAAGTTTAACTTATTCCATTAATAAAATACCTTTAATAACATATGGCAAAACATCAATTAACGAAACAAGAAATATTAAGCAGCGGATATTTAGAGTAAGAGGAAAGTATGGCAACTTATATCTTAAGCCAATAAAAATATATGAAGATAATCCTGTGATAAACGATATTTATGATCAATTTATGAATAGAAAAAGCAACTTAATAAAGATATTAAAAGAAAAGAGTGGCGTCGAGAATTATACAATAAAAAATCAAGATAACGTTTTGTTTGATGATTTAATTGAATATAAGGAATCAATGCATGGTCACGATTTGACAAATTACATTATGCGACTATCATCATATGACTATAACTATTTTTGTGAGGATTTTTTTAATATAAATTACACCGATTATCTGAGTTGTGATTGTTTCTTACCAGTTGGCACACATTTGGGAAATAGCAAGATAAATGATTATTCCATTTCATTGGGTTTGCTCAGAGAATACTATCCGACTCTATCTAGAATACCAATGCATTTTTCTTCTTTGGCAAGAAATTTTTTTAATAAAACGATATATCTTGGCCCTTTAAGAGAATATCCTGAAAGACATTATATATACTCAGGTAACATGCCATCCAATGTTGGAAAGAGTGGAAAAAATATGGCCGATTTATTGTTTACGAATAAAGACCTAACCCAGAAAGCCAATGAATGGTTTGATAAATTTAACATACATTATAATCTTTTAGTAAAAAGAATCGATGACCCAGATGTAGAAGATGTATTTTCACTTAGGCTAATCGATAGAAACACAGGCATTAGTGTAAGTCCATTGGATGTTGGTTTTGGCATTAGTCAAATATTGCCGATAATTGTTCAAGGTTTACTATCAAATTCATCAGTTATTATAATTGAACAGCCAGAAATACACATACATCCAAAATTACAAGCCACATTTGGCTCATTTCTTGAGGATTGTGTAAAGAATAATAATAATAAATTTATTATTGAAACACATAGTGAGCATTTAATGTTATGAATTCAGAAATTGGTTGAAAAAGGTGATCTGGATCCAAGTGATGTATCCGTTCTTTATATTAAACAAACTTCTGATGGTGCATTTTGCACGCATTTAAGAATGGATAGTGAAGGAGATTTTTTGGATGAATGGCCTGATGGTTTTTTTGAAGAGGATTTTGAGGAGGTATTTTCGAAGAAATGATATTTACTACCATTCATCATCCATTAATATATAAATTAGAAGAAAATAATTATTCTATATTATTAATGATTATAAATGAATGTTTGGAAAACATGTTGCTAATTTGCGATAATGAAAGAAAAATAATTAATACCATCACGGAGTATACATTGCTATGGCCGCAAAAACATAGAAAAAGAATACAAGAATTTTTTAAAAAAATGAAAAAAAAGAACAGAATTATATATATTGATAAAATTAATAATATAAATAGCGAAATGGATTGCAAAACAGAACTATGCGATAATATCTTGTCAATTATTTCTGATGATATTGATTTGATATTGTGTGGTTCTTCTTGCGTCAATTGTTTCGATAAATACTCCCGTAATATTGTTAATATTGATGAATATTCTGTGTCCGGATTTTTAATTAAAAGACGTAGATCCAATTCAGTTATTATTGAAGCGAATAAGTATTCAGTGGAGCAATTTTCAAGAGAATATTTGTATCCAATTTTTAAATATGCTAAATCGATAAAAATTATTGATAGAGTCTTAGGATATCATATAGATAACCATCCAGGTGAGCTGAGTGAAAATTACAGGAGAGGCTTAGAGTTAATTATTAAATCCATTGTTGAATCATCATTAAAAAAAGAACTATTAATAGATATATATACTACACTTTGCTTATCAGTTAATATACTTCACATTGATGAAACAAGGGAGAATATCGTAGCTTTTATTTGTTACCTTGAGAAAAAATTTTCAACAAAAATCAATCTCTTTTTTAAGGGTGATCTTGATAGTAAATTTGTCCACGATAGGTTTATTGTAACCAATCAAATATCAATTCAAATCGGAAGAGGTATTGATATAGTTTCAGAAAATGGCATGATAAGAGATACGGTTATTAGTCTTGTGAATAATCCAGGTAATTTTATGTTTAATATTAATACACTACCCGATATTGGAGGCAACAAAAAACAAGATGTGTCTTAGCTTAAGGTAAATAAAGCATAACATTCTTTCGTTAATTATCACGTATTTTAAAAAAGCTATTTCAATAATGTTGCTACCCATTATTCATATTAGGCTAATAATGGGAATCTAAACAACCATTTGTGAATTTACTATTGTTTATAAAACATGAAGATAAACAGGAATTTTCTGTATAGTTAATAAGCTTTCACCATATAAAATGCGAACATTAGCTATTAAATGACAAACTACTAGGAGAAATTTTATGGAAACAAATGATATTTTTGAACAGATGGCATGCCAATATGATACAGAGGATAGAGTAAACTGATGAAAGGTAAAACGATATGAGCAGTACAGAAGAAGAGATACGGCGCCGGCTATTCGAGCTGCGGGATCTGAAATACAAAGAGTTTGCGTGCAAACTCATGCCGACGGTGAATCCGGAAACCGTGATCGGCGTCCGCACGCCGGATCTGCGGAAACTCGCCCGGGAGTTTTCCAAAACGTCGGAGGCTTCGGAGTTTCTCAAAATCCTGCCGCACGCGTATTATGAAGAAAATAACCTGCACGGCTTCCTGATTGAAACGATCAAGGATTATGATGCCGCCGTTGCCGCCGTTGACGAGTTTCTGCCGTATATAGGCAACTGGGCGACCTGTGACCTGATTTCACCGAAGATATTTAAAAAACATTTGCCCAAGCTGTATGAAAAAATCAAAGTTTGGCTGATATCCGACCGGACCTATACGCTGCGCTTCGGGATCGGAATGCTGATGAGCTTCTATCTCGATGATGATTTCCGGCCGGAGATGCTTGAGCTTGTGGCGTGTATACGGTTGGAAGAATATTATGTAAACATGATGATCGCCTGGTATTTTGCAACGGCATTGGCCAAGCAGTACGAAGCGGCTTTGCCGTACATTCAGGAACAGCGTTTGGAGAAGTGGACGCACAACAAAGCTATCCAGAAAGCGATTGAGAGCTATCGGATCGGTGACGAAACAAAGGCGTACCTGCGGACGCTGAAAGTAAAATAAGGCCGGGATTCCAAATAACTGCTCCCTGAGTACACGTTCCATTATAACGGGCGCAATAGAGTAAAACGACTCAACCCAACCGCAAAGATCCCAGCGATTCGATTGCTTTTCTCCGGAGCCAAGAGCCGTATATGATTAAGCAGTCGATGGCTTTAATTAACTAACGCAACACCCCCGAAATCCGGGGGTGTTGCTGACTTGTGCAAAATTCAATTTAACTTTTTATGGTGTTGCAATCTGATAACTGATGACCGATTTAGCCGCATTTTTCAGTTCATCCAGCGGTATGCCATCTCCCATATCATCCAATTTGTAGTAAACTCCATTGTATTCCCAGGTCAGTGAATGAATGACTTTGATCCCTGTCGGCTTCTGGGTGACATCGTTTGTTTTAACTCCATTCTTCTCAATAATGGGGTATACAGGCAGGGGGCGTTCACAATAGTACAATGTATTATTTTCCACCTGCACTTCTTTTCTGTTGTCTCCGTTTTCTTTGGCAACCTGCAGTAAATAGTTCTGATCGGTAATGCTCAAAACAAGTCTGGATTTTTCTTTCCGGTAAAGCTTGGAAATTTCTTTTTTATCCGATCCGTCTACCTGGATAACACTATTGTCAGCCAACTCATATCCGCCTTCCAGTGCTTGTGGTGCATTAAAATCAAACCCGACTTCTTTTGCAAGTTCTTTATCATTTAAAACAGTGGTATTGCCTTCACAATAACCTATATACACATCTTCGGCTGAAACCTGTGCCATTTCGTATTTACCGCTTTCTTCTTTTACCACTACATAAACCATTGAAGCAATTTTGTTGATTCCCTCCTGGGCGAGCACCCTGACAGGCTGGATAAAAGTACACATTAAAACAGCTGCCACGGCAATGCTGCAAACCAGAACGGCAGGCCTTTTAACCTTGGATTTCAGGTCGTAAAAATGATCATTTATTCTTTTCATAATTCTTTCCTTTCTACCTTCCTTTTCAGTATTTATTCTGTATTTAATTTTTTTCAGGCAATTCATGTCTGCCTCAAGGGTTTCAACTCCTTGCAGCAAAGCCGCTTTTATGGATTTTTCAAGCTGCGCTTGTTTATTCATGGGTTACACTCTCCTTTTTCAAACATCCCGGCATCATTCTAATAGATAAATTACCGGGCTTGCTTTTCAATTCTCTGGCCAGCTTTTTTCTACCGTTAAGCAGCCTGGATTTTACCGTACCCTGGAAACAATTCATTATTTGTGATATTTCTTTAACAGACATATCATTGTAGTAATAGAGAATCATTGTAGTCCTCAAGGGAATGCTCAGCTTGTTAATCGCCTGACGTATTACCTGACTTTCCTGATTCGCTTCCACAACCTCAAGTACATCCTGCCGGTCCGGCAGGCGTTCCATGTCATTAGCATTAAGGCTTTCATAAATTACTTTTCTTTCTCTTGAGGCCATACGCCAGCTTATCCTTACCAGGAGCCGGTTGAACCAAACCTGAAACAATTCCGGAGTGCGCAGTTTCTTGATATCGCGGTAGCATTCAAAGAATGCCTCCTGCATGATATCCTCGGCAATGTTTTTATTGCCAACCAGTAAATAGGCTGTTCGCAGGGCTTTTGTCGCATATGTTTGATACAATTCATCAAAAGCTTCTCCCTCTCCCTGTTGACAACGTTTAATCAAACCGGTATCGACCAATTGTCCAACTCCTTCCATAAGATGCACCTTATATTATATAAGGGAGTGATTGATCTATACAGGTTCACTCATACAGCTGTATTTTTAAAAAAACATCACCCGAACAGGTGACTGAGAAAGGTTTTTAATAAAAAAACACCCCTGCCTGTAATGCAAGGGCGTTTCCAATGTTGAACAATGCAGGGATCTGGCGATGAATTGGCCGGTTTGGGCCGGACCAAGGGGCGTTAGGGAAATATGCCGCACAGGTATCTCCGCTTTTTGCAGCTCCGTCAGGATTGCCGGCAGCGGGTGCGTCCCTGTGACTTCGTTATCCCTGTACGTACCGATCAAAAGCAGGTAACGGATAGCCGGATCGTCGATTAAATATATCAACTGGGTTGGCAATTTCCTTTTTGAGCACCTTAATGATAACCGGTGACTGGTCCTGAATCGTATGACCACGAAAGATTCTTAAATGATTATTTTCATAAATTTGTTCACTAATTATGTAACCAGATATTATCGTCATTTAAGTCTTACTCCATTCGCACTTACATAAGCCGTAAGAATTATCTTTATAAAATTAGGAGGTATTCGGTTATTCCTGGCTCTAGTACATGAGCGTACAAGGATCGGTTTATTCATCCGTTTTTAGTCAAGGAGAAAATTGGTGATCATCTCCCAGACCGTAGGGTCAACGAACCAACTGCCGTGTCCGGCTTCGAGTAACTCGTAGCGAGCGCCCGGTATTTGGTCAGCCAGCGCTCGTATTATCTCAGGCGGGCAGCAACCGTCATAGCGACCGCCAAAAACGAGGGTCGAAGCAGTTATCTGAGGCAAACGGTCATAGGAGTTGTGCTTTAACACGGCGTTTATCTGGTTGTTGTAGCCCCTAATATGTGCTGGATTGTCCTGCCAGGCTTCTCTGACGGCCAGGAACCTTGCTTTGAATTGCCTAACCATTTCCGGATGGGCAGCGGCCCAAGCTTCGTCCTGCCTGGTATCGGATAGCCTAAGCTGTTCCAAAGTGGACATTTTATCAAGTTTATCCACTAGTACAGGCCCTGCATTTTTACCTCCTGCATTGGTTACGCCGAGAATAAGCTTTTGAACCACAACGGGATGCCGAAGAATCAGTTCCTGAGCTACCATCCCTCCCATCGAGGCACCGAATACATGATACCGGTCCCAACCAACGGCTGATGCTAAACCGGCAGCATCATCTGCCATATCGGCAATAGTGCATGGTATGGTTGGGCTGTCCGATTCCCCGAGTCCCCTGGGATCGAAAGCGAGCACGGTAAACTGCTGTGGGAGAGGGGTATCGAAAATTCTGGGGGGGTTCTTCAGATCAGCTCCAAAACCGTTGATAAACAGGACTCTGGGACCCGTTCCTCGGATTTCATAATGAAAATTGATGTTATTAACCTTAGCAAATGCCATCTATAATCACTCCTTTATAATATTATCAGACTCTACTTAGGCTCATGCTTAATCCCATAATACAAAGATCAACGTACTGCTCAATAACTTCGTATGGCTTGAATTTTTAAATGTTTATGTCTCAACACAAAAGCCAACGGATGGCTATGTAGACTTGGTATTTTTTATTTACCTATCTTTTCTATTTGTCTTTTTCGCAAACCCTCAAAATATCTTTAATTTGTTGGCGAAACTTTTTCGATAAACATGCCAATAAGTATATTAGCATCCGGAGCTTTAAACTTCTCACCTTGTACTGCATTATATATTGCGAGGCCGTTTAACGATGTCCAGAAAACCACGGCCATATCCTTCGCATCGTATTTTTTGAATGTACCATCTTTCTGACCGTCAGTTATAATCCGGGTAATTACGTCGTATAGCAAAAATCTGCCTTTGACAATCTCTTTAGCCTCATCTGGTATGGCTTCAAATATAGACGCTTGATTAATAAGCAGATAATAATATGCAGTATCCTTATTTTCATCAAATCCTTGAAGGAGCTTTTCTATTGCCATTTTGATTTTTTCGAGGGGGCTTAACGGAAGGCTTTCTAAAACCAGTGCAGCCGCGATCATCTTGTCATATGCGTCTCGAAGAAGTTCAACAAAAATTTGCTCTTTAGACTTGTAATAATGATATAAAAGACCCTGTGAAATATTAGAAGCAGTAGAAATATCTGTTATTTTCGTTGCAGCAAGTCCCTTTCTCGCAAACAACTTTAATGCATTAGAGAGTATTTGTTCTCTGCGCGCATCCTTGATTTCCTCATTTAGCTCTTTATTTCTTGGAGACATATATACTCCTTTTTTATTGATTGAGATTTTATTCAATAAAATTATATTCTATTTATAAAATATGTCAAGACCATAGCTGTCAATTGCTCGACGAATGAATGAACAAAATTGAATTGGTGACATACGTGCATTTATTGATTATTTTATAACCGTACATGATATATTTGTAAAATATGTATAGTAGTAATGGATGTCTTGGGATCATTTTACCTATTGACATAGCAATAAATTTAGTAGAAAATATAAATGTATTTACACATTGTATATTAATGCACTTTGTATATTAACGGTTTTTCTTTATTTTTAAAAACCAATAGCAGGAGGTCGTCAAATGGAGCCAGTAGATAGGCCCGGCGAGAGCAGGCTTGAACGAAAGAAAAAGGAAACGCGGCGGAAGATTATTACAACAGCCCTGGATTTATTCCGGCGGCAGGGGTTCGATAATACAACCATGGAGCAAATAGCGGAAAAGGCTGACATTGCCAGGAAAACCCTTTATAATCATTTTCCTGTCAAGGAGGCCATTGTTGACGAGTATATGCGGGACATATCCAGCGAACTTGCCGGTAAAACAATGGAATCCATAAAAAAACTGCCTGATACCAGATCCCGCTTAATGGCCGCGCTGGATAAAGCCTACCAGTGGGTGGAAAATAACCCGGAGTTTACAGGAATCTGCCTGGGTTATCGCATGAAAAATATGTGTCGGGGATCAAAAGATGAAAGTGCCGAGAAAGGCACCCGGAGTATTGTTTCAGAAATTATACGCCTGGGTCAGGAAAACGGTGAAATTAGGCGTGATTTCCCAGTGAGTGTACTGGCCACACAAATAGATATTCTCCGGAGTGCCGTGGTATTGGATTGGTTGAAGGATATGTCCAAGTTTGAACTCCGCCGGAAAATGGCCGGGGTTATAGACCTTTTTTTGAACGGGGCAACTAACAGAAAAAACGCTGACCAAACAAAAGGATAAAAGCCTTTAAGTATTTCAACAATCCTATCATTCCAAAGGAGGTTGACAAAGTGACACAGTCCGTAACAAAATGTTTTTTAAATTGGGCGGAAGCTTTTCACTTCGGTGCCCGGCATGCCGGTGGCAAAGGATGGAACCTGGGGCGTCTGGCCAGGTACGGCTTTAGTATTCCCGCGGGTGGAGTTCTAACTACCCGGGCTTACGCGGAATTTATGAGCTTCAATGGACTTCAGGAACTGGTGCAAAACATTGCCTCGTCAGTAACTGCGGCAAACCTAAATGAAACTGAAAGCCAGGACAGGTTAACCGAATTAAGAAATAAAATACGGGGCGGTGCCGTGCCCCAACATGTCACAGCAGAAATAATCAACCTGCTGAAAAGCCCGGACCTGGCAGATAAGTCATTGGCCGTGAGATCATCGGCAGCGGCCGAAGATTCAGCGCTGGCCTCCTTTGCCGGTATTCATGAATCATTTTTGAATGTACACGGCCTGGACAATATACTGACGGCAGTAAAAGAATGTTATGCCTCTTTGTGGTCACCCCGGGCTGTGGCCTATCGAAGAAAAATAAATATCAGCGACAATGATACAGCCATGGCGGTGGTAATCATGGCCATGGTTGAGGCACGGGCCGCCGGTGTAGGTTTCACCTGTGATCCCCGGTCGGGCCGCCAGGACGTTTTAGTGGTCAGCGCTAATTTTGGCCTGGGCGAATCGGTGGTAACCGGAGCTGTGGAACCGGATACCTATTATCTGGATGCTTTGCCTTGGAAAGCAGTACCCGGGCTAATTGAACGTAAAACCGGGCGCAAGGAAGGGGTAACCATTCTCAAAAAGGAATGGGGACACACCTCTGCTTTGGGGTCATCACTTGAGGGTCGAGGAATGTCCCCAAATAAGGAATGGGGGACTCAATTTGTACATGATGAACAATTATCCCGCCGGCAGGTATTGTCCGACAAGGAAATTGAAGAACTAGGCCTACTCCTTCTGAGGGTGCTTGACGCCCTGGGAGACGGTGAGCAGCACCAGGATGTGGAATGGGTCTTTGACGGCCGCAATTTTGTTTTGGTTCAGGCCAGGCCGGTGACAGCCCTGCCCCGCAACACCTTTGCCGCCATAAAAGATCAGCCGGATATCTGGTCCAACGGTAATTACCGGGATGCCGTGCCTATGGTCCAGTCACCTCTGAACCGCCGGTTATCCATCGATATGATAGACACCATCCACGAAGCCTCTTATACTCGCATCGGGTACCAACTGCCCCAAGGCTTCAGGTTTTCCAAATTTTTTAATGGTAGGCTTTATGCCAATATTGCTGCTTTGCAGTGGGCCTGGTACGATTCCATGGGCATATTGCCCCGGGATGTTAATAGCTTTTGGGGAGGCCACCAGCCGGAAATAGAGATCAAGGAGCCCGAACCGTATCAAGGAGACACAGGCATGAAAAGACTGGAGCGATTGCAAAAAAGCGGTCTGTTGATGGATGAGGCCGTGAAGAATGCTCCGGAAACATTTAGTCGTGTATTGCACTCCGTCAAAATACTAATCGAAAAAGATTTCGGGCAATGGCAGGACACGGAATTCATTAATATTTATAATGAATTAGGTCGGTTGGTTAAGGAGTATGCCCGTGAATTTAGATTTTTGAGCGGCACAGGCGCTTCGGCAGTGAGTTCGCTGTTTACGGTTCTCACCCAATATTTGGGCCACAGGGCCGCCATGGCTTTCAATGCTTTGATGGTGGGCAGTGACGCGGGCATAACCAGCGCGGACCACGGTTACAGGCTGGTGGAACTGGCCGAATTGGCCCGCCGGGACAATGATGCTGCCGGATTTTTTAACGCTACTGTTTTTAAACCGCTTACATGGGAGGAACAGCTGCCCGAGGATTCTCCCTTCAAGCAGGCCTTCCGGGAGTTTCTCAATGAATTCGGGCACCGGGCCGTCTATGAACTGGACATAAGGAACCCCAGGTGGCAGGAAGATCCTACTTACCTGCTGGACGTTATCCGCAGCACTATCGACACCGCCGACTTTGGAAAACTTAGGGCGGGACAAAAGGATAAATATGAGCAAGTCTGGCGGGAAATTAAAAATAACGTGCCCGTAAACGAGCACTCTTCCATCGAAAAGTGGGTCGGGGAGGCTCAGGCCGGGGCCGCGGTGCGGGAAATGACTAAATCGGTGGTGGTAAAGGCCATTAACGTATACCGGATAATGGCTTTGGAGTTGGGCTCCCGTTTTTGTTTAAGGGGGATTATAGCAGAACAGGCAGATATCTTTTTCTGCACCTGGCCGGAATTATTCTCAGTGTTAACCGGCGCATGGGACGGTGCCGGGCTAAAGGAACTAATTGTTAGAAGAAAGGCTCTAATGAATAAAATGGAATCCATTTCCCCGCCGGATATCATTTTTGGTGAAACACCCAGGTATACAGAGCCGGTTACTCTCAATTTAGACAGCGGCCTGCAGGGGGTGGCGGTTGCCGCAGGGAAAGCCTCCGGCGCTGCGTGCTTGATCAATCACCCCGCTGAAGGAACCGAATTGCAACCGGGCGATGTACTGGTGGCACCGTCCACCGACCCGGCCTGGACTCCGTTATTTTTAAAAGCCTGCGCAGTGGTTATGGAAACCGGCGGATTTATGTCCCACGGCGCTATTGTAGCCAGGGAATACGGCATTCCAGCAGTAGTTAACATTCCAGGTATTATGAAGGTTATTAAAGACGGACAAAAAATAACAGTGGATGGTGATGAGGGCAGGGTCTTTGTGTAGCGAATGGTAAAACGGCTATGAAACTTTAAATTCGACCCCAGATCGTGTTATATATATACCTTATTGAATTAGTTGTCAAG
Source organism: Desulfoscipio gibsoniae DSM 7213 (assembly GCF_000233715.2). GTDB lineage: Bacteria > Bacillota > Desulfotomaculia > Desulfotomaculales > Desulfallaceae > Sporotomaculum > Sporotomaculum gibsoniae. The sequence continues at coordinate 1,045,945 of NC_021184.1, forward strand.
AAATATTTGGTAATAGCAGTATGCTTCAGACATATATATAGCATTACCGCAAGGACACGGCTGAAATGGGGTATTGCCCTAGACTAATCGAGTCGGTGACCATAACTTGGATAGCGCCGCCCCGGTTCCTGGCGCAAAGGTATTGTACGGTGAAGTCAGGGTAAGATATCCCATGGTTGAGGGTAAACAATCAGCAGCACTCCCATAGCTTAAAAGATTGATGCTCCCATACCATACGATTCTTTGATCCATAACTGCGAACTTTTGGTGAATATTTTCTTTTAGAAACTTGGGGGAGCACGAGGGGGTCCGTGTATCCCCTCAATTCATTGAGGGGATACACGGACCCCCTCGTCCGGGCGTAAGCCCGGCAATTTCCCCTCGCAAACATAGGTTTGCTGTGATATAATAATGGTATGAAAAACCAAACTTGGAAGTCAACAGGCACAGCAGTTTACAACATCAACTATCACTTTGTATGGTCAACCAAGTATCGCAAAAAAGCGCTAACACCGCCCATCGAAGAAACCCTAAAGGCGGTTATCATTGACCTTTGCGAGGGGCACGGATATGAGCTAATCACAATGGAGGTGATGCCGGATCATGTGCATATTTTCCTATCCGCGCCCCCGAAAATAGCCCCGGCGGTAATTGCTAAAATACTCAAAGGAGCCAGTGCCAGAATGCTATTCACCCAGCGCCCGGAACTAAAGAAGAAACTATGGGGCGGTCACCTGTGGAACCCGTCCTATTACGTGGGTACCGCCGGTGACATGTCCAAAGAGACTATCCAGCGCTATATCGAAACCCAAAAGGAAGGCGGTGAAGCCGGTGCTGCTCACTGAGAAGGTCGTCCTTTCACCGACCCCAAAACAGGAACAGTGGCTCTGGCAAATGAGTATGGCCGCCACAAAGCTGTATAATATCGCCCTGCAACAGCGCAGGTGGCACTTTTACCGGCAGCACGGCACCGCCCAAAGCCTAAGTTATACTTACCAGAACAGTCAACTGGTAGAGTTAAAAAAAGCGTTCCCTTGCTTCAAACAACTTTACAGCCTGGTCGCCCAAGAGGTCCTGAGACTAGTTAACAAAGACTATCGTTCATTCTGGGGCCGTTTAAAAAACCAGCGGCTAAACGGCGATGAGGTTACTGCCAGGCCACCCCGGTTCAAAAGTGCACTTAAATACTTTACGCTACCCTATATTCAAAGCGGTTTTGAGCTGGACGATGAATATTTGGTAGTTTCCGGCGGCATGGAGTCTTATAAAACCAGCAAAGGCAAAACAAAGCGTCGTCAGCATAAAGAACGCATCAAGATCGAAGGCTACCGTAACCTGCCGGACAATATCCATAGTCTGACCATCTCCTACGAGAAGGGCAAATATTATGCCAACCTGGTGTATGAAATAACCCCTGCCAAGCTGGGCAGCGAACGTCCCCTAAAGGTTGTCGCCTTTGACCCCGGCGTTAAGACGTTCCTGACCGGGGCCACCGACAGCGGGTGCCTTATAGAGGTACACTCTACCGTTAATCGCAGCACCAGGTACTTCGACAAAGAAATCGACCTCGTAAAATCCAAACTCGACCGGTGCAAGAAAGGTTCCCGGCGCTGGAGGAGACTAAAAAAAGCACTAAGCACACTTTATCAGCGTCGCGCTGGCCAGATAAACGGTACCCTGCACGCCACAGCAAAACTACTGGCTAACAGCCGTCACGATATTATTTCCGTTGGTAATCCCAACAAACTGGGGATGGCATCAAGCGACCCGGCCAAAGGTAAAGGCAACCAACGTATCAACCGTGCCGTACAGAATAACTGGCCCCATAAGAAGTTCCTCGGCTACCTCGGCTATAAGACAGAAAGCCGCGGTAAGTATACTCACAAAGCCGACGAACGGTATAGCACCCAGACGTGCTCTAATTGCGGCAACCGGCAGAAACTCAAGCCCACGATACGCACCTACAAATGCCCCAAATGCGCTATGGTGCTAGGTAGGGACGATAACGCCGCAATCAACCTGCTGAATAACTTATTAACCAGCTTCTACAGGCCGAAAGTGAACTACAGGGACTATCGCAAGAAGAAGATATATAGCCGTACCCTAAGTGGTCAGTGGTATGTGGCCTATAAGAAGGTTGGCTAAACCTAAAAGTTATTGCCTCTTGTGGCCGGGCCATATCGAAAGGTATGTGCCGTAGCAATGCGGAAATCTCTGGGATGCTGAAAAAAGCTCCCGGCTCTAAGTTGACTATCTTGGGTTAACTTGGATGCCCCTCACTTTAGAGGGGAGGAGGTCACATCCATTATTAAGAACTTTTGGTGCTACTGATAACATTTTACCGTATGCTAAAGATTACATATTTATAATCTTATTGGGTTCTGTATTTTAAAATGGATTGGATTTATACCCGACTTTAAAGTTATTCAAGAGATTATTTTAATTGGCTTACCTTCGTTTATTATGATGTCGTCCTCCAGCTTGATGGTGGTTTCTGTTAACTGGATGCTGTTGATCTTTGGCAGCGAAATTCATATTGCCGTTTTTGGTATTATTAACCGGGTTATGGCTTTTGCCTATCTGCCTATTACTGGGATTGTGCAAGGAATGCAGCCGATCATTGGCTATAATTATGGCGCTAAATTACAGGGAAGAGTTACACAAACCTTTAAACTAGGGTTAACGTATCAACGATTATAGCCTCCATTGTTTGGGTTGTACCGATGGTTATTCCGGAGTTATTGATGAACATTTTCTCTAATGATAATCACGTAATTGCCAACGGAACGAATGCTTTAAGATTGATTTTTCTGTTAGCACCAATCATCGGCTTTCAAATGGTAACTACAGGTCTTTATCAAGCATTAGGAAAAGCTAAAACATCTTTAATGTTATCGATGTCAAGACAACTTTTGTTCCTTATTCCTATCGTTTTAACACTCCCACATTTATACGGGTTGAAAGGTGTGTGGATGTCATTTCCAATTGCGGATTTATTAGCCTTACTTTTGGCATTGATTGTTTTATTAAAGGACCGAAAAGTGTTTTTCCCCAACCTCTCCTGCGAAGGACGCCGGCGTTGATCCGGTGGTGCTAACAGATAACCGGATTGAACTTAGGCCGGTTAATACAGGGGGGCATAGGGAGAGTATTGAAATAACAGTAGGTCTGGCGGCAAGGGAAGTAATTATCCGGGACGGTATTCTGGATTTAAAGGAGAATGCCAGGTTTACCAACGCATTCCTCGGCTTAATATCCTGCCGCACTACAACCTCGTATTCCCGCACCTACAGTTCGGTAATTTCTTAATTCCTGTCCTCAAGGAAGTCCTATATAGGTATCAACACTTAACAAATCGCATCATTCGCCATAGATACCTTCTATTCCTGCCAACCTCTGCCCTAAATGGTTATTCTTGAATGATATTCCATAGTATTATCGAATTGTGCAAATGCAACAAGATACAATCGCTGGGTTACGGAAATCCAGTGCCCTTAAGGCGATAGAGCGCTATTACTTAACGCCAAAACTTTAACAAAAAGCCCTTTGGAGATAGTATAAATCCTGATATAATGAAAGTAAGTTTTATTCTTAGGGGTGATAATGATGAAGTGGGCTGAAGTTAGAGAACTTTATCCAAATAAGTTTATTAAATTTGAGGTTCTTGATTATAATACCATTGACAATAAAAGGCATGTTAATGATATAGCTATAATTAAAGTTATTAATGATGGAAAGGAAGCCATGAAAGAATTCTCCCTATGCAAAGAAGGACAGTTTGTTTATAGCACCAAAAATGAGCAAATTGCAATTGAGGTAGTTAAATATATCGGGATTAGAAGGAGTTCTTGAAATGTATCGCTTGCAATTTAAGAATGGTTTACTATATGCAGATATTGTTATTGCTCATCATGGTGAGAAAATTACGATAAATGATGTCATTATTGATACTGGTGCCAGTCATAGTATTATCTTACCTGACTTTTTACATGAACATGATATTGGATTTGACGATAGTGACGAACTGGTTGTTATGTCTGGTATTGGAGGAGTTGAAGTTTCTGCCGTGAGAAAGAAAATTGATACTATATCAATTGGTGATATAACTCTGGAAGGCATGATTGTTGATTTTGGCGTTATTGATCCAAAGGATAGAGTAAACGGCCTGATAGGACTAGATTTCCTGAAATCTGCAAAAGTAATCATTAACGTTGATGAATTGACCCTATATACAAAGTAAGGGTTTCTCCCCCCTCCAATTATTACCATCCATAATATTGTTCAGGTGACTCTTCTTTAGCTTCAACAATTACAGGCTTTATTGGCAGTACCGATTTTTTATCTATGCTCAGAAGCTCAACATCGAATTCCCATCAAATGAAACGGTGTTATTGTTATCCACGTTTTCCCCTCTCTCATCTTTACATCACTGGTATTAGCATGTTTTTTCCCATCGTTATTCCTTGACTAACTGTATATTATTAACTTCGCACCAATCTCGCGCTATTCCGTTTAATGACTTATGCTTAAAAAGCATACTTTTGAGAACCAATCAAACCAATGCTTGCAGTACAAAATATAATAAATTTGGTAAACCTTCATTTTGAAAACCCGTCTAAGAATTAATCATTTCCTTCATCAACTGCACGGCTCGATCGAGTTGCTCATCTCCAGGTAAATCATCCCTGTTTATCACCACAATGTCGGGTTGGATTCCTTTGTTGTGGATATCATTTTTATTTGGAGTCAGATATCGTGCGGTGGTTAGCTTTAACCCAGCCCCGTTGTCCAAGGGAAACAGTGTCTGTACAATGCCCTTGCCAAATGTAGTGGTACCGACTAGAACGCCGGTTTCGGTGTCTCGAATAGCGCCGGCCAGAATCTCGGCGGCGCTGGCGCTATATTCATTTATCAGCACTGCCAGGGGTAACTGCAGGTAACTGTCGTCCGCATTCTTTACATCCTTACCACCGGAACGATAATCTATATACACTATTGGCCCTTTGGGGACAAAATTATCCGCTACCTGAGTAGTAGCAACCAGTTCACCACCGGGATTGTCCCGCAAGTCAAGAATGATTCCACGCATGCCTTGATCCAGCAAACCGGCAAGTGTTTGCAGCATTTCATTTGGAGTTTTCTCAGTGAAATTGGAGATCATGATATAACCGATCCGGGAATCCGACAGCATTTTACTCTCAACAGTTGGAATAATGATTTCTTCCCTGGTAATCTCGAACTGAACAGGCTCATGTCTGCCCTCGCGCAAAACATACAACTCAATCTGCGTCCCTACCGGGCCTCGCATTAATTCGCCAGCAGTTTCCAGGTCTATGCCCCGTACGTCACGGTCATTGATCTTAATAATTCGGTCACTGGCTTGCACGCCGTTAACGTAAGCCGGCGTATCCTCATAAACTTGCATTACGGTAAGTAAGCCGTCTTTAACCCCTACCACTAAGCCCAATCCACCGAAGGAGCCATGAATCTGTTCATCCATCAGTTGCTTAAACGTTTCCGCATCCAGGTAAACCGAATACGGGTCTCCCAACGCATTAACCATACCCCGAATGGTCCCGTCGACCAAAGTAGAGGTATTTATCTCCTCAATGCACTGGGTCCGGATTAAGGTAAACACTTTTATAAAATTGCCCAGTTGATTATAGTCAGTTCCTATTATTCTGACTGCTGCTACTAAAAAAGCAAAAAAAATTAACACCAAAACCGTACCCAAAACCTTTTTCTTGAATCCGTCTCCATGTATACCATGTCCGCCCATCATAAAACAGCCACCTACCAGCAATAATTTGTAAAATTGTATACCATATTACAGAGCCTCAACTACCAATTCACCATCAATGGTTATAGCCCACTTCACAAATTCAGACTATATTTAACATCAAAGAAATTTCAGTTAAAGTATACACTTTATTATCATTTAAACCATGTCTTAGACGGATTCAGGCGGGGTTCCTGTTGCACTCGGCGATCATCGCGCGCGAATAGCGAATCCCGTAGCCACCGGTAAAGCCACCCGGCTTTTACATGACGGCAGGTTGTGACGGTGAACGGCAGCAGCGGCATAATCATCGGATGAGCTTATGTCATATCCTTTAGTATAACAAAATATTCTTTATCCTGGGGTTTTTAACCTGACTAATTTGCGTAAGTCTCCCACTTCTATAAGTGGGAGTACAACGCCAACTAAGTCATGCATTTTGCAGTTCTAAAATTCAGGGGGAGTTGAATCTCCCCCTGAATTATATCAGGTTGGGGTAGTAGATGTATGCTAGGTGTATTAAAGCTCATGGTCGCAATAGAAAATAATAAAAGGTTTCATTTACTAAAGGAAATTTAGGACTGTTTGGAGAAGACTGTTTGGAGAATTAACATATTATCAACCAGTGTCAGCATCCTTGTGAATGCTGGCATTTTATCTTTTAACGGCGAAAAATGTATCATCTAAAAACTAATATCTATAACTGGAAGTTTGTGGAACGAGTAAGGAATTTAATTATTTTGTAAAAGGGGCTATATAGATAGTTGTGATGCTGCTTATTCTAAAGTATAAGTGGCACTAGATCGTGAAATGGAAGTTTTTTCAGCATAATTTTATATTAGGAAGTGAAATTTTAGTGGGCAATCAAAGCGAGGTTCGGAAAAATTTTGGGCAAAGAGCTTCAAACTATAGATTGAGTAATACTCATGGAAATCCGATCGATCTTGAAAGAATGGTTAATCTGTTAAAACCGCAGTCAGACGCAATTGCCTTAGACGTTGCAACCGGAGGAGGGCATACAGCTATTGCTCTAGCCAGTTGTGTCAATAAGGTGGTTGCTATTGATATAACCCCAGAAATGTTGGCAGAGGCGGAAGTGGCATCAAAACAATCCGATATAAACAATATTGTGGTTCAGATAGAAGATGTACATAACTTGAATTTTCCTGATGGCCAATTTGACATTGTTGCCTCAAGATTTGCTGCCCATCATTTTTTCGACGTTAAAAAAGCCGTTCGCGAAATGTGTAGGGTATTAAAGCCAGGAGGGAAACTCTACATACTTGATTGCTCGGTTTTTAATGGGGATGAAACGGAAAAAGAAATTAATCGTATTGAGCTTTTAAGAGACAGTTCACACCAATGTTCTTATTCGCCACGTCAGTGGAACCATATATTAAATAAATTACCATTGACTATACAATATACCTCTCTCTTAAAAGAACAATATAAACTGCCACAGTGGTTTGACAGAATGGGAACAAGCCCAAAAAATCAACAGGAAATCTTTCGAATACTTAATAACCTATCGGAAGATAGTAAAGTCCTTTATCACTTCGGAGATGATTACATAACCACATACCGCTATGAGATTTTAGCAATCAAAGTCTAAAGTGGAAAAAACAGCAAGCCTTCTTTTAGAAAAAAATGCTTGTCGTTCCTAAGGCTGCTTAAAGAATGGAAACATTAAAGCCAGGGCAGAAACCCTGGCTTTGTAATTCAGCTGATACAGCAGCCTTTTATATAGAGAAAAAAGCTACTACTCAATTTCAAACTGTATGTTGACTCCCTAATCCAGACCTGGTGGAACCCTTGCCTGATACCGCCGCCAATAGCATTGCCTCCAGCAGTAAAGCCAGCGAGAAAATGTAGAATCCCGTACTCTCCCTGGGCAATTTCCCAGACTGACCCACCAGCACCGGGCCGAAGAACATACCGAAGCCCCAGAAGAGGTAGTATGCACCGGATATAGTGCCCTTTAGCGAATGTTCGGTCCTGAAACAATGAAACCACCTTCTTTGTTCTGAAATTTGCTTATTTGCGCTGTGGTTATAATCATGGTCAAGGTTTGATCACCAGCCTCCTTTCCCGGCAAAAAGCGCACCTGGTTAGTTACCTTAAACTCTGCTATTCTGTGGCGACACATGTAGAAACTACAGGTAAAGGTTAGCACAAAACAAGCAAAAAGCCGTGCACTAAGCGCACGGCGGATTAATCGATAATACATTATTCATGCCACAGCCGTCATCCTAACATAAAGTACCGGGGGGGAGAAACGCCTACCCGGATGTAGATATTTAATTCTGAGTTAGGATAATTAACGGCATTGGGCACAACCCTCTTGTTTATATTCCAAGGTTAATACTATCAGTTCACCGGTGCAGTTGGAACAGGTGATTATTCCAATACTCGCCATTTAATTCCCTCCTAAAAAAGTTTGTACATACCCAATGCATTCGTCGAAGTCAGTTAACACTGACTTCCAGCGGCAACCTGGGCCGCTGGCGTACAACGCGCGCAGCGCGGCGTACATGACGGGGTTTACAGGGCACCTTGCCGGCTTTAGTTGCAGGAAGATGAATCTTACTGTTGCGTTCCACAAAGTGTTTTTCTGTGCCCATAATGGGAAACCCCTTTCGTTTTCAGGTAACATTATTATACAATACTGATACTGATACTGCTTATAGGGACTTAATTAAGCCACTATCAACTGATAAGCCGGGTGGTTTTTGAATTCATATCTTTGAGAGGCGTTGTTAAGCTCGTTAATCCCCGGGCCCCTTATGCTTTTAATCCGACTGGACCTGAATCCCATCATTTGAATATGATTTTAAGTAATACTAACCTTGTGCGAGGAACTTTTATGAACTATATTGAAATAGTTAATGATGCCATACAATATATTGAGTTTAATTTGCACCGAAAGCTGTGCTTGGAAGAACTGGCGTTTCGGTATTACATTTCTCCTATGCATTTTTATCGAATCTTTCGGGCAGCGACCAATCAAACTGTTAAATCATATATTCTAGGAAGAAAGTTATCTGAAGCAGCCATTGCATTAAGGGCAACTGATCGTAACATCACAGACATTGCTTTTCAATATGGTTTTAATTCCCATGAACAGTTTACGCGGGATTTTAAAAAAATGTTTCGCGTTACCCCGAGCCGCTATAGAAAGGACAATATTCAGGTTTCATTGATGGATAGGTTGGATATTGTTGAACGGGATTTTAAAAATGCAAATAGAGATATTATTATTAACTACTGCTGCCGGGATATAAAAGAAATAAAACTCCTGGGAAAGGAAATGCTTTTCCATCCGGAGATTACCTGTGAATTGGAAGAAGCAATCCGCAAGGGATATGAATTTGAAGAGGAATACTTTATCAAAGGTACTGCCGGAAGGCTGTTTAATGTTATGCGTATTTATATCAGCGATGATCCCCTCGTTTCTTGTTTTTCCGGTATACCCGCGGAAGAGTACATTGGAGACACTTCCAGCTTGGAAGACAGAATTATTCCAGGTTCGAAGTTCGCTGTATTTAGATATCCGGACATTACGGGATTAATCTTTCATACGATACGAGAAGATTTGTATAGATGGCTCTGTGTAACAAATTTAACGTTAAATAATGCAATCGATATTGATATGTTTACATTACGAACTAAAGATTATGAGCGAACTCGAAATCATTTTTTATATGTACCTATACTTTGAATTGATTACTGTAAAAAACCTCAGGATTTTATCCTCCATCTCAGGTATCGTTTTAGATATAACCAGAGAGGGGGTTTTTTTATGAAAGAAAACAAAGAGGATAATATCGGGCAATTAGGCGAGGAAAAAATACCGGCGCTATTATTAAAATTCTCTTTACCTGTGGTTATTGCCCTACTTGTCAACGCGCTATATAATTTTGTGGACAGAATTTTTATCGGAAACGGTGTCGGATCTCTTGGCATTGCCGGTATTACCATAGTGTATCCAATTATGCTGGTGATGGGGGCATGTGCAACACTGGTTGGTACAGGGGCGGCTTCCCTAATTTCAATCAGACTTGGCGAGAAGAAAGCTAATGTGGCTGAGCGAGTACTTGGAAATGCAATAGTGCTGTTGATTATGCTTTCGATAATAATAACAATATCAGGATTGCTTTTTATTAACCCGATTTTAAGATCCTTCGGAGCAAGTAGCGAAGTGCTTCCCTATGCAAAAGATTATATGGGTATAATTATGTTGGGAACTATATTTCAAGTACTTGGGCTGGGTATGAACTATTCTATCCGGGCTGATGGAAGTCCCCAAAAGGCAATGGTAACGATGTTAATCGGGGCTATTTTAAATACGATATTAACTCCCATATTTATTTTCGGTTTTAACCTGGGAATGAAAGGGGCGGCACTGGCAACTATTATTTCCCAGGCAGTATCGGCTGCCTGGGTTATGTACTATTTCATTGGCGGAAGTAGTTTTCTAAAAATCCATATACAAAACCTTAAGCTCATTTCTGACATTGTAAAACCAATCCTTGCCATTGGAGCAGCATCCTTTATGATGCAGCTAACGCTAAGCCTATCTAATATGATTATGAACAAGAGCCTTGTTCATTACGGTGGGGATATAGCGGTATCAGCAATGGGAGTGATTTTTAGTATCATCTTCCTTATAGTATTGCCTATACTCGGAATTAGTCAAGGTATCCAACCAATCATTGGATTTAACTATGGAGCCCAAAAATTTGATAGGGTAAAAGAAGCGTTACAATCCGGTGTTATAGCTGCAACTGTTATTGCAACACTGGGATTTATCATTATTAGGGTGTTTCCTGAACAGCTTATGTCATTGTTTAATAGCCAGAATAAGGAATTTATTTCTATAGGAAGCTATGCTATGGGAATTTCTATGATTTTTGTACCTATTATAGGTATCCAGATGATTGTTACGGGTTATTTTCAAGCTATCGGAAAACCAAAACAGGCTATGTTTTTGACTTTGTTAAGACAGGTGATTTTTTTAATACCGGCTCTTCTTATTTTACCGCAGTATTTCCAACTAATGGGTATATTAATTTCGATTCCGTTATCGGATTTTTTATCATTTATTATAACCGGAATATGGTTATCTGCCGAGCTAAAAACCCTTAATAAAAAACAACTAACTTATTAAAGTCTACAAATATTTACATTTAGGCTTGCGTTTTAGGCTTACGTGTCCATGAAAACTTGAGCTATTCAATTGCCAAGTAAGTACTCAGGCTTTATTAATAAGATCAAGTAGTGATTAATTCAATACATAAAATTGCAGGTGAATTTGAAATTGACATACAAAAATGGGGAATTGAAAATTCATAAAAGATTATTATTACCCCCCATGAAAGGGAAGGTATTAGAAGACGATTAATAAAGAAATTTGATGACAAGGACTTTATTGATGTGTCTGTAGGTGGTCTTATGTAAATTCTGAAATTCAAGCATCACTAAGATATACTTCAAAGAATAAGCCAATGGGTTATTAGCGGTAATTCGTGAGCATTTATATCATTTTTATTCAATTGGGAACTCTCATGTGACTGAAATTTAAGGACTATGAACTCCGATTTTTACCTGAAGTATCTTCTGAATTTAGTGATTATGGAGCAAATTTATTACTATGACTGTGAGGTCTACTGTTTACTAATAAAATATTCAACATTCTAAATTAAATCCCGAGTACAATATCAACGAAGCTCATTTTTGCATTATATTAGATAGAAGGCAACATACGGGGTAGAGAGATTTCACGAAATTGATTAACAACATTCAAAAATGCGGGTACCTGCCATAATTTACTTCTGTTAACCAGCCCTGACCTCGAGGTATAATCAACAGGGAACTTGTGTTCCCTTTAAAAAGGGGGCTTTTATGACTTTTGTGCACCTGCATACCCATTCTGAATACAGTTTCCTGGACGGCGCCTGCAGACTGGGGGAACTGGTCTCCCGGGCCGGGGAATTTTCCATGCCTGCACTTGCCCTCACAGACCATGGCGGTCTTCATGGGGCCATAGAGTTTTACCAATTGGCGCGTCAGGCCGGGATTAAACCCATTATTGGCTGTGAGGTTTACCTCGCTCCAGACTTTCACTTAGTTCTGTTGGCCAAGAACCATGCCGGTTACGAGAATCTTGTTCAGTTGGTAAGCCGTTCTCATTTAAAAGGTCTTGAACATAAACCAAAGGTGGACAAGAATATGCTCGCTTGTCATGCAGGCGGGCTGATAGCCTTGAGTGGTTGTTTGGCGGGAGAGATTCCCCGGTTGCTTCTCCATGGTAAGTATGCCGAGGCCCGGGGAAAAGCCCTGGAATACCAGGCCATCTTCAGCCCCGGCAATTTTTATCTGGAGCTGCAAAACCACGGTTTATCCCGGGAAATCAGGTGCAACCGGTTACTGACGGAACTGGCCCGGGAAACGAAGATTCCTTTGGTGGCCACAAACAATGTTCACTACCTTGACCATAAAGACGCATCAATCCATGAACTCCTGGTCTGCATCGGTAACTTGCAAACTGTCCCGGCCCCGAATCCCCTTAAACCCACTAACGCAGAGTTCTATCTGAAATCTGCCCGGGAAATGAGGCGTCTTTTCCGGGAAACTCCGCAAGCCATTGAGAACACGATAAAAATCAGTGCCGAATGCAACCTTGAGTTACCTCTTGGCTCTCTCTGTTTACCTTTCTTTCCCCTGCCTGAAGGGGTTACTTATGGAGACTATCTCGCTTTTCTTTGCCAACAAGGGTTGAACCGCCGCTATGCAAACCTGACTCGGGAAATCCGGCAGCGTCTGGAAAGGGAACTTAAAATCATTGGAGAAATGAAACTTGCTCCTTACTTCTTAATTGTTGCCGATCTGGTAGCCTTTGCCCGGGAAAAGAAGATCCCTGTAGGACCTGGCCGGGGCTCGGCCGGTGGAAGTTTGGTCGCCTATGCCCTTGGGATTACCAGCATCGATCCCATTGAAAACCAGCTCTTTTTTGAACGTTTTCTGAACCCTGAAAGGCCCGACCTGCCGGATATTGATTTGGATTTGTGCCAGCGCCGCAGGGATGAAGTGTTTTCCTACATCCATCAAAAATATGGGGCCGGGCATGTGGCCCAGATAGGAATCTTCAGCACCCTGGGAGCCAGGGGGGCCGTCCGGGATGTGGGGAAAGCCCTGGGCGTGCCTCAGCGAATGATTGATCTGGTGGTAACAAATTTACCTCACTTTTCCGGTAAGGGGGGACTGGAACATGCTCTTGCCACCCTACCCGAGTTCAAAACCATCCCTGTCCATGAAGAACCTTGGCAAACTTTAATTGAAAAGGCCGGGAGTATGGAAGGAAGGGTCAGACATCGCTCCGTTCACCCTGCGGGTGTCGTGATCAGCCGGGAGAGTCTTAACAAAACAGTCCCTCTGCAACTGGCCTCGGGAGGGGAAATCGTCACCCAATACGGTCCGGAAAGTCTCGAAGCTTTGGGCTTGCTTAAAATTGACCTTCTGGGCCTCAGAAACCTGACCATTATCGACGATACGCTGAAACTGGTGGCGCATACCAGGGGCGTTCAATTAACGCCGGAGCAAATACCTCCCGGCGATCCCGCTGCTTACCGTTTGCTGCAAAATGGCGAGACCCTGGGTTGTTTTCAATTGGAAAGTTCCGGTATGAGAAGCTTGTTGAAAAAATTAAAACCAACAAACATAAGGGATCTGATTGCCCTCCTGGCCTTGTACCGTCCCGGCCCCTGGGACAGCGGCATGGTGGAACGTTTTTTAAAAAGGCGGCGGGGAGAAGAACCTGTTGTTTACCCGCATTCAAGCCTGGAGCCCGTCTTAACAGATACGTACGGCATCGTTTTATTCCAGGAGCAGGTGATGCAAGTGGCCAATGTTGCGGCCGGGTACCGGATGGGGGAAGCGGATCTATTGCGCCGGGCTGTTGCGAAAAAGTCAACGGCTCTGAAAGGTCACGAGAGTAAGTTTATCCGGGGATGTCTGAACAATGGTTTCGGTGAGGGAGAAGCACGGAAAATCTTTGCGTTTTTAACCCGTTTTGCGGGGTATAGTTTTAATAAAGCGCACAGTACCGCCTATGCGTGTATTTGTTATCAGACGGCTTTTCTGAAAGCCAACTATCCGGAAGAATATTTTGCTTCTCTTTTGAGCAGCCAGACGGGATACTACAATCTGTCCGTCTATGTTGAGGAGGCCAAAAGAAGGGGCATCAAGATTTTGCCCCCGGAGATCAACCGCAGTTCAGCCTGTTTTACGGTTGATCAGGGAGCCGTCCGGGTAGGGTTGGCCATCATTAAAGGGGTTGGTTATAAATCCGTACGTGAAATACTGAAAGCCAGAAAACAGGGAGGGGAGTTTACTTCTTTCTATGACTTTTGTTTCCGGGTGGATACAAGAGTGGTCAACAGGAGGGTTTTAAAAAACCTGATCAACTCAGGCTCCTTTGATTCCCCGGGCTTAACCCGGCCTCAATTGCTGGCAAACACAGAAAGGGTCCTAAGAGCCGTAAGAGCGGCCCAAAAAACCAGGAAGGCCGGACAGCTAAGCCTTATGGATCTCGGCCTGATAGCTGAAGACTGCGGGATCGATTACGAATTAGACGTCCCGGACTACTCCCGGGAGGAAAAAAGGCGACTGGAACGGGAACTGTTATCCATTTCGATCATGGAACATCCTTTTGCCAGGTATCAACGGCTGATGAACAGGGATAAGGTTACCAGGAGCGGACAACTAACAGGTCTCCGGACGGGAAACAGAGTTACGGTCGCTGGGACGGTGGTCAGCTGCCGGCGGCAACCCACCAGAAATAAGGATTATATGTTGATTCTTTTGCTGGAAGACCCCTTTGGACAGGTGGAAGTCATTTTATTTCCCGGTACTTATCAAAAATACTTATATGAACTGAACCCCGAAGGCATACTAGTAAGGGGGAAAATTTGCTTTGAAGGCGAACAGCCCAAGGTCATAGCTGAAAGCATTCGCTCCCTGGCCAATCTTTCGAAACCGGGATTGGTTAATGATAGTTTAGTTTGAGGGGGATGGACATGATTTTGGTGGGCACGGCGGGATACAGTTACGACAGTTGGATAGGTCCGGTCTATCCCGAGGGGATTGATAAAAAGGAAATGCTGAACTTTTACGCCAAGGAATTTTCCTTTACCGAAATCAATTCCAGCTATTACCGCATGCCCAACCGGTTTATGTTTTATCACATGCAGGCCAAAACCCCGGAACATTTTCAATTTGTAATTAAAGCCCATAAAAGCTTGACCCACGTACGGGAGGACAACGAAAAGGAATTCACCGAGTTTAAGGAAGCCCTCAAGCCCCTGGTGGAGGCTCAAAAATTCGGATGTGTCCTGGCCCAGTTTCCAACCAGTTTTCGCAACCGGGATGAAAACATTGATTACCTGAAGGAATTTCGGGCTCAAATGGGAGACATCCCGGTGGTTGTGGAGTTCCGCCACGAAGAATGGATGGATGAAAATGTTTTCGAGCTTTTGGAGGATGAGGACTTAGGTTATGTTTGCGTGGACGAGCCTCAATTCAAAACCTTGGTGCCGCCAGTGGTGAGGGCTACCAACAGGATCGGTTACGTTCGTTTCCACGGGCGGAACTACAAAAAATGGTGGCAGCATAAAGAAACCCACGAGCGTTACGATTATCTTTATTCCGGTGCAGAGTTGAAAGAGTGGGTGCCCTGGATCAAAAAGCTGGCCGCCAAAACGGAGAAAACCTTCGTCAGCATGAATAATCACTACCGGGGCCAGGCGGCCATCAATGGCCGGATGCTGCGGGAAATGCTGGAACAAGAGTGGGGGGAAGTCCGCTGATTACAAACGAATCGACTATGGAGGACTTGTCTGCCCGGGCGGCAGGTTGCAAGCGTTGTGCGTTGGGAGAAACCAGGCGTTCCGTGGTTTTCGGAGAGGGTAACCTCGGTGCCGGCCTGATGTTGGTGGGCGAATCCCCGGGAGAAAAAGAAGATGAGACCGGGAAACCTTTTGTCGGCCCTGCCGGGCGAATCCTGAACAAAATCCTTGCTGAAGTCGGTATCCGGCGGGAGGATATTTACATTACCGGGGTGGTAAAATGCAGGCCCCCAAAAAACAGGCTCCCTAACAAGGCGGAGGTAGGTGCGTGTGTGTCTTTTCTGAAACAGCAAATCGAGCTGATCAGGCCCAAGATCATTGTCTGCCTCGGCTCCCTGGCCACAAAAACCCTGCTTGATCCCAAAGCGAAAATTACCGAGGTGCGTGGCAAGTGGTTTGATCAAGGTGGTATTAAGATAATGCCGACCTATCATCCTGCTTCTTTCTTTCATGATGAAGAAAAATTAAATGCTATTAGAAAAGATTTCCACCAGGTCAAAGTAGCTTACGAGGCTTTACAAGAAGGATTTGAAAAATTTTAAGTTAAAAAGATAATGGTTTAAAATAACTTGCCTGCAAATAAAATGAAGGTTTACCCATAAAACCTTTCCATGCTGCTTTTTCTAACTTAAAATAAATTTTGCTTTCAAGTAGCTTGCGTTCATATGCTTAGATGCTCATATTAGCTCCATTCTTTTACTAACCGCGCTCATCCAGCAGCTCCAGCACGCATATCCTTTAAAATCGATTAGCTTTATTTTAAAGGAAATTAATCAAAATGAACTGACTTTTTGTAGCATAAATTCAAAACAGCTTTAAAAACATTACGGGGACCACCGCGCCAGCGGTTTAGTGCAATGTCTATAATTGGAAATTACAAAGAAGCTTAAACGGCAAAATATCAAAATAATAATCATATAGTTGTTAACTAGAGATATTTTCTTTCCTGTTGAAATTCTTAAAAGGGAGGGAGGAGTGAAGTCTCAATATTTTCTGGTTCATTGCGTTTATTTTTTAATGCCCGGGTCCTAAAATAAATCTTTAAACAAACTGTTCTGGTTAGCTATAAAACTTTTAACAGGCTCAAAATCTTTTCTGTGTATTGGACAAGGGCCATATCAATTAACCATCGGCACTTCCGCGGCACTGGCGGCCATCATGCGGGATAACATTTCCCGCCGGTTGATCATACAGGCGCCGCAGTGGACTATTAGCTTGTAGCTCTCCAGGTCGGAGGGCATCTTGATGCCGCTGGACCAGGGAAAATCAAGCTCACCGCCCACTGACTGGCGCAGCCAGTTTAGTGAGGGACTGTCCCTTTTTGGTAGCTGTTGGGAATGGCGTAAGCCAGGCCCAACAGCTACCCGAGCATTGATTTCAACCGCCCCGATTTTGGCGATCCGTGGGAAGAATTCAACCGAATTGTATGGAGTGCCACTATCAGTCTGAGCCCTCTAAGTTCCACATCAAACTTGGCAAACCTAGTAAACCACATCCATTTCGATTACGATCTTGAAAAGCAGAGGTTTCTTGTCGGCTACCCAATCCTGATACCGCATAAGCAGGCCGTAGGAGTCGGCGGCATCCCGGTCAAGATCCATCTTGAAGGACACCCTGGCGGGGATTTTCGGCGGAACATTGCTTCCCGACACGGGTTGCCCGTCCTTCATTTTGAAATACAGGTACTCAGCGTGATTCTCGTAGGAGTTCAGGCTGGTGCCCTCGATCCGGGCGTATCCCACGCCCTCCGGCAGGTGAAACTGCAGTTCCAACGGCGTACTTCCCATCACTGCCTCCACATATGTCTTTTCTCCCAGGTAGACTTCGGCTTTGTGATCGTTGACCATTTCGACCCTCCCCTCGCGGGGAACGGGCGGCGGGGGCGATCCGAGCACCTTAATCTGTTTTTTCGGGGCGCTTATGATCAGATCATTCCCGCCAGGCGCCCAATCGATGTGCTGATAACTGGCCAGGACAATGTACTGTCCCGGATCTGCCGTCTTGGGGATTTTCAGGGATACTGTTTTTGAATCGCCGGGAGAAATAGAAAACGCCTCTGACTCTGTTCGGGCGCGGAGAATATCAATCCGGAAATGAAACCCTCCCGGTTGGTGTTCCAGTTCGATTTTGGTATGGTTGGTAATAGTGAGCAGAACGGTGTCACCGGGTACATATTCATTACGATCAGTGGAAAGCGCAATGCCGTTGCCGGCTAGATGGCGCTTGGTTACTTCCAGCTGTTTCGGGGACATTTCTTCCACATCCCTGATCAGCCAGGGCATAAAACTGTAAACAACCCAGTAAGAAAGGCCGACCAAACCAATGACCAAGAAGAACACGATAGTATACACTGCGTTTCGGCTCAAGTGACTCCCCTCCCAAACCATTGTAACGCATGTTGATACCTGTTTGCTATAAACTTTCTTTGTCGGGTATGACGGAATTAAAAAAATACCCTTCCGTGATCCATATTCCTAAATTAGTCATTAAATGTATTAAGAATACCCCTATGTTATCACTTAAAACTATTTCTGTGATACTTCATTTGTTTAATGAAGGCTCTATCAGGGATGAAACTGGTTGGCGGCAGCCCAATTAGGAATCGTCCTACTAGTCAGTTTATTAATATCATGATAGCTCGGCTAGTTGTACTTTAAATCTAGTTTGGACAGTACAAAATGCGGTCCCTTCTCGTTGTTGTAATTTCTGGTGAATAGTAGTCCCTTGCTATCCGGTAACCAGGACGGGGTCCAATCATCATATAGTCCAGAGCAAATAAGCTCATTATCAGTTTTCAGACCTTCCTTTTTCTGCATATCCTTCAATATGGTTTCCACTGCTTTCGTATCAATAGAAGAATGTGTTAGTTGAGTAACTTTCTCGGTAATCAGGTTGGCCGCCCATATTTCTCTGGCGTCCCAGCGTATACTATAGCCGAGTTTGTTCTGAGAGTCATGTTCAAACATTGTCGTTCTTAAGGTATTACTCACATAGGCAATCCACCGGCCTTCAGGCGACCAGGCAGGCTCCGTACCCTCAGTGACTCTTTTTAGATTTGTTCCATTCAAGTCACAGGTCCAGATTACGCTATCAGCTGCCGTACTAGGATCTGGTCGCAATTCAAATGCCAATCTCTGCCCATCAGGAGACCAGGTGGGGTTGCTACCATTAGTTACCATCCTCAAGTTAGTGCCGTCAGGCTTGATGATCCAGATAGTTAGACTGGCAGTATAATGTCCGTGAACAGGATAATCCTTAATAACCTCTTTTGTGAAGGCAATCCAACTACCATCAGGTGACCATTTAGGATTTTTGTAAAATATATGTAAGGGGTCATTGGATCCTGTAAGAAAGGTCTGTCCAGTACCATCCTGCTTGGCTATCCAGATGCCTGGAGTATTATTTCTTCTACAGCCAATGAAGGCAAGCTGCCTGCCATCAGGGGACCAGGTTAACTCAGAGGCGGAAAAACTGTCATCACCAATAAGCACTTTACGTCTGCCATTGGATTGAAGTATCCAGATCTTGCTGTCCTGGTCGAAAGTCATGTCTTTATCTCCGGGAACAACTTGAGGATTGAGAATATTCTCAATCTGCATATTGATTAACTTACCGTTTATATTATCAGTTTCATGTGCTTTGATAATCGTTAATAATCCTGATCCTTTCCAGACCTCTAAGGCTATTAAAATCAGCATCGATACTACAGTTACAAGAATGGTACAACACGTTTTTTCATACCGACGACCCACCTGCTCGCCCCCTTCGTCTTTCTCCCCCTTGAATCTACAGTTTACATCGAGGGGTATTACCAACATTTTAACGAAAATATGCTAAGACAAATATTACCAGACTTTAGCTGGTTTTTTTACTCTATGACAGTTATTACTATATAATTTTTATATACTCACGGAAAACATCAAGATCATTTTCACTGGAAGAAATTTTCACATAATATTAATCTATAAAAAGTAATTTTGTAATTGTAGTATCTGTAAATACTAACAACCTATCGGATATGAATACAAAACAATAGCTATTAACACGATACATATCCAAAAACTTAATAACTTTAGACTTCATTTCCTACCCTCTCATCACTAAAAGCCCATCATTAACCTAGACGATAGAAATTGTATTTTTGTTTCTATGTGTGCAGCTATTTCTCCGCTTTTGGCAAATTTATACCTCAACGAGGTAGATAAAATGCTTGAAAAGGCAAAAGAAGTAACACGGCAAGGACAATACACATACATCGAATATACTCGTTTTGCCGATGACCTTGTGATCCTAGTTGATGCTTACCCTAAATGGAACTGGTTGGCAAAAGCCGCCTATCAACGCTTACTTGAAGAGCTAACCAAACTTGATGTACAACTCAATGAAGAGAAAACCCGGTTAGTAAACCTAGCTAGCGGGGAAAGTTTGGGATTCTTAGGCTTTGACTTTCGAAGATTACGAACTCGCAAAGGTAAATGGGGAGTACTATTTACACCAAAAATGAAGCACGCACCAAGGTCTAGAACTGCCACCGCGCCTGTCCTCGACCCTACCTGTGAGGGATACGTGGCCAATTAAATCATGGAGCAAATATTGTGACACTCCCAGAGGAAACAGGGAGGAAACCGGGAAAACAAAGCGTCTCCTAAAGTTTAAGAGGCCCGTATCTACTCGACCTTTTTGGTAGCTGTTGGGAATGGCGTAAGCCAGGCCCAACAGCTACCCGAGCATTATTTGAACGAAATATATTTTCATGTTTGGTAGTATATATTTTCGTATCTCTATTGGGGTACAGTTGATATTATTCGGCTATCCGTATATAATAATCTTGATATGTTATGTAGAAGGGGCGGGTAAACATGGACTTTATTTCTGTTGGAGAAGTTGCTGTAAAATGGGGCATTTCTGAACGACGCGTGCAAAAACTTTGTGAAGAACAACGTATCCCCGGCGTGAAACGGTTTAGCCGTATGTGGATGATTCCGAAAGATGCAGGAAAACCAATTGATGGAAGAAAGAAACGTGAATCAAATGAGTAAGATTTTAATCATCGATGATGATAAAGAGCTATGTGTTTTGATAAGGCAAAGCGTGGCGGCTGAAAATATAGATGCGGATAGCTGTTATTCCGGTGTAGACGGGCTGGTCATGCTCGAAAAGAGCGATTATCAGCTTATCCTTTTAGATGTGATGATGCCGGGAATGGACGGCTTCCAGACAATGGAGAAAATACGCAAACAAAGCAGTGTCCCTATCCTGATGCTGACTTCCAAAAATGACAGCACATCGAAAGTCCGCGGGCTTCGCTCCGGCGCGGACGACTATCTGACGAAGCCCTTTGATATGGAGGAACTGATTGCCCGTGTAGTTTCCCTGATACGCCGGTATACCCGTTTCAATCTGGCGGGAGATCATTCACGCCCTCTGACTTACCAAGGGCTGACCATAGATTTAGACAGCCGAAGCGTAACCACTCAAAATGGTACGTTTGAACTACCGCCGAAAGAATTTGACCTTCTTTTGTTCTGTGCGAAAAACCAAGGGAAAATTTTGACGAAGCAACAGATTTATGAGGAAGTTTGGGGCGAGCCTTACGTTTATGATGACAGCAACATTATGGCAATCATTAGCAGGCTTCGCAAA
Source organism: Desulfoscipio gibsoniae DSM 7213 (assembly GCF_000233715.2). GTDB lineage: Bacteria > Bacillota > Desulfotomaculia > Desulfotomaculales > Desulfallaceae > Sporotomaculum > Sporotomaculum gibsoniae. The sequence goes on from NC_021184.1 coordinate 1,067,269, forward strand.
AAGATTGAACCCGACTCCGGCAAACCATTTTATATTCAAACGATAAAAGGGATCGGCTATCGCTTCAACAAGGAGGTGTAGGCTGTGATTCTCGACGTGACATTAGGCATATTATTCTGCCTTGCCCTTTTGTTCGGCATAATTTGCATGGGAAAGCTCCTTGGAGTTAAGCGACAGCTTAAGGACATGACGGATGCCTTGAACGACATCGAGGCCGGAAACGGAAACCGAAAAATCCTCGCTGCAAACAATGATCTGACCGCCGACCTTTCCTACAAAATGAATGAAATTGTTTATCGTTACGAAGGACAGCTTTCTCAGCTCAGAGCAGCGGATGAAACCAATCGTCAGCTTATGACCAGTCTCTCCCATGATGTACGAACGCCGCTTACCACCCTGATCGGCTATTTGGATGCAGTTCACAGAGGGATTGTCGCCGGAAAAGAACGCGAGGATTATCTGGAAGTCGCAAGGCGGAAAGCGCATGACCTAAAAGACTATATTGATGTTCTATTTGATTGGTTCAAATTAAACTCCAGCGAATTTGCCTTATCCATAGAGCGGGTGGAGCTTGCAGAGCTGACGAGAAATGTTTTGAAAGACTGGATTCCTATTTTTGAAGAAAACCATTTAGACTATGAAATTGAAATTCCGGAAAAGCCGCTATTTACAAAAGTAGATATGGACGGGTATGCCCGCATCATCAACAATTTGGTTCAAAACGTCATTACCCATAGCCAAACCACGCAAATTAAAATTGAAATGGCGAAAAAGGAAAAGGAAATTGAAATCCGTATCGCGGACAACGGGATCGGAATTGAGAAATCCGATTTGCCGCACATCTTTGAAAGGCTGTATAAATGTGATAGAGGCCGTTCCGATAAGGGAAGCGGATTGGGACTGTCCATTGTTCGGCAAATGGTAGAAAAAATGGACGGCAAAATTACCGTTCAAAGCGAGCCAAACCAATATACTGTTTTTACCGTCTTTCTACCATTAAGGAATTGAGAAAATCCCTGTCCACGGGCAGGGATTTCTTTTTGCTGAAATTGCAAGGTTAATGCAAGGTTCCGGCAAGGTTAATGCAAGGTTGGCGTGATAGACTGATTTTAGCAAGAAAAGGAGGTTCTGAGTTTGAGTGATTTCATAATTGAAACAAAAAATCTTACAAAACAATATGGGACGCAGAAAAGCGTTGCCAACCTGAATATCCACGTGAAAAAGGGCCGCATCTACGGTTTGCTTGGGCGAAATGGAGCCGGAAAAACCACGACCATGAAGATGCTGCTGGGCCTGACGCAGCCGACTTCGGGAGAGGTTCAAATTTTCGGGAAAAGCATTCGGGGTAATAAAAAGAAAATTTTGCCCCGCATCGGCAGCCTGATCGAAGCGCCGGGATTTTACCCCAATCTGACGGGCACGGAAAACCTGAAAATCTTCGCCCGGCTGAGAGGCGTTTCCCAGCGTAACGCTGTTCAAAGCGCATTGGAGGTTGTCGGACTGCCATATGGTGATAAGAAGCTATTTTCTCAATACTCGCTTGGTATGAAGCAGCGTCTGGCCATCGCTCTTGCCATCATGCACGACCCGGAACTCCTGATTTTGGACGAGCCGATCAACGGACTTGACCCGATCGGCATTGCCGAAGTCCGTTCGTTTATCCGGGAGTTGTCCAACGCAAGAGGGAAAACAATTTTGATTTCCAGCCATATTCTTTCGGAAATTTCTCTGTTGGCGGATGATATCGGCATCATCAACCACGGCGTCTTACTGGAAGAAGAAAGCCTTTCCGAGCTGGAAGAAAAGAACAGTAAATATATTCATTTTATCGTCTCCGACACGGCGCAGGCAGCCAGAATCATGGAGAGAAACTTTGGAGCAAAAAATTTTACGGTGGAAAACGACCGCAGCCTGCGCCTGTACGACGTCACTCTGCCGGTGACCGCGCTCACCCGCGCTTTCATTGAAAACGGATTGGAGGTAGCGGAAGTCCACACCTGCGAAGACACGCTGGAGGATTACTTCAAGCGCGTGACCGGGGGTGAGGGCATTGCATAACCTGATCCTCTGCGAATTTCAAAAGTTCAAGCGGCGTCCCCTGTTTCTGTTGGCGACGTTGGCGGCATTCATTTTCCCTGTTCTGACGACACTGCTCTACTGGAATACCCCGGGGGGACAGGATTACGACAACCTGTTTTCAGGAGTTGTAGATCCGGGCAATTTTCTTCTTTTGCTGCCGGTTCTGGTTGTCATTTCAACGTCGCTGTTTTTTACGGAACAGGACAGCGACACGCTGAAAAACCTTGCGACGATTCCGGTTTCAAGGGGCCAACTTGTGATGGCGAAAATCAGCGTCATGGCGGTTGTCGCCGTGGCCTATTCCCTTGTCGGATTCCTGGCCAGCGCGGTTTGCGCGAAGCTGCTCGGCATGGCGCTCATCAACATGGGACAGAAATTTGCTCTTAGCGTTTTGCTGGGATTCATGATGTTGGCCGCGGCTCTGCCCTGTGTGGTTTTGGTGGTGTGGTTTAACAAAAGCAATCTGATTTCCATTGTGATCACGCTGTTCTACACCATCGTAAACTATGTGTTTCATCTTACCGATGTGGGAATGAAGACCCCTGTGGGGCTTAATGTCGGCACGATCCTGCCGATTCCTTTGATCGCAAAATGGTTTCTTCAATTTGACAAACCGGGAAGCGGCGAATCGGCGGCATATTATGAATTTTATGAGAGTATGCTTCCCTATTTTGTATCCACGCCGGTCTGCCTGGGAATCCTTGGAATTTTAGCGGCGATATGCATCGTACTGATGATACGTATTTACAACCGGCGCGAATTATAGGAAGGAGACCTGACGATGAATTTCATTCTGGCGGAATTTCAAAAACTGAAACGGTACAGCATTATCCTGGTCGGTGTCATCGGCGTGACCTGCTCTCCCATCATTTCGATTGCCATGCAGAACATCATGTCGGATGATGCTAAAACCGTTTTGAACTATACCTTCCCAGACCTGCTGAACAGCACCATCTGGAACAATACGACGATCTTTTTCCCGATGATCCTCGCCCTGATCGGCGGCTATATGATCAACCGGGAATACACGGACGACACACTAAAGAATATGCTGACGGTTCCCGTTAGTTTCCCGCGGCTCATGGCCGGCAAGCTGACCGCGCTCGGTATCATTGCGCTTCTGCTCGGCCTTTACAATGCGCTGGTGACCATAATCGCCGGCCTGATCTGCTGCCCGGAAAATATGTCGTTGGGCATCGTTTTATCGGGAAGCGTCCGGATCATCGGGATGGCCCTGTTTACCTGTATCGGGGAATTGCCTTTGATCGCTTTTTGCGGGCGCAGGCGGGACGCTTTTCGGGGCGGGGCCGTGGCTGCGTTCCTGCTCGGATATCTCACCATTTTTATAAAGAGTCCCATGATCCGCAACCTGTATCCTTTTTCAGCCGGCCTCAGCATCGTGCGGTTCGGCGGTGAGGGCTTTGTATCCGATACCGCCGGCAGCTATTCCTCAACGCAAGACGCGTTCACCGGTATCTGCGTGATCTTGGCCATGATCGTGCTGACCGGAATCATCATCCATATTCCAAGGAAAGAGGCGGTTGCAGCCGCCCCTTCAAAGAAAGGCGGCCGTACGAAGCAAAAGGAACAGGAGACTTTGAAGTGAAAAAACCATTACTTTTTTTGATGGTCGCGTGTTGCTTTGTCTTCGCGCTGACAGGCTGCACAAAAGATGAAATTCTCGGTACATACAATCATGCCATCCAAGCGGCCGGTGACGCCCAATTGACCGGCAACCGGTCTTTGGAAGGCAAGAGAAAATATGGAGTCGATCACTATACCGGCACCTATGCTGCCGATTATGAGGATTTTTCAGGAACAGAGTGTCTTTTCGGGGGGACTTCGATTGACCGTGATGCGGGAAATGAAATCGAAATTACCTGTAAGCTGAGCATCACGGAGGGGACTGCAAAGGTGGTTTTTCAGTCCGGGACGGACGAGCCTCAAGTGCTGATTGAGAGCACAGGCGATTATTCTGATACAATCGAACTGCCGCCTGCCGGCAACTATATCGTCGTGGAAGGCGACGGCTTTACCGGCTCCATTGAGCTGGAAATTAAATAAAAGCAGTACATAACCATGAAAGATAAAATTCTCAGCATCATTTCCTTTATAACCGTTTTTGTCCCCATTACGATCTTCTTTGTCTGGAATCCTACCAACCCGAACGCAACCGGAATCGTGATCGGTTATTTCATCTTCATCGCGCTCAGCTTTTGTTTTGCGCTGTTTCTGTTTGCCAAAAAGCATTTAAGAGATATTTATACAAAAATTGCGCTCGGCCTGAACGGCCTGTACCTTGTGGGTATTCTGGCTCTCGTGGTAATTCCGCGCCTGATCTGAGCATGCCAGAAAAAACAACATGGGTCTTTCACGATGCGGAGCCGCATGGTATCAATTGAAATTCATGATTTATGCCGATATCGACATATGTTAATTAATATTAAGTCTAGAAAGTTGTAATAATAGCTTTTGTAATAACATACAATATGTACAAATGTAAATTTGTATGTTATCATAGGGGTGAAATATTTTGGAAAACATCACCGGGGGGCTGCCTATGACCACCGCCGTTACCATTGCCGAATTCAGAAAAGACTTGCGCAGATTGATTGACAGTGCATTAACCGGCAGGGAAATTATATGCATGGACGCTAAAAGCAGGGATAGACAAACGTGTTCCCTAATTAAAACCAATTTATTACTGGAAATGTTACAAGCCTATATCTTCAAGCCCAAGGTTTTTTATGACCAAGAAACCAAGACCCATAATATCCATCTGGATGAACTCAAGTTATATGCCTACGCTGATACATTGGAGGAAGCAACAGAACAGATAATTGATTTAGCCATTGATTATGCCCGGGATTATATTAATCGCCTTGAATTGTTTTTAAATGTCCCGGACAGGAAATCTCATTATCCGTACGTCATAAGACTGACTCATTGCCAGAATACGAACGAAGTTAAAAAACTAATCTTCGGGAGTTAATGATGGGCACATGTAGTTTCAGGGTATTTATCAAGGTTTGCAAAAAACTGGGCCTCCAAAAAAGAAAGATGGGCAATCGTTTTGTTTGGGAAGGCATAGACCACAAAGGCCAATATCGTCAAGTATCCATCCATATTCACGCCGAAGGAAGGGACATTCCCAGCGGAACATTCAATAAAATGGTTAAGGATCTAGGTTTTGAGAGCGAGGAAGAGTTTTTCATGTACAACAAGTTCAATAAATAATAGTGGCCAGTTAATAGTAACCCGGACATCAATACTTTCCAGTTCACATGTATCCCCCTCTTAACTCCATTTTTTGACTGACTTTCCGGTACCAGAAGCTATCTTAAGTATAAATCTCTTGGAGAAAAAAAGGGTTATAGAAGGGTTAAAAATGGTTAATAAAAGATTACACACAGGGACCAATCCCGGAGGTAGAATTACTTCTTAACAATAAAAAGACTAGTTGCTCCCACACTTCGATAGCTTTTTTAGGTCCAACAACTATCCGAGTGTTTGGGGAATTTCGGAAGGTCGATTGGGCCTTTCGGAATTTCCTGGAGCATTAGAAAGGGAAATCTTAAAGATTAGTTTTACCTTTGCATATAAAGTGGTAAAATATTATTACTTAATGCAAAAGCAAGGTGGTGTTTATATGAAAACTGCAAAGGTAAGCAATAAGGGACAAATTGTCATACCTTCTGATCTTCGCAAGAAATATGGCATAGAATCTAATTCAACTATCAAAATTACTGAAATAGATGGATACATAGCAATTATACCTATACCCGGAGACCCGATTAAGGCCGCAAGAGGCATGCTTCGTGGTGATATGACGGCTGCCCAACATATGTCCGAAATTCGAAAAGAAGAGTGGGAGATTGAAAGAAATAAAGAGAGGAAGTAAAATGGAACGCTATGTTCTGGATAGTTATGCAGTTTTAGCATATGTAAACGATGAACCCGGCGCACAGGTTATACAAGACATATTACAATTAGCGCAACAAGAGCAGGTAGTTGTTTATATGAGTTGGATTAATCTGGGTGAAGTGTATTGCCGCTTGCAACGTTTTTATGACAGGCAGTTAGCCAGAAAATCTATAGAGATTATTAAATCATGGCCTGTCAGCTTTTTAGAAATTGATGAACAGGCCACTTTGTTGGCAGGTGATATTAAAGCTCGATTCCGCTTGGCTTACGCTGATGCTTTTGCAGCAGCAACAGCAATAAAGAATCAAGGCATGCTGTTAACTGGTGATCCGGAATTTAAACGATTAGAAAATGAAGTTATTAAAATCAAATGGTTGCCACCTAATCATTAAAGTCTTGAGCTAACGTTAAAAAATACAAAACGTTTCTTTTCTACCCTTCCCCCATATCTTGCTGATCTTGGCTCTAAAGTCTAGCTGGTGGGGGAAATTGTTGCAAAACTGTACTATCCCTCCTTTGGGGAAGATCAATCTCTTAATTTCTACACTTGATCAGCCCTTGTTCCTATTCGAAATTTCGTTTGCCGTGCGTTACCTGGGTAATATAGATGGCTTCCTGCCGTATCTGGTACATTATTCTATATGAGCCGTAAATAATCTCACGGGTGTTTTCCTCACCGATTTCCGGCACCATCCGTCCACTTCGGGGAAATTGGGACAGCCTCTCTGTTGCCATAATTATATCGGCGGTAAATTTGTCGGAATAGTAAACCGAATCCCTGGCAATATAGTCCTTAATTGACTGTAAATCCTGAAAGGCCGGTTTTGTCCAAAGTACCTTTGTCATTGCTGCCTGAGAAGTAAGCCTTTCACTCGATCCACCGTGAGAACATCTCCTTTTTCAATGGCAGCCATGGCATTTTTATGTTTCTGTAGGATATACAATTCATACATAATATCTTCCAGCGTGGCAGTTTCCGGTAATCTGTTGATAAGATTGATAACCTCTTGTTTTATCATAAATTTCACCACCTCAAAAATATTGTACCACAAATTTACACTCATAAACTTAAAACCATGGAGAAGTCGGAACCCCCCGGGAATTTTTTTTCTGCGAGGGGAAAGCAGAAGTGGCTAAGAGAAAAGGTCATCTTCGCCCTTAAACAATAGATGGGGGATCATAGAATGAAAGTACATGTGCCGTTGTCTATTGGGCAGGATATCCGGATAAGCAGAACATCATAAGAGGAACTGTGGCTGATATAGGACAAAAAATTTCAGAAGATGGAGAAAAAAAATGGGGCTTCTGTTCATCGGTCGTTTTCTTAATGGAAAACCTTACAGGGCAGCTATGAAATTGCAGTAGTAGCTTTGATTTATGGAAAATGGTTTACATTTATGATAATATAAAAGCGCCGTATTGTTAACCATGATTTTTTAAAAAGTTTACAATCTGCTTTTTTTGTGTAATAATTGTTTTTGCAAATTTGCATGATAGGGCTTGCAAGCAATAGATGATGGGTGCAGGCTGAAGTAAAACGTTTGATTACCATGATAAAACAAATAAATTGAAAAGAGAGATCTGAACCATGTTAAGGTTGGAAGAAATCAAAAATAAGATACTTGCCGGTACATTAATTTCAAAGGACGAAGCTTTGGCAATATGCGAAGCGCCACTTCATGAACTCTGCACAGCAGCAAACGCAATTCGGGAGCATTTTTGCGGAAATACTTTTGACATATGCACCATTATCAACGGCAAAAGCGGAAAATGCTTTGAAAACTGTAAGTATTGCGCGCAGTCCTCTTTTTACCAAACTGCGACGGAGGAATATACGTTGCTTGGCACGGACGTTATCGTGGAGCGGGCAAAATACAACCAGGACCGTGGTGTTCTGCGGTATTCTATCGTAACGTCCGGCAAAAGATTGTCAGATACTGAGGTAGATCAGATGTGTGACAGCATCCGTGCCATTCGCAAAATATCTAACATTGCTATTTGTGCCTCTTTTGGGCTTTTGGATGAAACGCAGTTTGCAAAGTTAAAAGCAGCGGGTGTTGCAAGAATCCACAACAACCTTGAAACATCACGCAGAAACTTTCCCAATGTTTGCACAACCCATACTTACGACGATAAAGTTGCTGCAATATGTGCAGCACAGCGGGTAGGGTTAAATGTTTGCAGCGGTGGGATTATGGGGATTGGTGAGACTATGGAAGATAGAATCGACATGGCGTTGAATCTTCGTGAACTGGCTGTCCGGTCCATCCCTGTCAACATGCTTAACCCCATTCCGGGTACGCCCTATGAAAACAACAGACTATTAACTAACGAAGAAATGTGCCGCATTGTTGCGGTGTTCCGTTTCTTAATACCCAATGCATCTATTCGACTTGCAGGCGGAAGAGGACTTCTTTCTGATAAAGGGAGGCAGTGCTTTTTATCTGGCGCCAATGCAGCGATTTCCGGCGATATGCTGACGACGGCAGGTATTACCATTGAGCAAGACATGAAGATGTTAGATGAATTGGGATATAAGGCTGTGTTGTGGAATGAGTAAAGGTCTTTTTGTCACAGCAACCGGTACGGATGTAGGCAAGACATTTGTGACTGCACTTATCGTTAAAAAACTGCGTGATGCAGGATACAACGCGGGTTATTATAAGGCTGTACTAAGTGGGGCGGAGAAAAAGGAAAATGGACTTCATGCCGGTGATGCCGATTACGTAAGCCGGGTCGCGCGCATTGACGAGAACATGAAAAACCTTGTTACTTATGTCTACGAAAATGCCGTTTCCCCGCACTTGGCAGCACAAATTGAGGGAAATCCTGTGGAGATGCATGTTGTAAAAGCAGCATATGAAAAAGCAGCATCCCGGTACGACTATTTGACAATGGAAGGCAGCGGGGGTATTATGTGCCCTATTCGCTCCGACAGTACGTCACAAATTTTTCTTGAAGATATTATCAAAGAGTTAAACCTAACCACTATCCTTGTTGCCGATGCAGGACTTGGCACGATCAATTCTGTTGTACTTTCAGTGGAATATATGAACCACCGCAATATTCCAGTGAAAGGGATTATCTTCAATCATTTCCACGAAGGTAACGTGATGGAATTAGACAACAAGAAAATGGTTGAGGAGATTACAGGGATCCCTGTGATTGCCTTGGTGAAAGAAAACGATACAGAAATAAATATTGATGCGGACATTCTTGCCGCATTATATGAATAGGTGGTTGGAAATGAATTTAGTTGAAAAGGACTTGCAATATATCTGGCATCCTTGTTCTCAGATGAAAGATTATGAGGAACTAAAGCCAATTATCATCGACCACGGTAAGGGTGTTTATTTGTATGATAAAAACGGCAAAGAATACATTGACATTGTTAGTTCATGGTGGTGTAATCTGCTGGGACACTGTAACCCAAAGATCAATGAATTTATCAAAATTCAGTTAGATAAGCTGGAACACGTGATTTTTGCAAACTTTTCCCACGAGCCGGCAATCACTCTGTGCGAACAGCTTATGGGCATTATTCCAAAGGGACTTCCCAAGTTCAACTTTTCAGACAATGGCTCTGCGGCCGTGGAATGTGCACTGAAGATGAGTTTTCAGTATCAATACCAAACAGGTCATATGCAAAAGACAAAATTTATGTGTTTGTCTGAGGGCTATCACGGCGAAACCATTGGTGCTTTGTCGGTAGGCAGCATGGATTTGTATGCAAAAATATATAAACCTATGCTGATGGATACTATCCGCATAGAGGCTCCGGACTGTTATCGCTGCTCTTATGATAAATCCCGAGACAATTGCAATTGTGAATGCTTTGAACACGCTGAAAAGGCATTTGCTGAATATGGAGAAGAAACTTATGCTATGATTGTTGAGCCGCTTTTGCAAGGTAGTGCCGGTATGCGAATTTATCCGGCGCTGTATCTTAAAAAGCTTCGGGCACTTTGCAATCAATATGGTGTTTTGCTGATAGCGGATGAAATTGCGACGGGATTTGGCAGAACAGGTAAGATGTTTGCTTTTGACCATGCTGGTATCAGTCCTGATATTATGTGTATTTCGAAAGGGCTTACCGGTGGCTATATGCCAATGGCGATTACAATCACAACTGATGAAATATACGATGCGTTTTATGCAGATTACTCTGAAGGTAAAGCTTTTATGCACAGCCATACATATAGTGGCAATCCCCTTGGTTGTTCAGCCGCGCTCGCTGTCCAGAAAATTCTTCGTGAAGATAATATTATTGAAACGGCAGTAACTCGTGCCAAGCATTTAACTAATCAGCTAAATCAAACACTGCTTGACCACCCGAACGTGGTGAAATTCGCCACATAGGCCTCATTAATGCTATAGAATTGGTTGCCGATAAGCATACCAAAACAGGCTTTGATAACAACCTTAGAATGGGATATCAAATTTACAAAAAGGCACTTGCAAACGGTTTGATTTTAAGACCGCTTGGTAACGTGTTGTATTTTAACCCTCCACTTATCATAAACGAAGAGGAAATTGATAAAGCAGTGGATATTTGTGCAAGCTCTATTTCAGTGATTATTGATAGATAGTGCAATTTCACTATATAATGCGAACGTTTGATCAGAGCACCGGTATGGGCATCGGAAAGTTTGGTGCCAATAAATTGAAAAGAGATAGAGACAAAATAACCGATAAAGCCAATCCAGCTCAAGAGCAGCCAATCTTTTTTTTCTAGTTTGGCAGCTATTTTAGTTTTACGCTGTGCTATTTTTAAAATTGCGTATAATAAAGCAAACGCATACATAGGCTACTCCGTAATTGACCATTGGTACTGGCGGCCATCATGCGGAATAATATTTCCGCTGGTTAATCATGCAGGCGCTGCAGTGGACTATCAGCTTGTAGCTCTCCAGGTCGGAGGGCATCTCGATGCCACTGGACCAGTGGAAATCAGTCCAACAACCAATTTTTCAAAAAACTATATTCTTAAAGTGTATTTTTTATTTTATTGAAGGAAATTAGGATTATTTGGCGAATTAACGAATTAGTAACTAGTGCCAGCATCCTCGTGAATGCTGGCATTTTTTTTTATCGACAAAAGATAAAATTTCCTTCAGGTAGTTTATATATTCAATTAATGTCTATAATTGGAATTTGATGGTATAATTGATAAGATGCTTGCTGTAAAAGCACAAGAATTTTATTAATATACTCATAAAGGCACTAATAATTTGATGGTTATAAGAATAAACAGGAGAGAAATGTAGTGTTTATGGGCAATTATCAAGATTGAACTATTTAAAACTAAGCAAAACTATATTGAAAGGGTATAAATAATGGAGAAATCAAAATATAGTGGTATTATACCTCAAAAATTATTAACAGATATAAAAAACGGAAAATGTATTTTGTTTGTAGGGTCAGGATTATCTTCTCAAGTCAAGAGAAGTAATGATAAGAATTTAATAAAGGCGGCTTTTAATCCCAAAAGGATGTATATCGGCCCCATCCATTGGGCATCCCTCACAGCCAGGTAATCATTAAAAGTTTAGATGTTAACGCCTTTCCCCCACGCGTTATTAAATACGCAGGAAAATTACGGGAGCTGCATAAACATGGTCACTTTTGTTTACGCTGTTTTTTATTTTTTTAATAGCAGAGGAGGAAAATTTTAGTTTTAATAGAATAATCGCTTTATGTTTGTATATGGGGGGTATTTTAAGTTTATTGGAGGTTAAACAATGACCATTGAAAAATATCGTCACCCCATTCTTTTTTACAGCTTAGCTACAATAATTCCATGGTTATTTTGGTTTGCGGCGGGATATTTAAGCCATATTACGCCAAGTAGTAACTTCTATGTAACGGTATCTAGCATACTTGCTTTCCTTGGCTTGTTAAGCCCAATGATAATCGCTTTTTCCTTGATGCTTCCGGATCAAGAACTGCGTCGTGACCTTTTTAATCGGTTTTTTAGTACTAGGAAGATAAAACCAATTTATCTTTTCTTAACACTTTTTCTGATGCTTATAAGTATTCTTCTTGCTCAAGCTATCTCTTTACTTTTTGGCTATAGTGTAGATCAATTTAAGTTGTCCAGTGGCTCATTTACAGCCGGTATATTTTCTGTATGGTTTATTCTAATAATCGCCCCCATTTTAGAGGAGTTAGCATGGCATACTTATGGTACGGATTGTTTGCGTCAACGCTTTAGTCTTTTCAAGACATCTTTAATTTTTGCAATCTTTTGGGCTTTTTGGCATTTCCCACTTAGCGGAATAAAAGGGTATTACCATGCTAATTTAGTAGAGTCCTGGATTTATTCCTTGAATTTTGCTGTCAGTCTAATCCCTTATGTTTTATTGATGAACTGGCTTTATTACAAAACAGACCGAAACATCCTTGTAGCCATTGTGTTTCATATATCAGCAGGATTTTTCAATGAGATTTTCTTAACACATCCGGATAGCAAAATCATACAAACCATACTTCTCCTAGTTTTTACAGTTTTCATAGTTATTAAGGAACGTGACTTCTTTTTTAAACGTGATATTCTTTTGGATTAATCATATTAGAATAAATTCGAATTATTTAAGTAAATTCCAATATGGCTAATAATGCGTCGTTCAGTAATGTGCTGCCTCGCTGACAGCGACTAATGCAAAATATTGTAAGAAAGGAAAAATCTATGAACGGCAACAGGAAACTTCGTAAATTATTGATTTTACAATCCTTTGTGCCGCTAATGTTTCTTCTTTTATTAAAGAATTGTGAATTTAACTTGTTCAATCTTGTTTGTAAATTTTTCATTAGAATTTGGAAACATGATTTTTCGGCAATTACAATCGCTATTACTCATGAAAAATTTTTACTTTTAATTGTAGTTGTGGGGTGTTTATTCTGGATATTAAAAGGCATATTAGCCATGTTTCAATTTCGAAATGTACAGAACTCAAACTTTATTGAGGGAGATAAAATTGTAATCAAAAACTACTCATCTGATGCTGGCTTAATTTTTTTTACTACCTTTATTGTGCCTCTTGTTTTAGATGATATCGGCGAACTTCGCAATTCCCTTGTATTTATTGGATTGTTAACGATGATTATTGCACTAATGCATAAAACGAATCTATACTACCAAAACCCGGTGCTCACAATACTTGGATATAAAACATTTCAATTTTATTTTATTGAAGATAATAATTCAGCTGGAATGAATAATGAGTTAATTGGTATTACATACGGAAAAATTGACGAAAGCAAAATTATTAAATATCAATTAGTTGCAGATGATGTCTACCTGATTTATAACAAAACGCAACATCCAATACATTAAAGGAAGATTAGTGATATGCTAAAAGATAGAATTTTGCACGTAATAAATAATATGTTTCAAAATACTGAATATGGATTCGAAGCATTTGTTATTATGAAAAATGATAATACTTTAAAACGTCTAGTATTGTTTGAGGGAAACCCATCAAACTTGTCAGGTCAAGCTTCTGAAAATTTTAAAGAAAAGGTAAATACCACTATAGCGGAATTTATTAAAGAAAAATATTTAGCGGATGATGCCGAATACGAACCGGTAGAAAACATAGCCGATAATCAAAATAAATTTTACGTAATAGAGCAAACCGACCAGTATAGGCCTTTTGACATACTAAATACGCCTATTAATAATTTACAAACATTTAATATGACAGACCGAGATAATGCCCTGGGACTCTTGTTTATGTTTAGACGTGGTGATAACAAGATTTGGGGATATCAGCACATATATACAGTAACAATTCCTAATAAGTTAAGAAAAAATTGGCTATCTATTCAACAAGCTGAAACGTTTAAAGAAATGATTCTACCACTATTTCCGATTGCTAAGAAAGTGAATTTAATAATTATTGGACAAGAAATTACCACCAAAGATATTTCATTAATGCAACGTCAATTTGGATTTGAAACATATATTAGGAATTCAGCTCAGACCGTTATCGGGGATGTTAGTGAAATAGGATTGTTTGAAAATATTGAAAAACTGTCATCGTATGTGGAAAGAAGCAAACTAACATATGCTAAAAAGATGATGAGGATTAGGCACTCTGCAGTACTTAGAATGTCCTCTGAACAGTTGCTAAATAAAGTTCAAACATTACCTCGATGGTCAGGCAAATTCGTAATTGAAAACAATAGAATTGTTTTAAAGACATATAATCATGTGGAAAATCTAATTGATTTGCTTGATGAAAGATATACTCGTTCTGATGTTACGGGTGAAGAATATAGTACAGACGTCAAAAGACTGGCGCCACCGATAGAACAAAATTAAGAAAAATACAATGTTTTTAACCTAGCTAAACTAAAATGGAGCTTTTAATTCCCATTATCCATAGAACTGATACAATGTATATATAATGATTATGGCTATTTAAATTATTGTATTGAAGAGCCAATTCAATCTCCAGTAAATTAACCACGTTGTTGCAAATAATCTGTAGAATACATAACATTGAATTATCGTTCCTAAACCATACTGTTGCCTCCCCCCTTACATGGATTATTTTTGACAGTAAGTTATCATCATTGAATAATTGAAAAGGAGATTTTGCTGTGAATCAAGCCCAAATTATTGCTTGTGAGGAACGCCTTCGAAAAGCAATGCTGTCCAGTAATGTGGAAGTGCTGAATGAACTGATTGCTGACGATCTTCTCTTCGTTAATCAATCTGGACAGATTATTTCAAAAGAAGCAGATATTGAAGTTCATCGTTCTGGTAACTTGAAAATAACCAAAATTGATATATTGGAACAAAAAATAAGACAGATGGAAAAGTCGGCCGTAACCGTTACAAGAGTGTCTATATCCGGTACTTTCGGAACAGAATCATTCGTGGGAGAGCTCTGTTATACACGTGTCTGGGAGTATCGTATGGGGAATTGGAAAGTTGTCTCCGCCCATTGCAGTACGGTTACGTAGAACTATGTCATATGTCGAGGAATCCTTTAGCCAGTAAAATGCGATAATTTCTTCGCGTCACGGATGGTCACTATGCGTATCATTGAGACTGAGTTAATCCTAATAAGGACTTGCTGAACCGACCTTAATTTTTAATTAAAACAGTATAATGACGGTTCCTGACAACCCAGATTATACCGAAACAGACGCCGCATAAAAAAGAACAAAAGAACACGGAGTTTATGCTCCAAGTTCATCACTAGGAACTGCAAGCAGATCACGCTTTCAGCGGTCTCTTTTAGACGTGCCATAATACGTGCCAAACCATAGCGACGCTTGCCTTCTCCAAATTTGGCTTCTACAGCATTGCGTTCGCTGGCATCTTGCCGTTCTATGCGTCTCTGCTCTTTCTGTAGCACTTTATCAATCAGTGGTCTTCCTAGCCGTGGTCCACTGAGCCGTATGTTATATCTATCGCAGAAGCGCAGGTTTTCCCTATTCCGGTATATTTTGTCGGCTTGAACGGCTTCAGGGTAGTACCCGTACTTTTGGCGGTAATATTCCACCGATTCTTGCAAGGTTACTCCTTCATTGAAGGCATCCCAACTCAGCGTTTCCACGAAGGCGTAGCCATCTACCATACTGATAGCGACTTTCGCGCCGAACTCGACATCAGCCGTGGCCTTACCTCGGACAATGGGACGCACATGCGGCTGGCTGATGCTTACAATGCGATCATTTATCTTGTGTTTGCGGTAGGTATACATATGGAGTTGTTGTTCATAGACCATACGTATGGTGCGCAATGTATCCTGTTGTTTCTGACTCAGACCATGACTATCACCGGCCATAGCTAGTAGGCGGTCTACAGCACTTAGGTTGCGCCTCACATAGCGCAGCTGCTTGCCGATGGCTTTTCGGATAGCTTTTTTACCAGGCTTTCTGTTGTGAACAATGTTAAGGTAGGCTTTACGAGCTATTTGACGATAAGTACGTGGTCTTCTACCTGGCTTACCAAGAGTCTTGTGCACGAGATCGATAATGTTATCCAACTTCTCCCTAGCTTCGTTAAGCAAGGATAAGTCAGTGGGGTAGCGTATGTCTGCCGGGGCGCAGGTGGCATCCAAGATGAGTTTGCCTTTGTTTGCTGGATATACCTCAAAAGAAGATGCTTTGCTTTCTGGGCTATTTGGTTCTTTCGCGTGCGTTTTTTTGCCACCTGAAGGCGGTTTAGGCTTGTTGTCATCGTCCTTCTTTTGCTCTTCCGCTTTCTTGGCGGCACGACAGATTTCTTCGTTGATATCTTTTAGGGTTTCAGAGCCAAAACGCTTACGAAAGTGGACCATTAGTGAAGAATCAAATGGCGGCCGATCCTGGTATTCCCTTAGACCGATGAAGTATTGTAAGTACGGATTCTCAGTGATCTGCTCCACTGTTTCACGGTCACTATAGCCACATTTCTCTTTAATGATTAAGGCACCAAGGGCCATTCTGACGGGTTTAGCCAACTGTCCACGGTTGCTGGGAAAAAGATTGGCATAGCGTTCTTCGATGCTTTCCCAGGGGATAATTTTAGCTAGTTTTACCCAGCGGTTATCAGCTCTTAATTTGCCTTCAAAAGGCAATATAAATTCTTCAAGATAATATTGGTTTTCCACTTTACGGAACATATTTTTTGCCTCCAGGTGCACGGTTTTTGCAATCTTTACCGCATTTTCCATGCATCTTATTTCGACAAATATGCTCCTAAATCCTTGATTTTATTGGGTTTTTGTTTGGTTCAGCAAGCCCTAATAACCTAACTAGCCAACTTTTTTTACATAAAACTAGAGATAATCCAGCATACTAAAGAATTTCACATTATCCATATAATGTAATATTGCAATTAAGTGACTAAAAGTGGATATTTTATTGCAAAATACCCCTAATCTGGCAGTAACTATAAATACACCACTAAAAAAGCCATTGATAATTAATACTATAATCAAAGGAAATTGCTAACTTTAACCTCTGAAAAGGCATGATTTATTAATGGAAAGAACGTTGCTGGAACTATTACTCCTGACATTTGTCATTCATTTGATAGATACTCTGGCTTATTCGGTTAGATTGAATTCAGTTAAAAGTAGCCAAATAGCCTTGTCGTTTTCTCTTTTTAACTATTCGTTCTTATTTCCCGAACTGCCAATACATTTCAGGCCCCACTCATCGGGGGTATCATTGGAACAAGTATTTTACATGGCATAGATCCCCTTGCCGATATGCGTAAAGTAATTTTTGCCTCAACAATAGGTACGTTAGTTGGGACATTACTTATCCCAACTTTTCTTAGGGTATTTGAAGTGGCTGTTAGACGGTTAGAGGTAAATGGTTCTGTTCCATCCCTAGTCGTGGAGGCATTGCAGGTAAATAATATAAGGCAAATTGTGAGGAGTGCAACCAGACCTTCAAAGAAAATGCTGGAAAGGCTGAGATATCGGGAAATCCCCAAAAGATTACTTATTTTAAACGCCCTGGTCACTGGAATTTATACCATAGGTGTTCTTGCTGCCAATTATTCAGCGTTATTGGTTGCCGAGCAGCATCGTTTAGCGGCTGCGGGGTCATCGGGTATGATTAACGGAGTTGCTGCGATTTTGTTGACCTTATTCATTGACCCAAAGTCCGCAATTATTACGGATCAGGCGCTAAGGGAAAAAAGACCGTACGGGGATGTAAAAGCCCTGGTAGTCTTACTTATCACAACTAAAATCATAGGAACATTATTAGGACAGGTGATATTTTTGCCGGCTGCAAAAATTATAGCAAGTTTTTATAACTAATCACTTTCATTTATACACACCGCACTTGTCGAAAGAAAGGCTGTCTGCAATGAAAAAGAATTGGATATCTGTGTTTTTGGCGGCGGTTGTACTGTTTGCAAGTATATTAGTATTGCTGCAGGAAGCGGGTATTCTGGGCGAACTGGCCAGGCAAAGTCGGTATTATTATTTCTGGGCCATGCTCAGTCTGCTGGTTGGTGTACTTTACGCTGCAGCATCCGTCCTGGCCTGGATATGCTGGAGAAGGGTCGGCACAGTATTCTTCAAGTGGTTGACAATGGCTCTGGTTTTAATAACAGGTCTGTGGCTCGAGAGCTTGCTGTTTGGTCATATGGCTCCCAGACCGCTGGCTTCACCGGGCGCTGATTTGTTAGACATTATTAAGCGGCAGGTACTAATCAACCAATTGCATAATATATTGTTACAGCAGCCCGGGGCTATCCTATCCGCTATTTTTCTCGTTTATGCTTTAATTCTTTGGGATGGGCAGGTCCGCTTGGTAGAAGTGTTTAAACCGGTTTGGATTATGCTTCTTTGTTTGGTATTTGCGCTGGGGGCCGCTATGCTTATTATGTCTATGGCAAATATTGGCGGTAATCATGAGCTATTTTGGGCTAACTCCGGCCATGTGTTAATGGGCAGTCTGGTGCCGGCTATTTACGTTTACGGCATCGTTGCGGCACAGCGAAAGCCACCGGCTTCCAGGCATCGATTCCTGAAATGGCTGGTGGCTTATTTTGCACTGGGGGTTTTAACCTGGCTGCTGACCTTCCTATTTAGCTTGGTATCTTCAGCTATACATTTAATGTGGTTAACGCAGTTCTTTATTTATACAAGCCAATTGTTTTCTTTGGCCATGTCCGTTTTAATTGTTATTGGTCTGGCAAATTTCCTGGCGGCAGCGAAGTTTGAAGAATAATACCGCTTATGATTAGAGTATGGCTAATTATCCAGCAGCTATACTCAGGAGGAGTAAATATGCGTATCTTAGTTTTAAACGGTAGTCCACGTAAAAACGGAACAGTTGCTAATCTCCTAAAAAGCGTTGTTGAAGGTATTTCTAATAGACATGAGGTGGAATGGATTAATGTATATGAGCTAAAAATTAAGCCTTGTATTGCATGCATGAAGTGCCGGTCAAACCAAGAATGTACCTTACCACAAGACGATGCCCATATAGTTGGGCGTAAAATAAGGGATGCTGATGGTTTAATAGTGGGCACACCAACGCACTGGGGAAATATGAGTGCTCAACTCAAACTTTTATTTGATAGGAATGTGCCAGTGTTTATGGGGGAAAAACCAAACGGAATGCCTTACCCACGCCAAAAGGGAAAGCCAGCGGTTATATTAACTGCTTGTAGTACTCCTTGGCCATTCAATTATATTGCAGCCGAAAGCAGAGGAGCAATTAGAGCTGTAAATGAAGTATTACATTATGGAGGATACAGGCTTATTGGTAAGATCGTAAAATCAGGAACTAAAACAAGGCCGCTAATTTCCAAGAGACTATTAAAAAAATCTAAAATCATTGGAAACAGGTTTTAGGCTTAGCACCGGTGAATCAGGATTTAAATAACAAAAGCATTGTTTGTTGCACATGATTAATATAAAACGAGATAACTCAGGATCTGTTTTTAACTGATGAATAGAAAGCCACTTGTGAACATGTGTATTACCGATCAGCGATTTACTGTGTATTACAAAAAGTTTGCCCCCGGACTTGCGGTATATTACAACGATGCAATTTAGCATTGTTGCCTTGCGAATGCATGAGCATTCAGGAATTGAACAGAGTGGATTTACCCTCCTGCCGAATAAGGACAGGCGGGTAGGAGGAAAACTATAAGAAAGAATGTAGAAAAGCGAAAGGGGAACCTGTGTTGATTCTACCGTTCATGAACAAAAAGATCAAGAATAAGCATTACGATGTGGGAGTAGCAGAGGTGCACTACCTGTGGCACATGGTGAAAGCAAAATATGATTTCCTTCAACTCCTTGATATCTGGTTAAACCAGGTCCATGACAGGGAATTGCACGCATTGATCAAGATGTACGCCGCGGAAATCCGGGGCGATATCAAGACATGGGAGGACCAACTGAGAAAGTTCAGCGTTCGCGGGCCGGACAGCTACATCCCGGGTGTCGATACAGTATGCAACCCTCAGTTGGTTCACGATCAGCTCATTGCCACCGAGTTATTTACTTTTGCCCAGGAACACATTGAAATGCTTATCAAGGCCTTTCGGTCTTCGACTACAAACGACGATATCAATACTCTCTTTATGAATGGAACGAAGAAAGCAGTTGACAGGTTTAGTCTCTTTTGCAAATACGTCAAAGCCAAAGGATGGATCGGCAAACAGCCTCTTTTTCAGAATCGCCCCGGGGATGCCGGAGAGGAATTGTGCGCGGGAGAAGCTCATCACCTGTGGGACCACCTGACCTACCGGAACGATAATATTGAGATGACGCAAACCTTCATCACCTTTGCTAAAGACGGTGATTTTAAGCTGTTCCTGGAAAGAGGTATGCAGGTACTTTTGAAACAAGCGAGGATGCTTGAAAAGGAGCTTGTCCACTTCAGAGTTCCCCTGCCAAACAGGCCCCCCAATGTGATGCCGTGGACAGCCACCACCATGTTGATGGATGATGACAACATGTTTAGATGGGTTTTCCAGGGAATCCAAGGCGCACTGTCGATGCACGCCCAGGCGCTCATAGAGTGCACGCACAATGACCGGATCAGAAACATTTTTGAGGAATTGCTCTTTAGCGAATTAGAGATACTGGCGTCAGCGATTAAATACGGTAAGTTGAAAGGGTGGCTGAACCCGAGTCTCCACTACGGAGCACTGCGGACTTAAACATAGAGATATCACAGCAGATGGATCAATCAAGAGTCAAGGATGATTGAACCACCCAGAGATCTATTTGAGACATTAAGCCAAAACGTTCGGCAACAGGTATAAACCTGCCGGGAGAGATTGTCTGCCCGTTCTTATCTTGGAGTCGAATCAGGGCTTCGTGATGAATAATTTTTCCGTCACCTACTCTAACCACTGATTGAAAATAAAGCACAAACCGGTCTTCTTTTAAGGTACTCTTAACCAACCCAACCAACTGGTTGGTTTCAGTAAGCCTGTTTATCGGATCTTTTTCGGACCCGGCAAAGGCAAACCTGTTCCGGCCCCATTCCTTAGCTGCATAAAGGGCAGTATCCGCGAGAGAGAGAAGTTTTTGATTATCTAAAGAACCGTCAACCATGACAATACCAATACTGATCCGTTTGATCAAGCGGACGGAGGCAGGCCCATAGCGGCCCACCTTAAGGAGGGAGCCCGTATGAATGCATATGTACTTGGTTTCCAAGATATCGACAGAACAAAGCTCATGGTCGTCGGGGGCAAAGGCTTAAACCTGGGGGAGCTATCAAGGATTGAAGGGATACGGGTACCGGAGGGGTTTTGCGTCACCACCAAGGCGTACAAAAGAATGATCGGGCCGAACCAGGAGTTCAATATCTTGCTCGATCAACTATCAGCATTAAAGGTAGACGACAGGGAAAGCACCGGTGCCATCAGCGGCAAGATCCGTAAGGTCATCGAAGGGATAGAAATCCCCAGGGACATCGAGGAAGAAATCATTTGCCATCTCGCAAAGCTTGGCGAGGAGCATGCCTATGCCGTGCGTTCCAGCGCCACCGCCGAGGATCTGCCGCTGGCCTCCTTTGCGGGCCAGCAGGATACGTATTTGAACATCAAAGGAAAGGATGCCATCCTGCGGCATATCAGCAAGTGCTGGGCGTCGCTGTTTACGGACCGGGCGGTGATCTACCGCATGCAAAACGGCTTTGACCACCGCAAGGTCTACCTGTCTGTCGTTGTCCAGCGGATGGTTTTCCCGCAGGTATCAGGGATTATGTTTACCGCCGATCCCGTCACCTCCAACCGGAAGGTGCTGTCCATCGATGCCGGCTTCGGGCTGGGCGAGGCGCTGGTCTCCGGCCTGGTGAATCCTGATATCTACAAGTTACGGGAGGGTAGGATCGTCGATAAGAAGATATCCACCAAGAAACTGGCCGTCTACGCATTGGAAAAAGGCGGCACGGAGGAACGGGAGATCGAGCTCGTCCGGCAACATGAGCGGGCGCTGACCGACGAGCAGGTTTTGCGGCTTGAAGGCATGGGCCGCAAGATCGAGGCGTATTTTGGCTGCCCACAGGATATCGAATGGTGCCTTGCTGATGATGCATCAGTTGGGGACATTCATACGTTGGGGACATTCCTCCGCAGGAGGTGTGTCCACTTTCCGCTGAAGGAGGTGTGTCCCCTTTCATTTTTCATCGTGCAGAGCCGCCCCATCACTACCTTATTCCCAGTACCGGAAAACGATGGGCGAATGCGGGTCTACGTATCGCTAGGCCACCAGCAGATGATGACGGATGCCATTAAACCGTTGGGGATGTCCTTCTTCCAGTTGTTAGCTGGTGATTTTCCAATGCACAAAGCCGGTGGGAGGTTGTTTTGGGAGGTAACGCACGACCTGGCCTCACCCGTTGGCCGCAAGATCGTGCTCAGTACGATGGGCAAGAGCGACCCGCTGACAGTGAACGCGATCAATAGTTTAATGCAGCGGAAGGATTTTTTGGCATCATTACCGTGCGGAAAGAGATCCATCAGCATGCGGACCGAGGGAATGTCCTGGGCAATGCCCGTTGAGGCCTTAAGGATCTACCGTAAAAACGACGCAGCGGTCGTTCAAGATCTCATTGCCCGCAGCGAGGCGTCGATCAGAGACCTGCGGCAAAGGATCGCCAACATCTCCGGGGATGAACTGTTTGCCTTTATTGTCCAGGACCGTAAGCGGCTAAAAGAAATCATGTATGATCCACGCGGCTATGGAGCGATCGCCGTCGCGGTGTTAGTCTCGGGTTGGATCAATAACAAAATGGAAAAATGGCTGGGCGAAAAGAGTGTCGCCGACACGCTTACCCAATCGGTACCCAATAACGTCACCTCCGAAATGGGGCTGGCGCTGCTGGACGTAGCGGACGTCGTCCGGCAATACCCGGCGG
This sequence comes from Desulfoscipio gibsoniae DSM 7213, assembly GCF_000233715.2. GTDB lineage: Bacteria > Bacillota > Desulfotomaculia > Desulfotomaculales > Desulfallaceae > Sporotomaculum > Sporotomaculum gibsoniae. Next base: position 1,090,123 of record NC_021184.1, read on the forward strand.
TGATGGAGTATTTTCAGCATGCCTGTGATGAGACCTTCTTCGAGGACCTGGTGAAACTGGAAGGCGGCGATGCCGTCAGTCGTTCCATGCGGGCGTACCTTGAGAAATACGGTATGCGTTGTCCCGGCGAGATTGATATCACCAGGACGCGTTGGAACGAACAGCCGACCGCCCTCATTCCCGCGATCCTTAGCAACATCAAGAACTTTGCGCCCAATGCGAGCAGCGTTAAGTTTGAGCAGGGACGGCTGGAAGCAGAGGAGAAGGAACAGGAACTCTTGAGCCGCCTGGAGCAATTGCCCGGCGGCAAGCAAAAGGCCAAGAAGACAAAGAGGATGATCAGCGTTTTGCGCAACTTTATCGGCTACCGGGAATATCCCAAATATGGCTTCATCCAGCGTTTCTGGATCTACAAGCAGGCCCTGCTGAAGGAGGCCGCCAGGCTCGTGCAAAAGGGGGTCATCCGGGAGAAGGAGGACATTTACTACCTGTCCTTCGAGGAACTCCGTGAGGTTGTGCGCACAAATCGGCTGGATTACAGCATTATCACCAGGAGAAAAGAGGAGTACGAGGTCTATGAGAAGCTGACGCCGCCGCGGGTGATGACTTCCGAGGGCGAGGTCATCTCCGGTGAGTTCAACACCGGCAACATCCCCCGGGGCGCTTTGCCGGGCATACCCGTTTCAGCCGGCACCATCGAGGGTAGGGCGCGGGTCGTTTTAAAAATGGCGGACGCCGACATAGAGGAGGGCGATATCTTGGTTACCGCCTTCACTGACCCCAGCTGGACGCCGGTATTTGTGTCCGTTAAAGGGCTGGTGACGGAAGTTGGCGGGCTGATGACCCATGGCGCCGTCATTGCGCGGGAATACGGCCTTCCGGCAGTGGTAAGCGTGGAAAACGCCACCAAGCTGATCAGAGATGGACAGAGGATTCGGGTGAACGGAACGGAAGGGTATGTGGAAGTGCTGTGACAGTCCCAGGAGTACAACTCCCGGGAGTTATCTTACTTTCATTGGTTTAGAATAGTAATGGATTTTTAGACCCTATTATCCTTTAGGAAAGGGGCAACCAGTATGAATCGGTACGTTTTCTACTTCAATGAAATAGACAAATCCAGTCTGGCCAGCGTGGGGGGTAAAGGAGCAAACCTGGGCGAACTGTGCCGTATTCCCGGGATTGTGGTGCCGGCAGGTTTTTGTGTGGCTACAAGCGCTTACAGGGATTTCGTGAATACGAGCAGGGAGTTTGCCGCCTTGCTGAAAACCCTGGAATCAATTAATGCTGAATCAATGGAGGAACTCAAGGCCGCGGGAGAACGCATGCGCACTCACTTGGAAAATCTGGACATTCCCGCCCCTATCCAACAGGAGATCATCCAGGCCTGGCGAAAGACCGGCAGTCATCATGCCTATGCCGTACGCTCCAGTGCCACGGCGGAAGACCTGCCGGGAGCGTCTTTTGCCGGACAGCAGGATACTTTCTTGAATATCGAGGGTGAGAAGAACATCCTTGACAGTGTCCGAAAGTGCTGGGCTTCTCTGTTCACCGACCGGGCCATCGCTTACCGGCAGAAGAATGGTTTCCGGCATGATCAAGTATTGCTGGCCGTGGTGGTACAGCGGATGGTCTTCCCCGAAGTGTCGGGGATCATGTTTACGGCCGATCCGGTGACCGGCAACCGGAAAATCGTATCCATCGATGCCAGTTTCGGCCTGGGCGAGGCACTTGTGTCAGGCGTTGTCTCCGCCGATTTGTACCAGGTAAGAGCGGATAAATTGATCAAGAAACAAATAGCAAAGAAAGAGATCGTCATCTATGCCCGGCCTGAGGGCGGGACAGCAAAAGTGGAACTTGAGGGAGAGAGGCAGACCGCCCCGGCTTTATCGGAAGAACAAGCGGTCAGGCTGGCCCGGATGGGACGAAGTATCGAAAATCACTTTGGTTCTCCCCAGGACATCGAGTGGTGTCTCGCTGACAATAAAATATTTGTTGTGCAGAGCCGGCCGATTACGACTCTCTATCCCGTTCCCAAAGCCGACGATGATAAACTTCACCTTTTCCTGTCTATCGGCCATCCGCAAATGATGACTGAGGCTATAAAGCCCCTGGGGATATCGGTATTCAGGACTGTTTTTCCTTTCGGCAAAAGATCGCCTCAGGCAGAGAGCGATCTGCTGCGAGAAGCCGGCAGCAGATTGTATCTCGATTTGACCCCGATGCTTGAGTATCGGGAGGCAAGGAAACGATTGCCCGAAATGCTGCTCAATCTTGATGAATCAATGAGCCGGGCGGTGCAGGAATTCGTTGAGCGAGAGGAATTCCAGGCTGCGGCGCAGCCCGGCAAAAGAGTGGAGTTTGGGCTGGTAAAAAAGGCCTTTCCGACGGGCTTTGCCGTCCTCAGAAATATCCTGTACCGTGATAATTACCAGGCCATTGATGAGATGAACCGGTTTATTGCCGAGCAAGTCAAGGAAAACAGGGCTAAGCTGCAAGAGGTGTCGGGTGCGGATAGAATCGCGCAGATTCAGGAAATGCTGTCTACTTTAATACCAAGGGTTGTTCCGATGGTAGCCCAGTACTTGCCGACCGCGATCATTACTTTCAAGCTCATTGAGAGTCTGTCCAAGAAGTGGCTTGGTGACGCAGCCGAATTGGGCAACATCAGTAAATCCCCGCCGGGGAACGTAACCACGGAAATGGGATTGGCGCTGGGAGATGTGGCCGATGCCGTGCGTAATTATCCGGCGGTGATCGAATACCTGAAGCGGGCAGCCGACGGAACATTTTGGGATGGCCTTAAGACTGTTCCCGGCGGAGAAGAGGTGCTGCCTGTTTTCTTAAGTTTTTTCGAAAAGTATGGTATGCGGGGGACGGGTGAAATCGACATTACCCGGTCGCGGTGGCGTGAGGCTCCGACCCAGTTGGTTCCCGCCATTCTGAGCCACATTAAGAGTGTCAGACCCGGGCAGCATCGCTGTGATTTCCTGGCCGGGAAAGAGGATGCTGAACTTGCCGCCGAAAGGCTGCTTGAGCGCCTGCGGCAAACGCCCCGTGGATCCTTCAAGGCCAGACGCATGCAGCGGCTGATCAGGGTGCACCGCTCATTGATTGGGATCAGGGAACATCCCAAATACTATGTTATGCAAAACTTCGATCTGATCAAGCAGGCCATTTTGCAGGAGGCCGATGAACTGGTGGCGGCCGGAGTTCTGGATCGCCCGGAAGAGGTGTTTTGGTTTTCGCTGCAGGAGATCAAGGAAATGATCGAAACACAGTGGGTGGATCGCAAAGTTGTTGCTCAGCGCAAAGAAAAATATGAACATGATGCCAAGCTGACTCCGCCCCGGGCTATAACCAGCGAGGGAGAGATCATCACCGTTAAACCGGGAGCCGAGGTCCCACCGGGCGCGCTGACCGGGAGCCCGGTGTCGGCCGGCACCATCGAGGGCCGCGCCCGGGTCATCCTCAGGCTGGAAGAGGCTAAAATGGATAAGGGGGATATCCTGGTGGCGCCGTACACCGATCCGGGCTGGACGCCGTTGTTCCCCCTAGCGGCCGGTCTGGTAACGGAAGTCGGAGGCTTAATGACCCATGGCGCCGTGGTGGCCCGGGAATATGGCATGCCGGCGGTGGTGGGGGTCGATAACGCCACGAAGCTGATCAGAGACGGACAGAGGATCCGGGTGAACGGAACGGAGGGGTATGTAGAAGTGATATGAATGCTTAATTCTTCGGAGATAAAATTTAGCCCGGTAAATCCATGAATTTACCGGGCTAACCCAACTTTTTTCCCACCAGGATGGTAAAGTCAACGGTGAGCCGTATAAAAATTTCGGTTTAAACAGGATTTCGTTGCCCGGCTTTTTGAGCCATTAAATCTGCGAACTGGCGTTGATGTTGTTGAATAGTGTTCTGATGTTGCAGCAATTTCTGTCTTAAATCTTCGCTGCCGGCGTCCGCAGCAAGACGGGCAAAAGTGGCGGCTGTCATTTTTTCAAATTCCGCTGCGTCAAAAAGCATATCAGCTTCATTCATTTTATGCTATCACTCCTATTGAGGGAATTTATTCATCATCTGCTGAAATTCTTGGGCAGTTTTTTGTTGAACTTGGCTGATTTGATTGAATAAGTTCTTTACCTGTGGGTCAACTGCCTGCTGACTATAAAATTGATATTTTTTAGCGGCTAAATCTTCTAATTTGTAAGCATCCCGTGCAACGTAATAATCCTTTGCCAAGATATCACCCCCCTTCCCGCCTATAATATTTTGCACATCTTCATAAGATATATTCATTTCTGCTCCGCTTTTGGTTTAAAAAGTAAACGGCTGCATATTACACAAAAAAAGAGGGCCGGAAATGCTTAAAGATAAAAAACCTCACAATTGGGGTGTTTTTATTATGCACTAACAGGAACATTTTGGGTAATCATAGAGTCTTTAATATAAATGATCCGAAAATCAAGATTTAACAAAGGGATTACAGGCTTGATATAAGCCTTGAAATGTTGTTGGCATAACAGGCCAGTGGTCAATGATTGGGGATAGGAGGGTATAAATGCGAAAGATTGTTTATTTGCTTCTGACTGTGCTTTGGGGTTTATCCCTGGTGGGGTGCGCCACAGGTGGGCAGAACCCGCCTGCGCCGGGTTCCGATATGAATGGACGGCTTACCTGGCTGGAAGAGCTTAATATTTCAGAAGATAAATTCAAAGACCCGGGAGAGATTGATCAGGCCTGGGAGATAGGAGTTTCAAATGGATAAATTTTTTCCTATTGCCCCGATGGATAGAACTTCTAAAATAATGTCAAATCCATTCACAACTATCATTGCTATTTGCAGTATCGGTTTAATTTGGCTAATACCATACATATTCTCACCGCGCGGTTATAAAGTAACGCCCAAAGGTATAATCATACAGCTTAAGTTATCCTCTCATTTTATAAGCAAAGATAAAATAAAATCCATTAAGTTGGTTGGTTCAATAGAACCTGGTAACGGAATTACTTGGTTATCCGGACAATTCGGATACGCAGGGTTATTTGCATTAAAAAGTGGCTCAATGGCTCGTGTATATGCAACATGCTGGGATAATATGGTCCAGATACAAACGGATAACATTGATCCGTATTTACTATCGCCTCAAGACCCAGTGAATTTTGTTAAAAGCGTTAAAGAATTGGACAGGTTGAAATCAGGATCCAGGTGAACGGACTCATGGGTTAGCATGACATTGACAAATCGGTCTTAATTTAGTACCATATTTGTACCGAGGTGATAACGCAATGAATATTAAAGAAGATATTAGGCCTATTTCTTATATTAAAGCCAATGCGGCTGAGATTTTGGCGCAAGTAAACGAGAGCCACAGGCCTGTCTATGTTACTCAAAACGGAGAAGCTAAGGCGGTTCTGTTGGATACTGAATCCTATGAAAAAATGAAGAAGGCTCTCGGTTTATTAAAATTACTGGCCCAAGGGGAACGTGATATAATCGATGGAAAAGTCTTATCGCAGGAAGATTTTTTTTCGGTTATGGATCGCGGCTTTGATAATATAAGACCATGACTAAAGAGCCATATCAGGTATTCTGGACACAAACTGCCCAGCAGGATTTAAAAAAAATAATTGAATACATTGCCGCTGATAGTGAAATTCAAGCGAAAAGAATTTATTTTGCAATTAAACAAAAAGTCGATGACCTACAGTATATGCCCCTTCAGGGAAGAATTGTTCCGGAATTAAGATATTATGGTGTATTAACCTACAGGGAATTAATTAGACCGCCTTGGCGAATTATTTATAAAACTGAAGAAAACAAAGTATGGGTGCTTGCAGTAATTGATGGAAGAAGAAATGTGGAGGATATATTGCTTGATAGATTCATTTAGTTAGCGGAGTATTTGAAATTGTCGTCATTTAAAAAGAAAACGCACGCTAAGGGAACTGATTTAGCGTGCGTTTTTTAGTGGCTCGCTACAGAGGACCCAGCCTTTTTAAATAATTTTAATTAGCAAAAGTTCAACAAATTTGCTCAGACGTTGCTTATGGATTCGAGTATTCCGATAAAGTACTAGCTGATACAAAAAGTCTCTTGAATGGTCCAGATTTAACAGATAAAGAAAAAGAATTTGTGAATGAGTTAATAAAGGCTTTCAATTTATTTAAAAAATTGAAAGGGGCAGGTGTGTACATACTGTACAGATTATTATATTCGGAGAGCTAAAAAAAATACATTTTCCTGAACAAACTTGATCTTCAATCAAGTGTCTACGGTTGAACCACAAACTTTGGGAACTTTTGGCTGAAAAGTTCGTCTAAATAGGTGAATGGTATAACAGGGAGTGGATAAATTGAAGCTAGCCGAAGCATTGCTAGAAAGAAAGAGTATCAAGGAACAGCTTGATACCCTTCGGGAACGTTTAATACACAATGTTAGGATCCAGGAAGGGGACGAGCCCACGGAAAAACCGCAAGAACTTATGGAAAAGATTAACGAGTCGGTTGATCGGCTGGAAAAGATGATTATCAACATCAACCGGATTAACGTGCGGACAAAACTATCGGACGGCGCCACAATAATGGAGGCTATTGCGCGAAGGGACATGCTCAAACTGCGTCATGATACTCTTACTGCGGCACTTCAAACTGCCACCGAGCCGATTATCAGGTTGAGCCGTTCGGAGGTGAAATTCCAGGTTACGGTGGATGTTAAGGAGATGCACCGGGAGTTGGACAGGATGGCTAAGGAATACAGGGAACTTGACGCATCCATTCAGGCTGTGAATTGGCTGACCGATTACACTGAAGGTTAACATTATTCATTTTGGTGTAGCGTGGGGTCCTTGGCTGCTGAGGGCACTTCCCCGCCGGAGGTACCATATCCGGCCGTAGTCTCCGGTAACGGGGGTTTCGTCAACTACTGAGGTTAATCAACCAAGATGGGAAGGTAAAAGCGTAAGAGTTAATGCTTACATGTTTACCGCTAAGCTTTGCCAAAGGGTATTACCAGTGCCGGCAATCAGGGAATCCGCACGAGGGTGGGAAGTGGGTAACCCGGACGTTTATATGCGTCCGGGTTTTAAATTCGATATTATAATTTCAGGGTGATTACCTGACACTTTTTAGCATTTCTTCTGTTGAAGCAACGTTAAGAAAGTGTTGCTATTATTTTTCTCAGGACCCGCTAAATACCAGGCGCCCGAACGGTTTTATCGGGCTTGCTGCACGGCGCCGGGCTTGAAGGATGGCTCTATATGTATTGTCATTTGGTCATAATATTCTTTTTCATCTCGAGGGTAAGAAATAATAAAGGTATTGGTTGAGCCCTGGCCCACAAAGGTTTTTGAATAATAAACATAGTCATCTTTGATCCACGAAAGCACAAACCAGCTGCTGCCTACCTGTTGGTAGGCTATTTTTGTTTGGGCATATTTTTGGGATGCCTGGTATAAGTCCTGTAAAGAGTCGCCCTCCCTGACGTAGGAGCCAAAGGCCTTTAATTTAGCCTGTCCGTCCGGCGAGGTAAACACCATGCCGTTACCGTTGGCCAGTGTTTCTTTCATTTTAAATTCTCGGGGGTAGTCAATAGTAAAACCAAACCGCTCATTGGTGTATTTTTCGTAAGTTATATTTTTTTTTACCTTGCCATCCTTCTTATCATTATTATCCTTCACATCCTTCTCATTATCCTTCTCATCCTTATCAACCTTTTCATTATAATCCTCGGATTCTTCTTGCTCCAAGTTTGCTTGTTCTTCCGTACTATCAACCGGCAGTGGTGCTCCCTTATTTACCAATTGAATGCCTGATTGGTTGTCGACTATAGCCTGGCTGTCTTGTTTTACCCTTTGGGGCGTAAATAGGGCACTTTTAGCAAAGCCGAACCCGGCAGCAAATAAAATAAGCACTATAGCTAAAGCGCCGGTGGCCCATTTGTAATTTGGTTTTTCCCTGTAAGGGAGCGCCTGGGTGGGGTTGCTGCCTGCACCGGAAGGAGGTAGCTTCATTGTCAATCCCTGGTCCGGGTTTAAAATTACCGTAGGGGAATCATCCGTATGGCTTTGATCCGTTACGTTAAGCAGGTACATTACTTCCAGCACGTTTGACGGGCGGTCGTCCGGTTTCAGCTGCAAAGTTTTGTGGATGGCTTTTTCCAGCTGCGGCGAAACCTCCGCTATACTGCTGATGGGCTCAAAATGAAAAGGCGTTTTGCTGGGGTCTTGCGCCGTCAACAGGTAATAAAGGGTCGCGCCCAGGGAATATATATCCGACCGGGCATCGGTTTGGCCTTCCCCGTATTGTTCAGGCGCGGAAAAACCGATGGAGCCGTAAGTTACCGTATCCGTTGTTTTTCCCGGCTTAAAGTGCCTGGCTATGCCGAAATCGATAAGTTTTATCCGACCCTGGGGGGTAAGCATAATGTTGGCCGGCTTAAGGTCACGAAAAATTATTGGCGGTTTATGGCTGTGCAGGTAATACAGCACATCGCCAAGCTGCTGCGCCCAGTTTAATACCTCGGCTTCCGGTATGGGGCCGCGCCGTTTGAGCACAGCTTCCAGGGTTTCCCCTTCAATAAAATCCATCACCAGGTAAAGCCGGTTGTCCGGACCCTGAAAATAGTCCCAAACCCGCGGCAAAGCAGGGTTGTCCAGGCAGATTAACAGGCCGGCCTCGCGCTCAAATGCTTCTATAGCCGCATTCACATTGTCTGGCCCGACGGCATGGATGCTCATTTCCTTAATGGCCACCACCCGGTCTTTCAGTCGCCGGTCCAGCGCTTTATAAACCGCCCCCATCCCGCCGCGGCCGGCCAGCTTTACCACTTGATAACGGTCTTCCAGCAGGGTATTGTTTGCAATTAAACGGGTTGAGCTGCCTAACCGGCACCCGCAGTGGCTACAAAATGCGTTTTCAGCTGCGTTATCGTTGCCGCACAAAGGACATTTAACCATTGTAAACCCCCAAGTACGTATAATATTAATACAAAATTACCCATGATTTTATATACGCAGGAGCCTGGCTTTTTCCAGTGTCCTCTAATTAAATTTTATGTTTTTTTTGATAATGGCCATCTGAAGGGGCTATTCAACTGGTTTGTAAATGGTCTGACCCTCATGGCGTAAGATTATCCTATTAGATATAGCTTGACAAAATATTAAAACTTGGTAATATTAAATTTAGTGAGTATTTACTAACCTAAAATGGTAATAAAATGAAATACCTTAGAACTAACGCTGCTTGCTACAGTGAAATCAGACATATCATGCAAGAGCCGGTTACAAAATAGTATTTCCGGGACTGAAAGGGGATATTTTACGTGGAGGTAAGTAAACATTTACTAACTAAATGGACAATTGTTAAAAAGCTGTTTATATTTCTATTAATTATTGGGCTCTTGGCCCTTACCGGTGTGGTAGGTATGACGCGCATACGACAAATGTATAATATGCCACCAAAAGAACAGCATGTGGGGATTCCGGTAGAAACTGTTACCGCCGGCCGCGGGGCGGTGACCAGGAGCATGGAGTATACGGGTACAGTTGAATCGTATTCCGTCTCCTCTCCGGCGGCCAAAATTAGCGAGCGGGTGGAAAAAGTGGCTGTGCGGGAGGGTGATCGGGTAAATCCCGGCGATGTGCTGATAACTCTAAGCGCTGCTGAATTACAAAGCAAAGTAGATACACTGTCCCGCCGGGTGGAGACGGCCAAACTTAATTTAGCGCACCGGGAAAGCGAAGTCCAAGTTTATAAGGTGCTGGCTGAAGAAGGGGCCATACCGGAACATGATTATAACAATATAATTTACAACCGGGATACCGCCGCTGCCTCTTTGCGCGAAGCGGAAGCCCTGTTGGCTGAGGCCCAATTGGCTCTGAATAATACAATTATTCGTTCGGAAATTGCCGGTGTTGTTGCCGCCGTAGATATAGAAGCAGGTGACCAGGCGACACCGGGTAAACCTCTAATAAGCGTGGTGGATGCAGATAATTTAAAAGTGCTTATACAGGTTATTGAAAATGACCTGCCTCTGATCCAGCCGGGTATGCCGGCAAAGATACATTTTCCGGGTGGTCGCCATATTGAAGCATCAGTGGGGCAAACTTATCCCATTTTGGATAGTAAAACTCGCAGTGCTACCGTGGAAATCCCGCTGCCGGTCAAACAAGTGCGGGAGCAAAAAGTATTGTCCGGTATGAGTGCCAATGTAGTGTTGGTTCTGGCCCAAAAAAAAGATGCGCTGCTGCTGCCGGTAGATTCGGTGGTTCAGCGGCAGAGTAAATCATATGTATTCCTGGTTGAAAACGGCAAAGCTGTACAGACCGAAGTAAAAACCGGTATTTCTGACTGGAACAACGTAGAAATTATCAGCGGCATTGATGCCAAAAACCAAGTTGTTTTACGCCCGCCATCCGACTTGCGCGACGGAAAAGATGTATATCTCTTGGATGGGGGTAGTAAATCATGAGGCTCTCCGAATTTTCCCTGCGCCATCGCTATACTGTTTTCGCCCTGATCCTGGCTATTATATTTTTTGGTGTCAATGCCAAAGGTAGTATGAATGTTGAACTGTTTCCCGATACTGCGCCGCCTCTGGTCAACGTGGTTACTTCTTATCCCGGCGTGGGGGCTGAAGATGTGGCATCCGAGGTTAGCGAAACGCTGGAGGATGAATTTGCCACCCTGGACGGGGTTCGGGCGGTTAAATCAACCTCTCAGGATGCTCTTTCCCTGGTCAAAGTAGAATTTAATTACGGGGTAGATGTTAACCTGGCCGCGGTAGATGTCCAAAATGCCGTATCCCGTGTGGGCCGGGATTTGCCGGTGGGGGCCCTGGAACCAAGGGTGCTCAAATTCAGCACCTCCGACCGCCCGGTTATTACATATGCTATTAGTGGTCGCGGGCTTGATCTTACCGCGGTACGTGATCTGGTGGAAAATGAGATTAAGGACAAGTTGCAGTTGGTTGAGGGTGTGGCTGCCGTGGATATTTTCGGCGGTTACGAAAACCAGGTTAACGTGCTGCTGGACCGGCACCGGATGGATGCCCTGGGACTTTCCCCTGCCCAGGTAGCGGAGGCATTGCGCAAACAGAACATTACCGGTCCGGGGGGGAGCATAGTCCAGGAGGATAAGGAGATAATTATCCGAGTGGTGGAGAGTTACTCCCATCCGCGCCAGGTGGAGCAAACCATAGTTGCCGACCGGAACGGTGGAGTTGTGCGGATAAAGGACGTGGCCCGGGTGGAAAGTGCCACCTCCCGTCCCACTGCGGCATATAGTAAGGACAGCACCGATGCCATAGCTTTATTTATTCTCAAAAAGAGTGGAACCAATACCGTGGAGGTGGTTGATAACGTCACCAAAGCGGTGGCCGGCCTGCGCAACGCTTATCCAATGCTGGAATTTACGGTGGCGGACGACGATTCGGACTTTACCCGGCAGGTAGTGAGCGGCATGACGGGCAGTATTATGTACGCCCTGGTTTTTACCGCCCTGATTATATTGCTATTTATTGCCAGTATCAGGGAGTCGCTGGTGGTGAACATTTCCATGCCCATGACTTTTCTCTGCACACTGGCTTTGATGCGGGCCTTTGATTTAGAGCTTAATATGGTGACTTTGTCGGCATTGATTCTCAGCGTTGGTGTTGTAGTGGACAATTCCATTGTGGTGGTGGAAAATATCAGCCGGCACCGTGAGGAGTTTGGCAAAGATTACATGCAGGCGGCGCTTGATGGCGCGGGTGAAATCACCCTCCCGGTGCTGGCCGGGTCTGCCACAACGGTAGTGGTGCTGCTGCCGCTGTTGTTTATCGAGGGATTTGTGGGACGGGTTTTCGCTCCCTTGGCATCAACTCTAATACTGGCCATCTTGGCATCGCTGTTTATCTCCCTGGCCATTATCCCTCTATTTACAGTATTGTTGCCGGCCAAGCTGCTGCACAGGGGGGATCGTGCGGTGGCGGCGGCAGCCGGCCCGTTCAACCGCATGATGGAGTTGCTAAAAGGTATTTACCTGAGGTTGCTGGATACGGCCTTATCTCAACGGGCGGCTACTCTGTTGCTGGCGCTGTTTCTTTTGGTAATGGGTGCCAGATTAATGGCCGGTCTGGGGATGGAAGTATTGCCCCGGATGGACGCCGGAACGTTCTTTATTGACCTGCGGACACCGCCGGGATATTCACTGGCACAAACCAGGCAGGTGGTGGAGCGAGTGGAAAAAATACTGGATGGCCAGACAGAAGTGGTATCATATAGCACAAAAATTGGTTACGAGGGCGGTGCCAGGTACCTGGGGGAATCCGGTGCCATGAGTGTTAACAGTGCCTACATTACGGCTCAGTTGACCTCGCGAAAAGCAAGACAGCAAACCATTATAGATATACTGGAGGAAATCAGACAGCAAATTAGGCAGGTGCCCGGAATAGAAACATTTGTGGTCAAGGAAAGCGGCAGCACCGCTGTCGCCACTACCAGTGCTCCCATTGATGTTAGAATCAGCGGACGTGACCCGGCGGTGCTGGAAAGGCTAGCCGGTGAGGTGGCCGGTAAAATAGCTAATGTGCAGGGGGTAGTTAATATTTACAACAGTTGGAGTATGAACAGCCCGGAATTGCACGTGGAGGTTGACGAGGAGCGGGCCGGTGCGCTGGGGCTTGATGCCGAAGCGGTAACCCGCCAGCTGTTTGGCAGTCTGGAAGGAATAAACGCCACTGAATTAGAGGTGCCGCAGAGGGACAATGTGAAAATCCAGGTGCGTTACGATGATAAATATGCCGGTACGGAAGGCGATCTGGAAGACGTACTATTAAACGGCGGCCCGGGTATCAGTGTGCCCTTGCGACAGGTAGCCCGTGTGGAAAGTTTACTGGGTCCCGACCTGGTTACCCGGGAAAACGGGGAACGTACCATTGATGTATTGGGCTATGTTATGACTCGACCCCTTAGCCAGGTGACTGCAGATATTCAAAAAGAACTGAAAACAATAAACCTGCCCGATGGTTATCAAATTGCACTGGTGGGGGAACGTTCCGACTTGCTGGACTCCAAAAGTGACCTGCAGCGTGCTTTGCTGGTGGCCGTGCTGGGGGTATATCTGGTATTGGTGATGCAGTTCCGGTCTTTTTTACACCCGCTGACCATTATGTCCGCCATTCCTCTGGTGCTGACGGGGGTGGCCCTAGCTTTGATTTTGGCCGGAAAACCGGTTTCCATGCCGGTACTTCTGGGCTTGATCCTGCTGGCCGGTACCGTGGTGAATAATTCCATCCTGTTGGTGGATCATATCAACGCGGCCAGGCTAAGGGGCGCGGACCGGCGGGCTGCCTTATTGGAAGCGGTGGCGACCCGTTACCGGCCCATTATGATGACGGCACTGTCCGATGTGGCCGGCATGTTACCCCTGGCCCTGGAATTATCGGTGGGGTCGGAGCGTTTTTCGCCGCTGGCCACTGCGGTTGTAGGGGGTATTCTTTCGGCGACGCTGCTGACCATGGTGGTAATTCCGGTGATCTACTCGGTTCTTGATGATTTGGCTCGCAAAGTTGTTTACCATGAATAAACCAAAAAACTCGTCATAACCGCCGGTATGGATTATGGCGAGTTTTTTATGTTCAAGCAATATATGAAAGATTATTCTGTAAAAGGACTGTGCCTAAGAGGGAACCGGAAAATGGCCTTGACAAAAAATAATAACCTTATAATATTAAATTCAGTAAGTGTTTACTAACCCAAAGGAGTACTTATAATGAAATACCATAGAGTGAATACCGGCGATCGCCGTTTACAAATTGCCCGGGCAGCATTGCAAATTATTGCCCAACAGGGGGTGGGTAGACTTACCACAGCCCGTTTGGCCAGGGAAGTGGGGCTGTCGGAGGCCGCCATATATAAGTATTTTGATAGCAAGGACGATGTGTTATACTTTGCTTTGAAATTTGTTCACGATACGCTAACTTCCAAAATGGAGCAGATTATCTCAGGCAAGGGAGATCCTGTTGAAAAATTAATTAAGTTGATTCAATTTCAATTTGCTTTTCTGGGGGAAAATCAGGGTGTTCCTCGGGTTATCTTTTCTGAACAATTATATCTTGGCAACAACGAGCTCAGGCAAATGTACTTGCAAACCATTGATAAGTATTTTTTATTCCTACAAAGATTGGTGAAAGAAGGTATCCATGAAGGTATATTTAGAAAGGAATTAGACCCTGAAATGGCGGCCACGGCTTGTATGGGGTTGGTCCAAACCACCGTATTTCGCTGGTCCTTGACGGAAAACAAAACCGATCTAAACAGCAAGGTAAATCAAATAATTTCTTTTTTAAAAGATTGCTGGGGATATAGTAATACGTGAACAATCGCAACTGTTGCAATTCCCAAGTCACATGAACCAGTGTTGACAGAACCGGGAAGTTGGGTTATATTCTTTACAAAATGCATATTTAGTTTTACAGGTGCCAGCAATTTGTTGGAGAATAGGGAACCGGGTGAAATTCCCGGACGGACCCGCCACTGTATTGGGGAGCAATTGTCATTACCACTCCTTTGGGGGGAAGGGACAAAGTTGCAATGAGCCTGAGTCAGGAGACCTGCCTGTAAACATACGTTGTCGGCTTCGCGAAGATAAGCCGGCAGTTGTGAGGATGATGGTAAAATCCGCACCCATTTGGGATGCGGATTTTTTGCATTTATTATGAAGATAGAGGCGGGTGTGATATATATGGAATCTCTACTGGCATTACAGTTTTTAACCAGGATTCCCGTTACCATTGCCCGTATAGGGGATGATCGGATTATGGCGCGTTCCATGTCCTATTTCTCCGCCGGCATTGATGTTTTTGAAACTCTTAGAAGAAATGGGCTTTCTTTGAAGACACTACCGGAAAAAGATGATTATGTAAAATATTACGCTATATTGTTATTGGAGTGACGCAGGTGAAAGTACTTTTGGTCCAAACGCCATCCGTTGAAAGTATAAATTCCGAGCGCGTATATCCCATAGGCATTGTAACCTTGGGAACCCATCTCATCCAGGCAGGGCACCGGGTGGTGTTGCTGGACATGAACCTGGAAGCCGATGCATACGGGGCTTTAAAGAATAAGCTGCTGACAGAGCAACCGGACGTCGTAGGATTGTCTTTAAGAAATATTGACCCTTTGGCAAATAAGACCAGCTCCCTGATACCGCCTTTTATTATTACCGTGCGCATGGTGCATACGATTTTACCCAATACGCTCATTATAGTGGGTGGAACCGGTTTTTCGCTGTTTCCCAAGCGCATTATGCAGGAATTGCCGGAAATCCGGTATGGCATAAAAGGGGAAGCAGAATATGGTTTCCCAAAGCTATTAAAGGATTTGGAACAGCCGGGAGAAATTCCGGGCTTATGTTACCGGGAAAAAGGTCAAGTAGTGGTTAGTCCGGTAGTCTCAGATTTTACCTTTGAAGACTATCTTGTACCCAACCGGGATTTACTGCCTCCGGACTTGTATCGGGGTATCAATGACTATGTACCGGCTTTTGGCATTGAAACCAAAAGAGGCTGTCCTTTAAACTGTGCTTACTGCGTTTACCCCCAGCTTCAAGGTAAAAGCATGCGTTGCCGCAAGCCTGCGGAAGTGGTCGACGAGATGGAAATGCTTCAAGCCAGATACGGCCTTCGGGATTTTCATTTCAATGATCCTGTGGTCAATCTGCCCGTCGGACATCTGGAGGAAATCTGTGAGGAAATCCTAAGGAGGAAATTACAGGTTACCTGGACCGGTTTTTTTCGGGAGAATGTGCTGGATCTGGAAAAGGTGAAACTCTATGAAAAATCCGGCTGCAGCTGTTTTTCCTTTTCACCGGACGGCTTTTGCCAAGCCTCCCTGAATGTATTGCAAAAGAACCTGAAGGTATCCGATATCATTAAGGCCGCGGAGCTGACAGCAAAAACCGAGGTGGTAGTCATATATCATTTCATGACCAATGTACCAGGTGAAAATACCGAAACGATTGAACGGAGCAAAGCCTTAATTGATCAACTGTATGCGATTCACACACCGAAGAGAAATCTGGGTGCCATCGTATTGAATAATATCAGAATTATGCCGGGGACACCTATTGAAGCCATCGCCAGAAGCCAAGGAGAGATTGATGCGGATACGGATCTGCTGTACCCAGTTTATTATAACCCTAAAAAGTATGCGACCTTAAGGTATGCATTAGAGACCTATCATATGACGAAGAATGTCTTCATGTGGCAAAAAATGGAGGTTTGATATGAAGGTTTTTCTGTTGGAACATCCCCGGCAGATTGCGCCGGACAGATGCAATGACATAGCCAATACGCCTTTGGCTTCCAGCTTGATTACAGGCTGTATCGCCGGCCTGCTGAACAGCATGGGGCACGACATCAGAATTGAAGAAGGATTTTTAGACAAGCTGACCTACGAGGATATTTATCAACAAGTTATTACCTTTGCCCCGCCGGTGCTGGGTGTTCATTTAATCTATAACTGGGAAAGTAACCGGCAACTGTTTGCTTTTCTCAAACAGCTGAAGGCAGAGGGCTTAGTCGGGAAGATTGTGGGCTATGGCTATTATCCCACCTTTGCTTATCAGGAGATTCTTAAGTTCTGCCCGGAATTTGACGGACTGATCATCGGCGAGCCGGAGCAAACCTTTGCCGAATGGTTGGCAACAGGGGTGCCGGTGCGGGGTATGGCCTGGGTGGATGCAGCCGGGCAAATACAGATGCAGCGCCGTGAGGTAAACCGCAATCTGGATGCGCTGCCGGATCCCATCCGCTCCGAGGCTATGATGCGTATGGGAGAGGTCAATATTGAAGGTAGCCGGGGTTGCTACGGAAGCTGCACCTTTTGCTATATCAACCCTTATTACGGAGCAGGTTCCTGCTGGCGGGCGAAGAGTCCGGAGCGTGTGATACAGGAAATTGACCGGATCATTGTCCGGCATGGATCTATGAGATTCTATTTTACAGATCCCAATTTCTTTGGCCCCGGCAAGCAGGGGCAGGAGCGTGCGTTAAAGCTGGCGGCTATGCTCAAAGAGAGAAAAATCCGCTTTGGCATTGAAGCCCGGGTTAACGATATTCATCATGATACCATTGCAGCCCTTGTGGATGCAGGCCTGGATAGTTTGCTGATCGGTCTTGAAAGCGGTCGTGATGATTCTTTGAAGCGGCTGAATAAAATGACTACGGTGGAGCAGAACGAAAAGGCCTTGAGTATTCTGCGCACCAACGGTATTGAGCCTAATGTGGGTTTTATCATGTTCGAGCCGGATTCTTCCCTGGCGGATATTCGCACCAATTTTGAATTCCTCAAACGAAATGCTTTGCTAAAAAATATATTTATCACGGCCAATGTACTGTATCATCCACAGATTATCCTTCAGGGAAGCAAGGCATACCGAGATTTACAGCAAGAAGGACGGCTTATCCTGAAAGGTAATAGCTATGAAGGCATGGCGGCTTTTATGGCTCCGGAGGTGGCGCGTCTGGCAGAAATAATCGGACAGATTACCAATTACTTTTTCGTCAGCATGGATGAGGTCTGGAAGGGAAAGCTTCGGGAGCCATTGAATGCTCTAAGCCTTTATGAGACTGTCAATCGGCTGTTGGTCAACTGCTTTGAGGAAAACTTAAGCCGACTGGAAGCGGGAGAATCCATTGATGAAGCGGCAGCTAAAGTACTTATTGATGAAGTTAAAATGAAAATCAAGTCGGTTTTTAATAAAGAAGACTTGGTTCAGGTGGGGTTTTGACCCATACGTTGGGGACATTCATACGTTGGGGACATTCCTCCGTAGGAGGTGTGTCCCCTTACCGCTAACGGAGGTGTGTCCCCTGACCTCTAAACCTTAGTCGCACTTATTTCGAGCTTACAGCCTGTTAATCCCCATTAGTTGGGGACATTCCTGTCCCCAGAGAAATACCCAAGCTTCAGCAGGTGTGTCCCCTTTCCTTATGCGAGGGCGGGGTTTACAGGCTGTGCGAAGATCAATTTCCTGAAACACTGGGAAATAAATGCAAATTATCTGTCAATAAAGACAAAGGCTGCACGTGAAATATTGATAAGAATTTTTTAAATAATAGGAGGGGAAACATGTCACTTTTGGAAGATGCGCAAAAAAAGCATCACAACAGAGCAAATAGAATCCGCTGCAGCCGCTGAAGGGGGTGTAGCAGCAATGATCTCCGATGCACTATATCTTTGAATTACGACAGTATCTCTCTTGATAGGTAATCCTTTTGCTGTTAAAATTTATGAAAATCATTAACACGAGGAGGGTTTCTGTGAAAATTCATTACCGGGATGCCCAAAAAAATGATTGTCCGCTGTTGGCTGAGTACATCAATTATGCCTCTGAGGGTGTACTTGAGTATCTATTTAAAGACATTATGCCCGGTATTACGGTCACGCAACTGTTAGCCCATGGTTTGCAGGATGAGAAAAGGTATAACTCATACAAAGATATTACCGTTGCAGAGTATAATCAGAAAATTGTTGGGATGATACAATCGTACTCTTCCATACATCACAGAATAGATGATGAAATGAAATCCTTTCTCCCCGGGGAAAGGTTGGAACAATTCAAAGAGTTTTATAATTCCAAGGTTGATAACAGCCTCTTAATCAACACAATGTTTGTTGATGAAAAATTCCGCCGTAAAGGTATCGGCACCGCATTTATCGCGCTGGCCAGGAAAAAAGCTAAATTACTTGATTTTGATAAACTTAGCCTGTTTGTTTTATCAGATAACGTAACTGCCCAAAAAGTATATCATTCCAACGGCTTTAAAATGATAAAAGAAATAGACTATAAAGATGCAGAGAAAATTAATCATAAAGGTGTATATTTAATGGCTTGTGATATTTAAAAAGAGGCGTTATTTTCCCTTGCCAACATGCCTTTGTTGCACATTATTAACAGAATGTGCATTAAGGGATACCATCTGCATAACCGAATAATTCACTTTCGATAAGAGTGCTAGGAATGCCCGCACAGTTTATGGCAATGAAGGGCTTATCCCGGCGGGCACTCTGATTATGGATAATACGAGCGATATTTTCTTTGCCGGTGCCACTTTCTCCTTGAATAAATATTGTTGAATCGGTTCTGGAAGCCTTGATTGCTAATTTTAATATTGCACGGGTTTACGGACTACGGCCAATCCAATCGCTTTCGTGCATCCATTTTTTAGTCCCGCTATTATTAGAATCAATTTTTTTGAGGATCGGCGTAATCCTGCCGGCAATAACTTCTGAAAAATGTTTACCAATCATATCCTTACTATCATATCCTAGTTTTAAAGCTTCGGCCTTGTTTATGTCCGCCCCCATGTAGGTAATGCTGCCGGCGGTTGTAAGCCATTGGCCACATTGCCTGAATAATCTCCGCTCATGGTGGGACAAGGTACCTGTCCCCCTGTCCCACCAGAGTTACCCAAGGGTTAAAAGAAAAAAACCGAGGCTTGTTATACCTCGGGTTGCTCGGCTTAAATTCGGGTAATATCTTGAGGCCGATAATACTTGCAGTTTAATTTTTTGAAATCCTTATGATTCCAAGTGAGTATCGGCAATCCCAATACTTTTGATTTCTCTGCTAAATAAACATCTACCAAATCTACGTTTACCTTATGAAAAGAGTATAAAGTTTGTTGAATAATTATTTCTTCTTCGAGTTCAACACCTTCAGACGCTATTAATTCTAGAAATGCATGTATAATGGAATCTTTTTCATATTTATATATTTTATTTAATACCCAATATGCTTCTATTAATACAATAGATGGAACATATAATTGTGCTATATTTTGATCCATCATAATTGTCAATTCATTAACTTGAGTATCATCATCCTTTATAAAAAAGCGAATTAATATATTGGTATCAGCTATAAATGATTGTTTCACTCTAAATTCCTCATTTTGGAATCAATGTCTTTGGCACGTTCTATATGAGCTTGCTCCCTTGCTTCATTAAAATTGTGAGGCGATTGTGCTTTTAATATTCCAATCACATTTCTAATTGACTTTTTCTTTTTTGGCTGAACTTCGATTATTTTATTATTTTCGCGCAAAACAAATGCTAACCGATCCCCTTCTTGTAAATTCAAAAGTGTTCTTAGTTCAACAGGTATAGTGAGTTGCCCCTTACTTGTCATTCTACCTGATATAAGTTGCTTCTCCATCAATATACCCTTCCTTCTTAATCCAGTATTACTTTAATTATAGGTAATACTATAAAAAAAGTCAATGTATTTGGTAAGTGTAGGAAATGTTGTATTTAAGTTACGGGAACTTGTTCCATGAACGTCGTTTACAATATCCAGAAAGACTGGGACTACTTAGTTTCATGAGATTTCTTGGCTATACTTGAGCAGCTTTAACTTTAATTGTTTCCTTGCCAAATATTCCAAATAAAGCCACTGTCATAAGGAGCATGCCGGCAGTAAGATAAAAGGGCAGAATCAATCCGGAGATATCTTTTAAGTAACCGCATAAAAGCGGCCCAATTACCCAACCTAAATCACTGATAGCTCTGAAAGTTGCCAAGGTGCCTTCGTAATCATCTTTTAATGCAATATCGGATACATAAGCAGTGGGAATAGGTGCGCCAATTCCCCTGCCTAAACCGAGAATCAGGGCGCAAAACAAAAAAAACCAATAGGTACTGCTGTAAACGAACATAATCAGTCCCAGAACGGTAATAACACCACCTGGGATTATTAATTTTTTTCGTCCTAACTTGTCGGAAAGATTACCTGCTATAGGAGAAAAGAGAACTTGCATAATAGCTATTACCGTTAGACCTAAACCTACTTGCCCCTCGCTTAAGGATAAGTTTTCATAACCTACCAGTGGTATTAGCGTGGCTTGGGTTCCGCCGATTGTAACAAGGGTGAATAAAGCTACCAAAGAGATAAGTATAAAGTTGTAGTTAAACAAATAACCAGTGCTTTTTTTAGTTTCAGCCAAGACGGTGGCTCCCCGGGTTAAACCAACCCCCTGGTGTCTGGTTGAAGTTTCGGGGACACGCAAATACACCCATATTGCTGACAATAACGCCAGCGCAGCATAGCAAAAAAATACAAACCTGTACCCAAAATATTCACCCATAAAACCGCCAAAAGTTGGGCCTATACTTGCCCCAAGTAAAGCTGCTGTCCAGAAATAACTAATGTATAACCCCCGGTTGGTAGTATTGCTTATTTCTGCCAGAGCGATAAGCGCAGTTACACTATAGCCGGCAGCTGCTGCTCCCTGCAATAATCGCCATACAATCAACTGCCAATATGCCGTAGTAAAACCACAACCCAATGCACTGATGAATACAATCGCTGGTGCTCCCACCAGTAATAAACGCCGACCAAAACGTTTGGTTATCTTCCCTGACGGTATATTCATAGCAACTCTGGCAATCCCGAACGCGGTTATCGTTAAACCTACGGAAATTCCTAATTTACTTGCCTCTACACCAAGGGATTGGATGAACTTGGGTAAGATGGGAGCTATAAAGCTTAACCCCATCATTAAAAATATCTCCCCTATACAGAGGAGAAACACAATTTCGTTTGTTCGCAAACTTTTTTTATCGGTATCTAATTTTACTTTGTCAACTGCGTTTAGCAAACAATATCACCTTACTTAATAAAATGATAGATAATTATTGATTAATTATATCACATAACATAAACCGCGTTTGCCAATCACCTTTTCCATGATTATGTTAGTATTATACACCCAAAAAATAAACAAAATATGCAACGTACATAGAATTACGGGATATACGATATAATCCAATTAATCAATTGTATGCCATTTCTGTACAATTATCTAATTGTATTAGCTTAAACTCAAATTATAATGGCATATAACCAGGTTGACAGAACCGGTAAGTTAGGTTATATTTTTTACAAAATATATAGTTTTACAGGTGCCAACAATTTGTTGGAGAATAGGGAACCGGGTGAAATTCCCGGACGGACCCGCCACTGTATTGGGGAGCAATTGTCATTACCACTCCTATGGGGGGAAGGGACAAATTTGCAATGAGCCTGAGTCAGGAGACCTGCCTGTAGAAGAATACGTTGCCGGCTTTGCGAAGATAAGCCGGCAGATGTGAGGATGATGGTAAAATCCGCACCCATTTGGGATGCGGATTTTTTGCATTTATTTACAGATTATGCCGGACTGATGCAGATAATCTATCAATCAAGGCAAAGGCTGTCAGGTGAAATGTTTTATAAAATAAATTATCAGGAGGGAAAACATGTCATTTTTGGAAGATGCGCAAAAAGGACTTACAACAGAGCAAATAGAAGCCGCTGCAGTCGCTGAAGGGGTTGCTGCAGCAGTGATCAGGCAAGGAGTGGCTGATGGCACTATCGTAGTACCCTGCAACCCTGCTCACAAAGGGCTGAAGCCTATAGCTATCGGTAAGGGACTCCGGACAAAAGTAAGCGCCAGCATCGGGTTGGACAACAAGGACAGCACTGTGGCTAATGAACTGGAAAAGTTACAGACTGCTCTGGTTGCGGGAACCCATGCAATCATGGATCTCAGCATTACTGGAGATATGGATGGCGCTCGCAGGGCTATTTTGTCAGCAGCGCCGGTGCCTGTAGGTACCTTGCCTCTGTACCAGACGATCGTCGAAGCGAGTCAAAAATACGGCTCCGCATTAAAAATGACGCCGGAGCAGATGCTTGAGGTCATGGAACGTCAAGCATCTGATGGCGTGGATTTTATGGCACTGCATTGCGCAACTACCTTTGAAACCATTGAGCGTGCCAAAAACGAAGGCCGCATAGACCCTTTGGTCAGCTATGGCGGTTCGCATATCATTGGCTGGATGGTCCATCATAAAAAGGAAAACCCTCTCTATGAGAATTACGACCGCATTCTGGAGATTGCGAAGAAATATAGTGTGACTCTTAGCCTGGCGGATGGCATGCGTCCGGGCTGTCTGGCGGATTCTCTGGATGGAGGCCAGGTGCAGGAGCTGATCACGCTGGGTGAGCTGGTGGATCGGGCTCGTAAAGCCGGTGTGCAGATTATGATCAAAGGGCCTGGTCATATGCCGCTGAATCATATCAAGAATACCATGACCTTACAGAAAAGCCTTTGCAAGGGAGCACCCTACTTTGTTTTTGGTCCCTTATTGACTGACCTTGCTGTCGGCTATGATCACATCAATGCAGCTGTCGGTGGTGCTATCAGCAGCTGGTATGGCGCGGAATTTCTGTGTTATGTTACGCCTGCCGAGCATATCGGTAATCCCGATGTCGCACAGGTACGCCAGGGCGTTATTGCCGCCCGTATTGCTGCTCAAGCCGGGGACCTGGCCAAGGGCATGCCGGAGGCCATCCAGTGGGATCTGGATATGTCCAATGCCCGCAGAGATTTGAAATGGAAGGAACAGATCAGGCTGGCCCTCGATCCCGAACATGCCGCATATATTCGGAAGACTAGAAATGAAGGCAAGATTTCAACCTGTGCCATGTGCGGTAAGTTCTGCGCTATGAAAATCATTGCCGAACACCTGCATTTTGACAAGCACAGCTGTTAATGATTTTGAAAAAGGAAGGATGACATTATGACACAAGTATTAAAGGCCCGTGCCGGAAAAATAACGGAAGAAATGGAAGCCGTTGCGCTATATGAACAAGTCGATGTGGAATTTGTTAGAAAAGGGGTGGCGGAGGGACGTATTGTCATTCCCAGAAACATTAACCGTAAGTCCTTTAGATATTGTGGTATCGGGGAAGGTATGAGGGTTAAAGTCAACGCTCTGATCGGCACCTCCAGCAACCGTGACGATATGGCCCTGGAAGCCAGAAAACTGCAAGCCGCACAGGATGCCGGCTGTGACACCTTCATGGATCTAAGTACCGGCTCGGGCATTGATGCCATGCGCAAGCAAACTTTGGAATTGGCCAATGTAGCCGTAGGCTGTACCACAATTTATCAAGCGGGACAGGAAGCTATTGAAAAATATGGCAGCGTGGTGGAAATGCGTACCAAGGATATTCTGGACAATATCGAAAAACAGGCCGCGGAAGGCATAGATTTTATGGCTATCCACTGTGCATTTAATAATTCTGTGTTGAATGTAATGCAAAAAACAGGTCGTGTTACCTGGGTAGTCAGCCGTGGCGGTGCATTCATCACCGGTTGGATGCTGCACAACAAAAAGGAAAATCCCCTGTTTGAACACTATGATCGTATTCTGGAGATTTTAAAAGCCTATGACGTCACTCTGAGCTTGGGCGATGCCATCCGCCCCGGTGCAACGGCGGACTCCCTGGACGGCGCCCAGATACAGGGACTGCTGGTGCAGGGTGATCTGGCCAAACGCGCTCAGGCCGCCGGTGTTCAGGTTATGGTAGAAGGCCCGGGACATGTGCCTCTTAATCATGTAGAAGCTACCATGAAACTGCAAAAAAGACTGTGCAACAACGCACCTTACTTTATCCTGGGCACATTGGCGACGGATGTTGCTCCGGGCTACGACAATATTACCGGTGCCATCGGAGGCGCCTTCGCCGGTGCCTGCGGTGCGGACTTCCTCTGCTACCTGACTCCGGCAGAACATTTGGGACTGCCTTTGGAGGAAGATGTGCGCACCGGTGTCATCACCACCAGAATAGCGGCCCAGATTGCCGATGTAGCCAGAGGTCACAAACAAGCCATGGCCAGAGAAAATGAAATGGCCCGTGCTCGTGTAGCCATGGATATTGACCGCCAGATCAAAGCGGCTCTGGCGCCGGATAAATTGATCGCCGCCAAGGAAAAGGGCTGTGGGCAGCACCTGTGTGCGGCCTGTGGTAAAGACTGCGCTGTTCAGGAAGCCGCCAGGTATTTCGGTATCGCGTAGTTACCTGAATAGGTGATAAGATAAAAGCCTTGAACGTATTGCTGTCATAAGGCTTTAAGCAGCAATTCCGTACCGTCATTAAATCTTTCGCGTGTTTTTCCTCCACTTGGATAAAAACTTGTGTAGTTATCTAATAAAGTACCATCCTTAATGCTTAGGTAGTGTGCAAAACTAGAATAGGTGGGGCGGTAGGGAGGAAATTAGAACCATTTAGCGAATTACGTATTAGCAACTAGTGCCAGCATACTCGTTAATGCTGGCTATTTATCTTTTATCGGCGAAAGACAATATTTCCTTCAGGTTGTTCATATATTTAAATAATGCTATCCTGAAAAAGATAACCGGGCTTGCTAAAACAAAAAAAGACCAGCTATACTCAATCGAATGTTGGGAAGGGAACTGATTTGAAAAAGTTGTTTATAATAGTTATTAGTTTAGCCATATTAGTAATTATTACAATTGTATATTTAGGGATAACACCTTCAACTGAGCAATTTAAAGATAAAGAAGGAAATGTGCTTCCTAACAGTATCGCAACCCTTGAAGAGATAGAATTGGGCAAAATGAAACAATGGATTTCTATTAGAGGGAAGGATAAGTCTAATCCTGTGCTTTTGTGGCTGCATGGTGGACCCGGGTCTGCTCAGATGTCTCTGGCGCATCATTTAGATAAAGAGTTGGAGGAAGAATTTATAGTAGTCCACTGGGATCAACGACGTGGGGCGGGGAAGTCGAACCATGATGGCTTTAATGAAAAAGACATGACATTTGAGCAGTATAAAAGCGATGCACATGAATTAGTTGGATACTTACAAACATACCTCAAGAAGGAAAAAATTTATCTACTTGGCCATTCATGGGGGACCCAATTGGGAATAGAACTAGTAAATGATTATCCTGAAGATTTCTATGCCTATATTGGAGTGAGCCAGGTGGTCGATAATCGTAGAGGGGTCGAACTAGCCTATGATTGGCTTATTGAAGAGATTAAGAAAAATAACGATCAAGCGAGCTTAACCAAGTTGGAACAAATTGGAAAACCGCCGTATAGCCATAGTCAATATAGGGAATTTGCCCAGCTTGTAATTTTGTATGGAGGTAACCTTGATACACAAATGTGGAGGTTGGCTCTTATTGCAGCAGGGGCGCCTGAATATACATTTATGGATTACTACCGCCTACTTAATGGCATGAACAGAGGTGGAGGCCCAATGCACCAGGACGGAGAAATGTTACATTTCAATTTTATCGAAGAGATACCCTCCGTTAAGGTTCCTACATTCTTTTTAAACGGTAAGAACGATTATAATACTCCTTTGCAGTTGGTAGAGGAATATTATAATAAAATTGAAGCCCCCCAAAAGGACCTAATTGTGTTCGAAAACTCTGCCCATACCCCATTTTTAAAGGAAACCGAAAGATTTAACCGAAATATAATTCAGATAAAAGATATGACGCTCAGAAAGAACTGACGGGTCTGTTGGAAGGTGGGAGATGACTTCGCTGTTATGGTTAAATAAACATTCATCTAAGGCAGCCGCGATAACAGTGACCATCATTTGGTTACCCAAAAGGCTTTTTTTGTTTTTATAATTTTACCAAGGCAAGGAAGCCTTACCGGGATTTAAGATAATTGAGATCTCAGTAAGGCTTCTTTTTTGTTATAGATACTGTTATACTGCCCGGTTAAATTCAAGGAGTGGTTCAAGCTTTATTTTCTGGGTTAAGGCAGCAAGCTTTCAGGGTCTTTCGGAATTTCCTGGAGCATTAAAAAGGGGAAATCTTAAAGATTAGTTTTACCTTTGCATATAAAGTGGTAAAATATTATTACAAAATGCAAAAACAAGGTGGTGTTTATATGAAAACTACAAAGGTAAGCAATAAGGGGCAAATTGTCATACCTTCTGATCTTCGCAAGAAATATGGCATAGAATCTAATTCAACTATCAAAATTACTGAAATAGATGGATATATAGCAATTATACCTATACCCAGGGACCCGATTAAGGCCGCGAGAGGCATGCTTCGTGGTGATATGACGGCTGCCCAACATATGTCCGAAATTCGAAAAGAAGAGTGGGAGATTGAAAGAAATAAAGAGAGGAAGTAAAATGGAACGGTATGTTTTGGATAGTTATGCAGTTTTAGCATATTTAAACGATGAACCCGGCGCACAGGTTATACAAGACATATTACAATTGGCGCAACAAGAACAGGTAGTTGTTTATATGAGTTGGAATAATCTGGGTGAAGTGTATTACCGCTTGCAGCGTCTTTATGACAGGCAGTTAGCCAGAAAATCTATAGAGATTATTAAATCATGGCCTGTCAACTTTTTAGAAATTGATGAACAGGCCACTTTGTTGGCAGGTGATGTTAAAGCTCGATTCCGCTTGGCTTACGCTGATGCTTTTGCCGCAGCAACAGCAATAAAGAATCAAGGCATACTGTTAACTGGTGATCCGGAATTTAAACAATTAGAAAATGAAGTTATTAAAATCAAATGGTTGCTACCCAATCATTAAAGTCTTGAGCTAACTTATTTTTTAAGAATAACAGGGAGTTGTTCTGCAATTGCTAAAAGCATCGTAGTATCATCACGAATCAGGGACATAGTAATTGCGCCTTCCATAAAATTTCGCCGCGGCACAGCGAAAGCCACCGGCTTCCAGGCATCGATTCCTGAAATGGCTGGTGGCTTATTTTGCACTGGGAGTTTAACCTGGCTGCTGACCTTTTTATTTAGCTTGGTATCTTCAGCTATACATTTACTGTGGTTAATGCAGTTCTTTATTTATACAAGCCAATTGTTTTCTTTGGCCATGCCTGCTTTAATTGTTATTGGTCTGGCAAATTATCTGGCGGCAGCGAAGTCTGAAGAATAATACCGCTTATGATTAGAGTATGGCTAATTATCCAGCAGCGCCAGCACATCGGGAAAAGGTTCCAGCGCTCTGCGCAAAATGCACAGCACATAGGCAATCAGTACTCCGTCATTAACGACCGGCACTCTCGCGGCGCTGGCGGCCATCATGCGGGATAACATTTCCCGCTGGTTGATTATACAGGCTCCGCAGTGGACTATCAGCTTGTAGCTCTCCAGGTCGGAGGGCATTTCGATGCCGCTGGACCAGTGAAAATCAAGCTCACCGCCCAGTGACTGGCGCAGCCAGTTTAGTGAGGGACTGTACCTTTTGGGTAGCTGTTGGGAATGGCGTAAGCCAGGCCCAACAGCTACCCGAGCATTATTTGAACGAAATACATTTTCATGTATGGTAGTATATATTTTCATATCTCTATTGGGGGTACAGTTGATCAGTTGATATTATTCGGCTATCCGTATATAATAATCTTGATATGTTATGTAGAAGGGGCGGTCAACATGGACTTTATTCCTGTTGGAGAAGTTGCTGTAAAATGGGGCATTTCTGAACGACGCGTGCAAAAATTTTGTGAAGAACAACGTATCCCCGGCGTGAAACGGTTTAGCCGTATGTGGATGATTCCGAAAGATGCAAAAAAACCAATTGATGGAAGAAAGAAACGTGATGGTTGCGCATAGCAAAAACATTAAGCTGATTCGTTTGTCCGAATCAGCTTAAACGTGGCATATAAAAGAAGCACTGCTTCCTTTTTTTTAACCTCAGGTAAATCTTGAACTATTGCCGCATCCACAACTGGAAATTTTGTTTTCTTGAACATTTTTACTTCCACAATATGGACAGCTCACATTTCCTGGTTTGATAAGGATGTATTTAACTATGAAATCTTTCAAGCACCCGTTACATTTGTATTTTAGCTGCGCCAACGCTATCCCTCCTTTTATCAATATATTAATATATAACAAATAATAATTCAATATCTTATTAATTTTTTTTTACTGGCATGATATTCGAGCACTAAAGCAATCCAGTGATAAGTGAAATCAGTAACTTATAAAATCTGATGCTTTTATCTTATAATTGACAAATTGTTGGGTGGGTTGTTTTTTACTTGATAATCCAAGGAAATTGTTGTTTAATATTATTAAAAATAAATTTGTTAGGTTTTGTAAGTGTGAAGTATTTTCAACAATAGACATTCATGCCACTTGTGCTGCACCAATTTTTGGAATAAAATAAATACATAACGATAAAGTTGTATAAGGTTTTAAGAACATTTACTTGATTAAGTGAAGTAATTCACAAAGTGTAGTGACAATATTTTATTAGCCAATCCAAGGAAGGAGGGATCCCAAGGTGAAAAATAAAGCAGTGGGTGAAGAAATATTAAACTCCATAACAGTCATCAAGGGGTTAAACGAATTGGTTTTTAAAAATACTTACCCTGAAGAAGCAACTATTATAAATCAAGAAGTTAATAAAATATGCCATGTTGCAATTGATTTTTTTGGCCTGAAAATGAACCGGACTGCTTTAACGCTCAATAATGGATGAATGAAAATCTTAGGCCAAGCTTGCCGGTTATCAAGCCTAAAATGAAACCTAAAATTATACGGAAGGCGGTGAGCAGTCATTAAAAAGCCCTTGTCTATGAGATTAAACATTAAAACCAGGTTGGCTGTGATTACGACTTTGCTAATAATTATTTCGGTAACTTCAATAGGCTACCTATCGTATAACAAGTCCCGGGCCATGTTGGTGGATTCCACGCAGGACAAGCTTTTGACGGACGCGAAAATATATTCAAACATGATCGACAAATATATATATGAGCGTAGCCAGGATATCAATTTTTTAGCCCTAAACTCGACAATTCGAAGTCTTGATGCTTCTGTGGAAGAAAAATCCGCCGTGTTGCGCGAATTTAAACAATGTTACAGTTGTTATGCCTCTATTTCACTAACCGATGCCAGTGGACTGCAGATAGCTGACAGCGACGGTAACGTGGGAACAATGAAGACCGAAACCGAGTGGTTTAAAACGGCCATTAAAGGTAATATGTACATTTCTGACGTGCGCATGTCCATAGACCTACAGAAACCAATTCTTAACTTTGCCGGTCCGGTTAAAGACAAGAACGGCAACATAATCGGGGCTTTAACTACCCGATTGATACTGGAAGATACTATCTGGGTTATGGTAGATGAATTTGGCAGATTACAAAAAGAAGCCGGAAATTCCGGCTATGCTTTCGTGGTTAATAACCAGGGTGTGACGATGGCTCATCCCGACCGGGATATGGTGCTGAACGCGAATATACTTACCCTGGGTATTGATGCGCTAAAAACCGCCGGGGAAAGAATGATCAAAGGAGAGACCGGGTTTGCTCGTTATGTTTACAAAGGAGATGACAAGTATATTGCTTATGTACCCCTGGACGGTTGGGGGAGCTATCAAGGCATGGGATGGTCAATCGTTCTCACTACATTGGTTAATGACTTTCTAAGCCCGGTTAACGCATTACGGGGTTACGCTATAACCATAGGCGTGGTTGCGGTGCTATTGGGACTGGTCATAGCACTGGTTTTTGCCGGGCGAATTGCCAAACCAATTAATTTAATACTTGATAATGTCAATCGTGTGGCCGGCGGTGACTTAAGCCGTGATATTAATGTACGCGGCAATGATGAAATCGGTCAACTGGCCGGTGCATTTAACAAGATGGTGGCCGGCCTCAGGGAAATCGTGGGTAAATTACAGGATAACTCAGTAAAGCTCTCATCCCAGAGCCAGCAGCTGGCTGCATCAGGACAAGAGGTTGGAGCTACTGTTGAAGAGTTGGCGGGTACAACCACCGAAGTGGCTGCTACAACTGCCCAGGCTACTGAAAATGCCCGCTTAGCAGAGGAACAGTCGAAAAACACGCGCCAAATGGCCGCAGCAGGCAGTAAAGCTATTGAGCAGGCCCTGGAAAAGATTAAATCCATTGCCGATGATACAAAGGTTACTTCCCGGGCAGTGGAAGAACTGGGCCATCAATCAGAGCAGATCGGCCAAATAATCAATACCATTACGGGCATTGCCGACCAGACTAATCTGTTGGCTTTGAACGCGGCTATCGAAGCGGCCAGGGCCGGGGAACATGGCCGGGGGTTTGCGGTAGTGGCCGAGGAGGTACGTAAATTAGCCGAGCAATCAGGCCGGGCGGCCAATGAAATAACCGCATTAATTAACCAAATGCAAACCAAGGTTAAAGAATCAATTGTTTCTATACATCAGGGCACGGCTATGGTTGGCGAGGGGGTCGAGCTAGCCGGCAAAGCGGGTACTGCCTTAAGCGATATTGTTCAGGCCATTCATAAAATTTCTGAAATGGTTAAGGACATGGCCCAAGGTGCAAACCAGGTTAACGATGGTACACAGCAATTAGCGGCGGCTCAGGAAGAAATTTCTTCCACCGTGCAGCAGGTAAGCAACGCGGCTCAGGAGTTATCCATAATTGCTATGGAATTACAAAGGGCGGCAGAACAATTCAAGGTAGAGGAATAAAAACGGCATCAATTAGTAAGTAATATGAACATTATAGAAC
Organism: Desulfoscipio gibsoniae DSM 7213; assembly: GCF_000233715.2. Classification (GTDB taxonomy): domain Bacteria; phylum Bacillota; class Desulfotomaculia; order Desulfotomaculales; family Desulfallaceae; genus Sporotomaculum; species Sporotomaculum gibsoniae. Next base: position 1,121,481 of record NC_021184.1, read on the forward strand.
AAAGCTCAAAAGGAGAGGCTGCCTTTCTATGTTTAAAAAGAGCAGCCTTTCCGCAAGTGAGGTAATAGCGATATTGATGCTGGTTGTTGTTGGCACCCCTTCATTTCTAGCTACCGCTTTGCTTCTTTCTCTTGCTTTCATAGAACCCTCCCTATAGCGGTTCGCCGGGTGGATTTCCAAGGTTTGTTTCGGGGCTGTCGGATGCTGGACATAAGTCTACGGGCTCATCCGTGGGACTATCTATAGGTCCATCTGTAGGTTTATCTTCAGTCTCATGGCCGGGAATCTGAGTTTCGCTCTGCACGGCAATAATTTGTTCCACCGGTAGGTAATAACTATCAGGCAGGGCGTCCCGTCTGATTTCCTTGCCGTCTACAGTCACTACCCGCTGGGCTTTAACCCGGTAACCCTGGGCGCCCTCTTGAAGCATTTTAGACTCTTCAGGCTCTAAATCGGGATCAACCTTATATACCACCTTGGGTTCGATAGTTTCCACTATCCAGCTTTCTAATTGGACATTGTTCTTTTCTCCGTCATTCCCGTATATTTTTATGGTGAGGCTGTTTCCATGCATGCTGGTTTTAATCAACAAGTGGTTGCTCGAATTATTCTTAAATTTGAAATCCAGCGCATCGTAGGCCACTGCAGCGTCAAGCCCGATGGGGGCATAGGTAATGGGAATATTATGGTTGCCCCGCTGGATGATGTCCAGATCGGCCAGCAGGACGGCGTTATATAACGTTGTCACTACTTGACAGATTCCGCCTCCCAAACCTTCAGTCAACGTATTACCCACAATAACTCCGGCATTTTGGTAGCCTTTTTCAGCTACTCGGGGACCCACCACCTGATTGAAGGATACAATCTCTTCCGGTGGTACTATCAGATCGTCTAATATGTCAGCAGAAATTTTAATGTTTTGGGTACGTCCGGCCAGTGTTGGGTTAAATTGGGTGGTATACTGGGATAACAATCCTGTTACGCCCCACTGGGTTACCTCTTCGGTGCTCAGTTCCGGATTGATTTTGGTGGCCGGCAATTCCAGGGCTAAACTATGGTTATTATTCAGCAGTTCAATCAATTGATTTCTAAACTTATCAATATCAACGTGAAAGCCTTCTTGAGAAGGTTCCACCCCCACCTGTTCCTGGCTATTTACCGTAAGTCGTGCATTAACCGCCGGAATATACAGCGGATTGACTATTTTTTGCAATACTGCCTTGGTCATGTCACGGTCCAGGTTAATTACGGCCGGCTGTTGCTCTGTAAGATGCAACCGTGACTGCCAGCGTTTTATTAATCCTATTTTATTGAAATGTGCCAGCGCCTGATCAATGGTTTTTGCGCCATCCAGGGTGAGTCCCATTGCACCCAGGGTAACATCATGGGCAACCCCCTGGTAAGTAACCCTGACCTGTTTTTTTAGTAACTCCTGCTCCAATTCAGCTAATTTAGCAATGGCGTCCTGTTTTGTTAAATTTGATAGGTCTACCCCCAGTACCTTTGTGCCGGGGAAAATGACGTTGGTTTCAGTTGGGTTGGATAAACTGGCTTGATTTACAATGGCACCAGAGCCAAGTACCAAGAATAGCATTAGTAAAAACCCAGACCTAATCAGCTTGAATTTATTTTTTCTCCGTGCCATTGCATATATGCTCCTTCGCATTAAATGATTCCTACAGTTATGACACCTGTTAACGACAAAAAGTTGCATTATAAAATAGAAAAGCCGTGGATTTTCCACGGACTATTAGTATTAAAGCTTGATTTGAGAGCAATAACGACATTTTGATGCGGAATGTTATCCTGCAATTCGTTCTACACAAGTATGGTATTGGTTACCATGACTGTCTCTATTTTCGCTGTATCCTATATGGGCGGTATGCTGGTATATAAGATTGGAACTTAGTAGATTTAAACATCAGGCACTTTCGTAGTAGATATTTTCCGGTTCAACACCTGCACCGTGCAGGACCTTTAAAGATGCGTTGATCATGGGCTTGGGCCCGCACATATAAACTTTATAACCCTTTAAATCCATCTCTTTTATAACATCGGTAACAAACCCCTGCTTACCATGCCAGTCTTTATCGGCTGCTGCCACCTTGATATATTCAAATTTACTACTCTCGGATTGCAGCATACTGAAGTGGTCATCGTAGATTAGCTCTTTTGCTCTATTAACGCCATAAACCAGCTTTACATTTTTTTCGGTATTTGAATTTTTGACAATATCCCCTGTCATCGGCACAAATGGTGTTATACCTATTCCTCCGGCGACAAAAAGAAACTTATCAGAATTTCTATTGATTACCAGTTCTTTCCCCATGGGCCCTTCAAGTTCAACTAAGTCTCCCTCTTTAAAGGTACTAAAGAGTATTTGTGAGCCAAAGCCTCCGGGCATATTTTTTACGGAAACCTTAACTTCTGTCCCGTCTTTTTTGCAGGAGGAAATGGAATAGGCTCTGAACATTATGGGTTGCTCGTTGATTTTAACCAGTATGAACTGCCCCGGTTTATAATCCAACTTTTCAGGTTTAATCATTTTAAAGGTATACTCATTGACATCATCATTTAGCTTTCTAATTTGGCTGATGGAAGCTGCTATTTTCCGTCTTTCCCTGTAGCCGTCAGTATCAGTTTCTTCTTTTAACCGGAGGGCTTCAGATTCATTGCTTAGCGACAGAATACCCGCAGGGCAATTATTAACGCAGGTGGAGCAGCGTATGCACGCTTCACTATCAAACTGGTTTTTATCCGAGAATTCCAAGTAGGGGGTTAACTGCATTGGGCAAACCCGGGAGCATTTACCACAAGTGTGACACATTTCTTTGCTGGCTATAGTCACTTTTGCGTCGCTCTTTCTATTGATGCGAAGTAGTTTTCCCAGCTTATAAGTCAGTATTTCCAGCGTTCCCATGGGGCAGAAATTGCACCAGGATCGGGGGCTGACCGTAAAAGCCAGGATTGTTCCTATAATGGTAACCACCAGGTAGTTTATGACAAATACGTATCCCAGTTTGTCAAGAAAACTGGCGCTTCCATAGATGGCAAACACCTTGATCAAACGACTAATCATCATGTACATAAACCAGGTAAACATTGCCGCAGCCATTAATTTGTGTTTCATAAAAGCAGGTATTTTGCGGTTTGCACCACGGGGCATAATGATAAAATCAAATAAACTGCCGTGGGGGCAGATATTACCGCACCAGTACTTGCCTTTATAAAAAGCCATAACAGCCAGGGTCAGCATAAGTGGGATAATCAGCAATCCCAGTTTGGGGAACCACAACCCTCCAAAGGCCACCAGCGGGACAAACATCCAGCTGTATTTTCTGAAAGTGTTGAATACCCGGTTTGTTTTGATGTAAAAGGAATTCATTTTTAAAAACCACCTTTCGTTTATACCCCAGGGGGTATATTGTTTGATATAATTATAAGGCAAGACAGGCATAATTGTCAAAATATTTTTAAGTCCGCCGGTCTCTGTTTGCGTGGCTAAAATAGCTGTGGTCTGGTTGGTCGTGATATGTTTGTGGCGATTATATTATATGATATACCCCTAGGGGGTAAGGTCTATGATTTGTGCCGGACACCTGGTGCGCATTTTCCGAAACAAAGGGACGTAGCACCCGTGGGATAACTTTTCCTTACGATGAAGTAGATCCGAGCTGACTAAAGTAGAGTAAGCCGCACCCTCAAAGGTGCGGCTTACTCTACTTTACATAAGTTTCAGTTTTAATTTTTATTTACGTAATGCAAATAGAGCATTCTTAAAGCATCTAACCAGACCAACGGGTCCAGTCTGTCGATTTCCTTATATTTTTCCTCACCCAGGTTTTCGATGAGCAACTCTTTAAAGCGCGCGTCGTCTTTGCTGTAAGCAACAACATCCTTTAATGGCCGGTCTTTAAATAAATTTATCAACAAGTTACCCAGTTCCTCCGGTTTCAATTAACCACCCCCACCGTTATATTCGGTGTCGTGGTTGCAACTTCCTGTAATACAAAAGTCTACTTTTTAAAACCAGAACGCGGGGATGGTTGTAGATGTTACATGGCATTTCCGCACAGTCGCACTGGTAGGCTTAATGCGCTCTTATTGACATTGCTCTTTTCCGTGAGCAAGGGCAGCTATTTTACTCTAAATAATTCCACAGACCAGGAGGATAGCTTAGCATTACCTTTAAAGGCAAAACCCTTAGTTTTATAGTGAAAACACTGCACCAAAAGTGCGGAAGAACCTAAAAAAAATAAGTTTTTTTACTGCCGACGGCCCCCATCCAATATCTGAGACGGGGGCCTGTTTGTGGTGCAGTTTGACACCGGTGGTGCTGCGCGGCAACAGGTAGTGCCCGGAACCAATGCTTACCGGCGGGAATCATTGGTAAAAAGGCTCCCGGGTAATTTGCAAATTCTTTTTCGGAATGGCGAAGTGGCCGGATTGCCGGGGTCTGGGGTGGATACCGTTGCCATACTGCACCAGGATGAATTGGTTTATAGGGCATTTATATCGCAAAGTGCTCTTAATAAATGATAAAAGCAGCAATATGATTAGGTGTAGCGCAACCGACTGAATATTCTTTATTTTGGGCATGGAAATTGCATAGATAAGAGTGTAAATGAGGGTCGCCTCGTAGACCCAAAGGGGGTTTATTGATTTATGAGTAATACGAATAGCATAAAACTACAGCGTAACTGGAAGAATATGATTCTAATTTCCCACGGTTTTTTTCATTGCTGGCGTCAGACGGTTGAGGAAACGATAGGACAGCAGGAAGCCAAGAAGTTGGTACAACGTTTTTGGGAACTGGTGGGTCAGGGAACGGCAGAAGCTTACCTTAAAAAGAATCGGGACCCTGATAGCGTAGAGGATGTAGTGCAGGCTTTTGCCAGGGCAAGTGAAGTTATGGGAGAGACTGTACGAGTGGAAAAAGACGGGGAAGCTGTGCTGTTAGTCCATGATGCCTGTCCCTGGATTGACTCTTATCGTGATTACGGATCACCAGGACAATGCCAACTCGGGTGTGACCGGTGGTTCGGAGCTGCGGTCGAGGGTATTTCTCCCCGGTTACGGGTAGAAACAACGGCCTGTCAGGCTGCGGGAGATCAGACCTGTGCCAGGCGATTTACCTTCATTTCATAAAAATTAAATAGGGTTGCATTATTTGATTGGTTTGTAAACTATCTAATTCGAGGAGGATATTGTATGAAATTGGAAAAAATTGACCACATATGTATAGCGGTTAAGGATGTTAAAAAAGCTGAACAAGTATACTCCAATGCTTTTGATATTAAAGCTGTTGACTACTATGTTGATGAAAATGAAAAAATCAATGTAGTCAGGTTCATGATTGGTGAGGTCGGCTTTGAGCTTATGGAATCCACCGATCCCGACGGGGAAGTTGCTAAATTTATTGAAAAAAATGGTGAGGGCGTTTTCTTAATATCATTTAAGGTGCCTGACACAGTTGAAAGCATGGATGAATTAAGCAAGAAAGGGCTACCCTTGCTTGATAAGAAGCCGCGAAAATGGCGCAACAGCAATTTCACATTCTTACATCCGAAGGGGTTTAACGGGGTGTTGCTGGAACTTATTGATTAAATTAGTGAGCATAATGGTGCACATCAAGGGCTCAACATAGATGAACAATCTGCGCAGCTAAAGCATATAGCTGTGCAGATTCCCGAAAGTGGCTAAAAAGACAAGTAGAGGGGTTAAAAAATGAGGTACGCAGAGACAGGATATAATTTAGAAGTTGATTTATCCCGGGGAAATATTGAGCGGGTGGAAACAGACCCGGGATTGACCGAAAAATATCTTGGCGGCAATGGTACTGCCGCCAAGCTGATCTGGGACAGGGTATCTCCTGAAACAGATGCCTTTTCTCCCGACAATCTACTCATATTCAGCGCCGGACTGCTGGTTGGTACGCCTGTTCCCGGTTGCAACCGCACCATGGTCGATACCATTTCTCCCCAGACAAACTTTTTTTCACATTCAATATTTGGAGGCTATTTTGGTCCGGAACTGAAACATGCAGGTTACGACAAAATAGTCATTCGCGGTAAAGCCCCCGATTTGGTTTATTTGTGGATCAACAATGACAAAGTGGAAATACGTGACGCCTCCCATCTCAAGGGGAAAGGCACTCAGGAAACCGCGGTGCTCATTAGAGAAGAGTTGAAAGATCCCAGGATTCAAGTGGCTGCAATCGGCCTAGCCGGCGAAAACAGGGTTTTTATGGCCAGCATCGAACACTGCAACGCCGCCGCCGCGCGCGGGGTAGGCGTGATCATGGGGGATAAAAAGTTGAAGGCCATCGCCGTGCGTGGCACAAAAGATTTTTATGTTGCCAATTCGGAAGAACTTTTCAAGTTATGCCTGAGACACAGTCAGGATATGCAGGCCAGCCCGTTTGTCGGGGACCTGATGGCCATCGAGTGGAATGACGCTTTTCACCACAACAATTTCTCCTGGGGCAATGTACGTGTGCGGAGAAAGGGTTATTGGACCCAGGAAATCGAAGATAAATTCAAGGAGTACACCCTGAAGATTCGTGACCGGTTGCAAGGTTGCTATAATTGCCCGAAGAACTGCCATCTTGTGGTTAAGCCCCCCGGACGGCAAAGATACATGTTAAAATGCTACGGAAAAGCTACCTGGCATATGGCGGCCTTTAAAGAAATAGACTTTACTTTTGACATACTGGCTCTTAGTCAGGAGTACGGTGTGGACAGCTATGCAACGCCACAAGCTATAGCCTACGCCATTGAGCTTTACGAAGCCGGCATTTTAACCGACAAGGATCTGCCTGATTTTCCGGCGGAAAGCGGGGATAGATTTTATTATCTTCTTGAAAAGATTGTCCGGCGGGAAGGAATCGGAGATGTCTTGGCCAACGGTCTTTACCGGGCGGCCCGCCAGATTGGCAATGGCGCGGAAACATATGAACATAACACAATTAAAAAATTTGAGCAGGTGCCTGTCAAGCTGGGGAAAGTAAATTACCCTTATTATCTTATGTATTGCACCAGTGATAAAATGGCGATTAATCAGACCGAGGGATCCTATCCACAAGATCCCATTGCCGACATTGTGGAGAGACAAAAGTTTGCAGATGAATGGTTATCAGCTCCCGAAAGATTTAGAAGATATTTTATGGGGTGGGAGCCGCGCACCAATCCTTCCGTAGAAGCGTCAATCAATATTTGTGACTGGAACGAAACCATGCACTACGTTGATGACGCCACCGGCCTGTGCGCCTTCTGCTCGTCATTCAGAGGCCAGTTTGGCGGTGCCACCGCATATCACATTTATAATATACCAACTTTCATCAACCTGGCCACAGGGATGAATATTGATGCCGACGACCTGTGGCAAATAGCCAGAAGGAACCGGAACCTGGTCAGGGCCATTAACATCAGCAGAGGCTTAAGAAGAGCTGATGAGAAGCCGCCTAAAGACCACTGGAAGAAAAGGGAGCCTGAAAAAGAGCAAGAACTTCTTGATGAGTATTATAAATTTAAAGGGTGGACCAATGACGGAATTCCGTCCAAAGCGACACTGGATAAACTGGGCTTGGATTACGTGGCTGAAGAATTCATCAAGAGAGGCATCTTGACCGGTAACGAGGATAATTGCTATACGGAAACTCCGTGTTACTCGGAAGTAAATAAAAGAGAAAGTGGGCAATTTTCATCGCTGCGTAAGTCTGCGGAATTTACTTTAACTGAATACTTACACCAGAATAAATAAGAGCAATAGTCAGGGGGGTGAAAATCGCGATGGGTAAGTTAGTTAAGAAAATAGTTAAAACAATAAAAGTTGATCTGGACAAATGCAACGGCTGTCGCGCTTGTGAGATAGCCTGCGCTGCGTTTCATGCCAAACCGAAGTATAGCAGCTTTAATCCGGCCCGGGCCCGGATCCGGGTGGTTATTGATGAGCGGAATGATGAGTGGGTTGCAATTCGCGCCACTGATTATACCAAAGCCGGATGTGATGGCAGACGCACTTATACAATAAACGGCAAGGAATACAGCGAGTGCAGTTTCTGCGGCACTATCTGCCCGACCAGGGATTTATTTTATGACCCCGATTCCGGCCTGCCTCTTAAATGCGATTTGTGTGAAGATGAAAAAGAGCCTTTGTGTGTTCAGATATGCAGCCGTAACGCCTTAACTTACGAAGAAAAGGAAGTTGAAGTTGAAGCTGAAGCTGAAGAACAGGTGAAGCCGGCCGAGATGGAAACAAGCTTGAAATCATTGGTAGATAAATATGGATTAAATAAGCTGCAGAACACCTTGACCCGAATTTCAAAGAGGAGCTAAAATCTAATGTGAAATATAAAAAAAAAAGTAGTGTGAAATGTGTGAATAGGTCGAAATGTAAAATAATTTGAAAGAAGAGGAAAAGTCGTGGATACTGAAGCCCCAATTAAAGAGGTAATAGAGGAAATAAAAGAGAGCGGTGGAGACGCCGTCAAATTCTGCTATCAATGCGGAAAATGCGATACTGTTTGCCCCTGGAACAAAGTCAGAACTTTCAGTATGCGTAAGCTAATCCGAGAGGCCACATTTGGATTGACCGAGATAGAACATGAAGAGATTTGGCGTTGTACTACCTGCGGAAAGTGCGCTCAGATATGTCCCAGGGACGTACAGCAGATCCAAAACATGGTAGCCTTGCGCAGGATGGCCACGGGATATGGTGTATTTCCCGCCGCTATTAAGCCTGTTCGCGCTGCAAGCGCGGGCCTAACTTCAGATGGCAACCCCTTTGGTGAAGAACGTACCAAAAGGGCGGAATGGGCCAAGGGGCACTCTGTACAAACCTTCGAAGAAGGAATGGAAATTTTATATTTTCCCGGCTGCTACCCCAGCTATGATGCAAGATTAAAGAAAGTAGCAGTTGCCACAGCCAAAATCCTTAATAAGGCAGGGGTAGAATTCGGAATACTGGGTGCCGGGGAGAATTGCTGTGGGGAAAGCATTCGCAAGACAGGCAACGAGGAATTATTCAAGCAATTAGCCAGGGAAAATATCAAAACTTTTATTGACAACGGGGTTAAGAGAATCCTTGTTTCTTCTCCCCATTGCTACCATACCTTCAGGAATGAATATCCTGAATTCAATGTACACTTTGAGATAGTGCATATCTCCCAGTATTTATTCGAGCTGATTAATGAGGGAAGGCTTCAGATCAGCAAGGAGTATGCTAAAAAAATTACTTATCATGACCCCTGTTATCTGGGTCGACATAACGGCATATATGACGAACCGCGAGAAGTTTTAAAGAAGATACCTGGTTTAGAGCTGATCGAGATGCCTGAGTCGCGGGAAAATAGTTTTTGTTGTGGCATGGGCGGAGGCAGGATTTGGGCGGAAACGCCAATGTTTGAAAGATTTGCCAACCTCAGATTAGAGCAAGCTATTGGGGTTGGGGCTGAGGAGCTAGTTACCGCCTGTCCCTATTGCATCACCAACTTTGAAGATAGCAGGGTAGTCCTGAATTATGATGATGTTATCCAGGTTAAGGACATTACGGAGATCCTCCAAGAAGTTATTTAACGGAAAGGCACCTACCAGGGCGGAAGGAGCTATATCAACTTAATGGTGGTGTACACACTTCAACTATATCCGATACCAGATCGGGCACATAACACCTTGGACACAATCCAGGTTGAATGTTTGTTATCAACCTGAGATCGAATGCGCCGTCGGCATACTTATTACTTTGGCATTGACTTCTTTGGTCATGCACGCGGAGGCTGGTTGGGTGTATATTCCACCCGGATCGACTTGGTTGTTCAATACATTAAATACGGCTGACCCGGCCAAACCCGGACAGTACGGGTAAATAAAAACTGATGAGGACTGAGACAAATGGAAAAAGAAGAAAGAATTGAAGGACAGCTTATAAAAAGTCTTGCAGGCAGTAATTTTGGAGATGTTATGATCGTTGGTGGCGGGATTAGCGGTATTCAAGCCTCACTTGACCTTGCCACTGCCGGTTTTAAAGTCTACCTGGTAGACAAAGCACCGACCATTGGCGGCCACATGTCCCAGCTAGATAAAACCTTTCCAACCAACGACTGCTCCATGTGCATAGAATCGCCTAAATTTGTTGAATGTAACAGGCATCCCAATATAGAAATCATGACCTATACAGAAGTTGTCGGTGTCGAAGGGGAAGCAGGAGACTTTAAGGTAACATTGATTAAAAAGCCCAGGTATGTAATAGAGAGCAAATGTACAGGTTGTGGTACCTGTGTAGAATATTGCCCGGTTACATACCCTGATCAATATAATCAAGAGATATCACAGAATAAAGCCATTCATGTATACTTTTCTCAAGCAGTTCCCCTTGTCACTTATATAGATGAAAGCTGCCGTTACCTAAAAGGAAAGACATGTACTGTATGCCAGGCAGTTTGTAAGAATGACGCCATAGATTTTAGTCAAACGGCGGAGAAGTTAGAAATAGAAGTAGGTGCAATAATTTTATCACCGGGCTTTGAGCCATTTGACCCCAAACCTAGGGATGACTATGGCTACGGAAAGTATGAGAACGTGGTAACCAGCATGGACTATGAACGGCTATTATGTTCCACCGGCCCATACGAAGGTGAGATATTGCGTGCCTCCGACAAAAAGCATCCTCATAAAATAGCCTGGATTCAATGCGTCGGATCCAGACAGGTTATACCCGGCGGCAACAGCTATTGTTCAGCCGTATGCTGCACCTACACGCAAAAGCAGGTAATCTTAACCAAAGACCACGACGCCGCAGCCGAGTGTACCATCTTCCATAATGATATACGTGCCTATGGCAAGGACTTCGAGCGCTTCTACCAGAGAGCAAACAACCTTTCCGGCGTTCGATTTATAAGAAGCTATGTATCAATAGGAAGAGAACTCCCGGAAAGCAAGAACGTAACAATAAGATATTCTACTGTTGAGGATGGAGTAAAAGAAGAAGAATTTGATATGGTAGTATTATCCGTAGGATTGAACCCGCCTACTGATGCAAATGGCCTGGCAGATAAGTTCGGCATTGAACTTAATACGCACGGATTCTGTAAAACCAATCCCATTAATCCTATGGAGACTTCACGCCCGGGAATTTTTACAAGCGGAGCATTCCAGGGCCCTGTAGATATACCAGAATCGGTTGTGACCGCCAGCGGAGCTGGTTCCCAATGTGGTGAACTTCTTGACTACCGGCGAGGGAATCTATCCAGAGAAAGGGTGTACCCGCCGGAAAAAGATGTCTCTAGTGAGGAGCCCAGGGTGGGTGTCTATGTGTGTCATTGTGGGGCTAACATCGGGAGAGTAGTAGATGTCCCTTCCGTAGTTGACTATGCCTTAACCTTACCTAATGTTGTTCACGCTGAAGATAATCTTTTTATATGTTCTACTGATGCTGCCAAACATATATCAGACTCAATTCGGGAAAAAGGTATCAACCGCGTAGTTGTCGCCGCCTGCACACCCAGGACACATGAGCCGTTATTCCGGGACACACTTAGGGAGGCGGGAATTAATCAATATTACTTTGAATTTGCTAATATTAGAGAACATTGCTCTTGGGTCCACTCCAAAGAAAAGGAGGAGGCCACACAAAAGGCAAAAGAAATAGTCCGGATGTCGGTAGCCCGAACTGCACTCTTGGAACCATTACAGGAATTTGATCTTTCCGTTAACAAAACGGCTTTAGTGGTCGGAGGGGGCCTGGCGGGCATGATCAGTGCTCTATCCATAGCTCACCAGGGACATGAAGTTCACCTGGTGGAAAAGAATACGGACCTGGGTGGGATGGCCAAAAAAGTTTACTATACCCTGGAAGGGCTCAATGTTCAAGCTTATTTGCATGATGTTATACGCAAAGTTTATCAACATCCATTAATACATGTATATACTGATGCCGCCATTACGGAGGCTAGCGGTTATGTGGGTAATTTCATGACCAGGGTAAAATCAGAAAGAGGGGTTGCAGAGATAAAACATGGTGCAGCCGTCATCGCTACTGGTGCCCAAGTATATAAACCCACCGAATACCTTTATGGTCAAGATGACAGGGTTATGACCCACCTGGAATTAGAGGAGCAAATAGCCAAAGGAAACGAAAAAATAATTAACGCAGAAAGTCTGGTGATGATCCAATGCGTAGGCTGCAGAAACGAAGACAGAAATTACTGCAGCCGGGTATGTTGCAGCGAATCTATCAAGAACGCCTTAAAACTTAAAGAACTAAACCCCGAGATGGATATCTACATTCTCTTTAGAGATATCAGAACGTATGGTTTCAAAGAAGATTATTATCGTGAAGCGGCAAGTAAAGAGGTAAGGTTCATCCGCTATGAGCCTGATGATAAACCACAGGTAGAAGCTGGTGAATCCGATGAAGGCCGGCCAGTTTTAAAGGTTACCGTAACCGATCCTATTTTAGGTAAAAAGCTTGAAATAGATGCCGATGCACTTGCCTTAGCTGCCGCCGTTATTCCCTCCACAGGAAGTCAAGAAATAGCTGGATTATTTAAAGTATCTTTGAGTCCGGATGGTTTCTTCCAAGAAGCCCATGTCAAATTAAGGCCCGTAGACTTCGCTGCGGAAGGAGCTTATTTGTGCGGGATAGCTCACTATCCCAAGCTTATATCAGAAACGATTAGCCAGGCTTATGGAGCAGCCGGTCGGGTCTTAACTCTTCTCTCACATGATGCAGTCACGGCCTCCGGCTCTGTTTGCGAAGTAAATGAGGACAACTGCATTTCATGTGGAGCATGTATCTCAGCCTGCACTTACGGCGCCATAGAATTTCGTCAGACACAAAAGGGCAGAAAAGCTGTCGTTAATCCCGTGCTCTGTAAAGGAGATGGACTCTGCAATACAAAGTGTCCAACAGGGGCTATTTCACTAAAACACTATACGCATGAACAAGTCTTTCGTCAAATTGACGCGTCAGTTCCAAAGGAAAATATGATATAACAACTTGATGCGGTTGTTGGAGATGGTTAGAAAGGGGACACACCTTCTTAGCTAGGAATGTTCCCAACTTATAAATATCCCCAATTTAAACGAACAAAGAGAGATTACAAAGAGAGATTACTAATTAAAGAGGTGAGATAAAAGTGGGTACAGGAACAGAGTTCAAGCCAAGAATTCTAGGTTTTTTATGTAATTGGTGAGCATACGGCGCTGCTGATTTGGCTGGAGTTTCCAGACAACAATATGTAACTTATGCTAAGCTTATACGCGTGATGTGTACTGGCAGAGTCGAGATAGAATTTATACTCAGAGCTTTATCAAACGGAACGGATGGGGTAGTTATCGGTGGTTGTCATCTTGGAGACTGCCATTATAATACTCATGGAAACTACCACGCACTAAACATGGTGTTTCTATGTAAAAAAATAATGGAACACATGGGTCTAAACCCCGAAAGATTAAGGATGGAATTTATGTCTGCCGGTGAAGGAATCCGTTTCACCGAAGTTATGAATGACTTTGGTAAAACGGTGAAGGAATTAGGACCACTAGGCCAAAGTGAAGGAATAGATGAAACTGTATTAAAGTTAAAACTTAAAGCAATTACAAAGCTGGCCCCCTACATTAGACTTATACTTAATGAAAGGCTGAGAGTACATTTTAATACAGTAGAAGAATATAAAAAATTCTACTCTGGTGAACAGTTAGAAAAAATATTTCGTGAATTAATAGCAGATAAATTTGCAATAAGTCAAATTATGTTACTTCTGCGGGAAAGACCCCTTTCAACTGAAGAAATAACTAAGATTTTAGGACTAACCCCATCTGAAATATCAAGGCACCTTAATACTTCAGCAAGGCAAGGATTAGTCAAGTACGAAGATGGCCAGAAACGCTTTGCTCTTGTTTAGAGGAAAGGGGACACACCTCAGCTTTGGGGTCAAGGCTTTGGGGTCGAGGAATGTCCCCAACGTATGAAAAGGCAGACAGTGGCTCAGGGGAAAGAAGGAGGTCAGGTAAGAGACTATGGATAACGATAGAATTGAACAAATATTAAATGAACATCAGGGCCAAGCCGGTTCACTGATTAAAGTATTAATGGAAATTCAAGAACAAAATCATTGGCTGCCTAGAGAAGTATTAGTGGAGGTCAGTGAAAAATTAGAGGTGCCTTTAAGCCGGGTATTGAGAATAGCTACCTTTTATAAGACATTCTCTTTGACACCTAAAGGACGTCATGAAATTCACGTTTGTACGGGTACTGCCTGTAAAGTTCGTGGTGCGCAGCGGGTTCTCGACGAGGTGCAAGAACTGACTGGAATTAAACCCGGCGAAACGGACTCGGATTTAAAGTTTAGCCTGGAGACCGTTAACTGCCAGGGCTGCTGTTCTTTAGGTCCAATGATCGAAGTCGATGGAAAGACTCACAGTAAGATATCGCCTGCCGAGATAGCAGACGCGTTAAAAAAATATGAGTGAGGGAGCATTATGGCACATATAAATTCAGCGGCTGAATTGGAAGAACTTAGGAAGGGTATCTTATCAAAAATAGAACCCGATAAGCCTTGTATTGCCATATGCGCGGGAATCGCCTGCCTCGGCCTCGGCAACGACAGGGTTATCAGCGCTTTTGAAGAAGAGATCAGGAAACAATCCTTAGAAACTAAAGTTGATATTAGAGCAACCGGCTGCCATGGCTTTTGTGAAAAAGGACCTATTGTTGTCATCTATCCTGAAGAAATCTGCTATTTGGAAGTAACACCGGAGGATGTGCCGGAGATTATATCTCAGACTGTAGTTGGAAAGAAAGTGATTGATCGACTAATTTACACCGATCCCAACACTGGTGCAAAAGCAGTGCATCAATTTGAAATACCTTTTTACAAGAATCAATCGCGGCTACTTATTGGCAATAACCCTAAAATTAATCCCAAAAGCATAGAAGATTATCTGGCAATTGGCGGTTATTCTGCGTTAGCCAAAGCGCTTTTTGCGATGAACCCCGAGCAAGTCCTTGAAGAAATAAAGAAAGCCAACTTGCGCGGCCGGGGCGGCGGTGGATTCCCTGCCGGTTCGAAGTGGGAGACTACCCGAAACGCGCCCGGAGAAGAAAAGTATGTAATTGTCAATGCTCACGAGGGTGAGCCCGGGGCGTTTATGGATCGAGCCCTCTTCACTGGGAACCCGCATCTCGTGTTGGAAGGCTTAATCATCGGAGCCTATACCATCGGTTCACATCAGGGATTTATCTATACCCGGCATGATACCCCTCAGCTAAGAGAAAATATTGATATTGCCCTATCTGAGGCAAAGGAGTACGGACTCTTAGGTGAAAATATCCTTGGCTCCGGCTTCAACTTTAATGTTGAGGTGCATCTAGATGTAGGGATATTCGTTTCCGGCGAGTCCAGTGCATTAATGAGGTCAATAGAAGGGAAGTCACCGGAACCAAGACCCAAATATATTCGTACTTCGGTTAGTGGTATTTGGAATAAGCCCAGTAACTTAAACAACGTGGAGACCTGGGCTAACGTACCTCAGATAATTAATAATGGCTCAAAATGGTATAGCAGTATCGGGACAGAGCGGAGCAAGGGAACAAAACTAATATCTTTATCAGGTAATATATGTAATACAGGAGTCGTAGAAGTTCCCATGGGTACCTCGCTTAAAGAGATTATCTATAACTTTGGTGGTGGAATACCAAACGGAAAGAAACTTAAAGCAGTTCACTTTGGAGGACCTATGGGAGGTTCTATTCCCGAGAGTCTCATCGATAGTCCACTTGACTTCGATGTGCTTTCAAAACTGGGCACTTCACTGGGCGCAGGCGACATGCTGGTATTGGATGAAGATAACTGTATGGTTGAAACCGCCAGGTACTTCCTTGATTTCCTCAGTGGTGAATCGTGCGGCAAATGTGTACCATGCCGTGAAGGTATCAGGCAGATGCTTAAAACCCTCACTGATATCACCGATGGAAAAGGAAAAGAAGGGGACATTGAGCTTTTGGAGGAAATAGCCGGGGTAGTTGGTGAAGCAGCCCTTTGTTCGTTGGGCAGGAGTGTCCCTAAACCATTATTGAGCATGTTAAAGTACTTTAGAGATGAGTATGAGGCGCACATCAAGGAGAAACGGTGTCCGGCTCTTTTCTGCAAGGAGCTGAAGAAGGGAGAACTATAACCTAAAGGGAGCAAAGAAAAAATGAGTGAAATTATTTTACAAATTGACGGAAGGGAAGTTGCAGCAGAGAGCGGGATGACCGTTTTAGAGGCAGCACAAAGGGCGGGAATATCGATTCCGACACTTTGTCACCATGAGATGTTAGAACCTTATGGTGCTTGCCGCCTTTGCACAGTAGAAGCAGAAGTTCGCGGTCGAACCAAGCTTGTTGCCTCCTGCCTTTACCCGGTGGAAAAAGATTTAATCGTAAGAACCAGGTCTGAGAAGGTAGACAAAATTCGCAAAATGATTTTAGAATTGTTACTGGCCCATGCTCCTGAAGCCAGGGGATTGCAGGGTTTGGCACAAGAGTATGGTGCAGACAAAAACCGTTTTGAAAAAGAACCTTCATTTTGCATTCATTGTGGTTTATGTGTAAGATACTGTGCTGAGGTTAAAAAGAAGCATGCTATTGAATTTGTTGATAAAGGAACAAAACGGGAGATAAGCTTTATTCCAGAGATAGCCGCTAAGGAGTGCTGGAATTGTAAAGAATGTTTTCCGCTTTGTCCTACAGAGGCGTTACAAGCAGCTTTCGTTTTAACAAAAGAGCTTGCGTTTTTCTCTCTTTCTTCGGAACCCGTGCCGGCGGAATAGTATACAATTAATACCCTTACATGACGAAATCAAAATACTAGTTCGCCTGTTCCGGTAGCAGTTTATTTACTTTTATTAACTTATTTATTGCAAATATGTATTTTACCATATTTTTTTAACTTTTTATTGAAGAAAAAACGTGTGAACTCTATGATTTCACACGTTTTTCTTTGCCTTGTTATATTTTTTATGGGTACTTTTAACACAGGCCATAGGAGTACTTAATTAATGGACCCCGGTGATCGATTGCATACGACCTTCGGGTTCAATAAACGCAGTTAACTAACGGAGGTAAAAGGGTTTGGCCAAGAAGTGCAGTATAAGTATCTTAAGATGACATTAATGGCAAGTGCAGTTAAGGAAGTATTTTTTGGACTCTAATTCCTGGCAAGTCATGCTTGATCGACAACAAAAAGTGTTTTACGTTTTATAGAGAGTTGTATTCAATTTGGAGGGGTGGATTTATGGTGGATTCCAACATAAAAAAGACACTAACAAGCACTCCGGGAGTTAAGGATGCTTTGGGGAACCTGTTTCGGTTTCTGCCTAAGGAACAAGATCAGCGCATGAAATGGTTGGCCAGCATACTTAACGCTATCCACGATAGTGTGGTGGTTGTGGATTTGGACTCCACTATTATCTACGTAAATCCGGCATACATGAGAAGCTTGGGTGTTTCCGAGGAGAAGGTATTGGGGCGGAAGCTCAAGGACTTCGAGCCCACCTCCAGGATTCTGGATGTTCTAAGTTCAGGAAAACCTATTGTAGATGATCCATCCAGGATTACTTCTCTGGGAATAGATATTATGGCTAATATTACTCCGGTGTTTGAAGGTAAAAATCTTATAGGAGCGGTGGCGGTATTCAGAGATATTTCAGAGATTGTTGCTTTAAAGGAAAAACTTGAGGAAACTACGACGGAAATGCTAAAGACCAGGGAACAGACATCTCGCTACTATACAGAGCTTCAGGAACTCAGAACCAGACTGATGGATATTGATAACCTGATCTGTGAGAGTGCGGAAATGCGGCGAGTGATTGAAATGGTACTCCGCGTTGGTCGGGTGGATTCTACAGTTCTGGTGACCGGAGAGTCCGGTGTGGGTAAGGAAGTAGTTGCCAAACTCCTCCACAAAGTTAGTAAGCGAAAAGACGGACCCTTTGTGATAATTAATTGCGGCGCTGTCCCGGAAAACCTATTGGAGTCGGAACTGTTTGGCTATGAAAAGGGTTCCTTTACCGGGGCCAGTAAGGAAGGTAAACTGGGCCTATTGGAGTTAGCCAACAAAGGGACATTGTTTTTGGATGAAATTGGTGAATTGCCACTGGGGTTGCAGGTTAAACTCCTGCGGGTCCTACAGGATAAAAAGTTCACTCGGTTGGGAGGAATCAAATCCATAGAGGTGGATGTGCGCTTTATTGCCGCCACCAACCGGGATTTGAAAAAGATGGTCACCCAGAAGATTTTCCGGGAAGATTTGTTTTACCGCCTCAATGTTGTTCCCATTCATATACCGCCCCTTCATGAACGCAGGGCGGACATAGTGCCGCTGGCCGGGTTTTTTTTAGAAAAATACAACACGAAATACGGAATGAATAAAAGGCTGTTGCCTGAAGTACTGCGTTGGTTAAATAATTTTCCCTGGCCCGGTAATGTACGGGAACTTGAAAATGTGGTGGAGAGATTGGTGGTTTCTTCACTTAATGATACCATTACTTTGAAGGAAGTGTATCTGGCTGGATGTAGTGACCGGCCTACTTTCCAAAGCGAAGAAGTGTTTGGCCTGAATGTCATGGATTTGCACCAGGCTAAAGACATGCTGGAAAAGGAATTCATAACAAAAGCCCTTAATTTAGCGGGCTCAGCCAGAAAGGCGGCCCAACTTCTAGGGATTAACCATTCAACAGTAGTTCGTAAAGCCAGAAAGTACGGAATTAATCTAGCGTAGGTTTATGCAATTAAATAACTGATAAAGGAATCATATTTTTAATATTACATTGATCTTATGATGATAAAATACAAAAATATAACCAATAAGTAATTAATCATTAATCAATACACAGGAGAGGTGATCATATTGAACAGCGACTGGGTGAAAGATTTCCCCGCCGTCGTTACACTTTGCGATACCAACGGCAAAATTATTGAAATGAATGACGCAGCTGCCGATCATTTTAGAAAAAATGGCGGTAGAGAATTAATCGGTAGGAGTGTATTTGACTGCCACCCTGAACCTGCGCGAAGCAAGCTTAAAACAATGCTTCATAACGGTGTCAAAAACTGCTATACCATTGAAAAAAACGGTATGAAAAAGCTGATTTACCAGACACCCTGGTACAAGAAGAATGGTGAGTATGCGGGGTTTGTGGAAATGATTATTGCTATTCCTTCGGATGCGCCCCACTACATCAGGGGATAACCCCTTACATCGCATTATTCTTGCCAGCAAAGGAATGTAATGTCCTCACCTTAATGCCGTCGGGGTATCCCGAACCGTTGTATATCAATGTTCGTATAGGATTAAATAGCTCTCTTTCATTCTCATTGGGCTCAAGATCGTCAAATACCGAGAAATAAAGTTTAACTTTATTTTTAATACTACAGCGAAAATTACTTTTTAAGCAAAGCTTTCTTCGCTTTGATGGATGCCGGGTGTTGAAAGTTAAAAATCAAAGATTTTCAACTTTCAACACCCGGCACCGGCTAAACGGCACCGGCTATTTGGGTGGCGCACTCTATCTACTGTACTTAGGTGGTGGCAAATCCATCTTAATAGTTCGATAAACTATATTTTTAGCTGTAGTGTTAAATAGTCAACTTGCCCAGTACCGGAGAGTATACCCCCGCTTGCAGCAGTAGATAGAAAATGAAGAAGTGTCCAATTAGGTCGGCTAAAGTAATTAATCCCACCACGGCTGTTCCGCCGGAAGCACCCACGAACAGAGATAAAAACAGAGTGAACAGAAAACCGATGCAGACCACAAAGCCAAAAAACATCTTGGAATAAGGACCTTTAATTAATAGCAATAGAGATTCACGGGCGGCAGCAGTAGCGTTTACTACGCTGAGTAGGTAAGTAGCGACGCCGATTAAGTTAATTAGAATCAGAGTAATTGCCAGTGTTTCCAGGTTAATTAATGAATTAACAGTGACCCATCCGCCGTGTACGAGGAAGAAAAATACTGTTGTTCCACCCAATATGGAGTAAAGTATAAATAAAAAGGGTATCATTGGTGTATTCCATAATGGAATGGCAGGTGAATCATTCATTACAAAACCATCGGTAACGGCCACTAATACTGCACTGACCAGGGCCAAAATTCTGAAAAATTCCCATGCTGCGCTTCCCGTGGGCAAAAGTAAATAAATTGCGGCAATGGCAGTAAAAATTCCCATTACCCATACGGTTCGAGCAATCCAGGAAGTGCTTGGCCGGGTTAAGGCTCGCCAGAATCTTTCCGGTCGTCCCAGGTGAATCAAAAGTGCGCCGCCTTTGCCGATATTTTCGATCAAAATTCCGGCCAGGGCCAGTAACGGGGTGCCTAAAAATACAGAAAGGATGAATATCCCCGCGCCAATTTTGCCGAAAAAGAAGGCCAGGGCAATCCACTGAGTCCAAACAGTTTGTTTGCGAAACCCCATTACAAACTCGTTACCCTCTACTATGGGCACGGATTGTGCTGTCATAGTTAAACCCTCCTATTCAAGATAATATACTGAAGGATTAGTATTCGCTTCGGACATGGGCTGCATGCCACCGCGCTGCCGGATTAACCGGCTGACTTCACTTTCGGGGTCATGCAGGTCACCAAACACTCTGGCTCCAGCCGGGCAGGTGTTAACACATGCTGGTTCCAGTCCCTGGTCTACTCTATGATAGCAAAATGTACATTTTACCACCACTCCTTCATAGAAATCTTTGTACTTAACTTGTTCATATGGGGTTAGGTGATTTTTAAAATGTCCTTCTTTTAGTTTTCCCTTGGGCATTAAAGTGCGGTTGTTATACGGGCAGGCTACCACGCAAGCTTTGCAGCCGATGCATTTAGTATAATCAACCAATACAATGCCGTTCTCTCGTTTATAAGTTGCCCCTGTGGGACAAACCCTTACGCAGGGTGCATCAAGACAGTGGTTGCAGAGTACAGGAATATATTTCTTTTTGACAATTGGGTACTGTCCGGCTACTTGCTCAAGAACCCTGGTGAAAAAAATATCCGGTGGTGTTCCGTTCTCCGATTTACAGGCCACAGTGCAAGCATTACAGCCAACGCAGCGTTTCAGGTCAATGACCATGCCAAGCCTTGCCATACATATTTTCACTCCTTTTTTATATTTTGCTGATACGAACTTTGGTGGCGGTTTCCTGATGCCCCGAGGCTAGGTCGGTAAATTCTAGATTGCCCGGAAGCAAATGATTAAAATTAACGTTCATTTTTCTTTCCACAGGGTGTATTGTCCAGCGGGTAATAGCGTTGGATATGCCGATTACCCGGGGGTGAATCTCTTCAATGACCCTGGCTAAACCTTCTACTTTTCCGAAAGGCGATTCGATGCTGATTCGGTCACCGGTCTTGATGCCTTTGGCTTGAGCTGTTTTGGTATTGATTAAAACGCCTTTGTGAATAGGTATATTGCTGACTAACTCTTTAATCCAGGGAATGGTGGTGTTTTCACAGTGATTTAACATTGCCTCGGCTTTAAAGTTAATGGCGTATAGGTCATATTCACCGGGTATTTTGTGTAAGGGGTGCTCCTCGCGCCAAACGGGTACGGCAAGATAAGAAGAAGTGTCCCATTCTCTGCCCACAGCCCGGAACTGTTCTTGTAACTCTTCAGCAACTTGCAAAAAATATTCGTGGTAAAAGGAAATGCGATTACCTTTCCAGGGCAGGTAACATTCTTCGGGTTTTTGAGGGCGCACCGCATTGTTATTTTCCTGAAACCATTTCAAACCCATGTGCTCCCCGTAAATACTTTTGGCCATTCGGTCAATACATTCCAGGTGCGAGTATTTGCGCCCGGGTTTCAATGCATATTCAGGCTTGATAAACATGGTGAAATTTAACAAACCATTTAATTCATTCAGACAGCCGCAGCGCTCTGATATATCAGTGAGAATGTCGTGGCCGTCCCGGCTATCGTATAGCGGTTCCACCACCGGTTTGCGCAGGGTATGGCCGGTGACCTCTGGCGGTTCGCAAAGGGTCAACATGGTTGACTCCAGATAATCGTGGTCGGGTAGAATAATATCCGCCCACTCGGTGGACTCGTTTGCCAAAATGTCAATGGCCACGATAAATTCCAGCTGTTTGAACACTTCCAGCACTTTGGGGTAGCCGTTAATGTTCTTTAGCGGATTAGAGTGGAAAATTAACGCTGCTTCCGGTTTAAAATCAAATCCCCATTCCTCCGGGTGCAAAATGTTATGACAGACCAGGTGCCCCGGGTCCAGCCCCATGGGAAAATACTCTATCATTTGCAATGTCTGGGGCGGGTAAGCAAAAGGTACCCCAGGGTGCAAAATATGCGGTTGGGGCTTTAGCATCCCATCCTCGCCCGGCTCCACAATCAGCAATCGGTGATCCAAACCTACGCCCAGGTGCCCGCCAGGTACATCAATGTTTCCCACCAGTGAATTCATTAATTTTATGGCGGCATGGTCAAGGGTGCCGTCATAATGCCCGATGGCCCCCCGGTAAAAGTTTATCGCTGCCGGGCGATAGGGGTACTCTTTGCCTTCGATCATGATGGTGCTGCCGATACGTGCCTCTTCAACAAATTCCCTGGCAATGCGACGCATAGTTCCAGGGGATACATCACAGATTTTAGACATGCGCTCCGGGGTATGATCCTTCAAGGTATCCTTGATTACCTGAAAGCCAGGCCGCACTTTTATGCCATCAATTTTAAAATATCCCTCCAGGGTAAAATCTTTAATTGTAGGGTCATCATATACTTTAGCCCGGTTGTCCACACTGTCCCAGACCATTGGTTTTTGGGTCTCTTTGTCGCGGAAATATCGACCGTCGGGTTTAATCAGGTAAGGGCCGTTGGTATACTTTTTAATGAATTCGGCGTCATACCGGTCTAGTTCGTACAAGATTACATAAACCATACCCAGTATAAAAGCACGGTCGGTCCCCGGGATAATTGGTACCCATTCGTCGGCTTTGGCGCAGTAAGATGCCATGCGGGGGTCAACTCCAATTAATTTCAATCCCCGATTAACCCGGGCATCGGCCATGCGTTTAATGGATCCGGACAAGTGTAGGTGGGCACCAAAGCCATCGCCGCCACCTATTTGAATCCAGTAATTACAGTACTTATAGTCATTGGCACAGGCAAAGGATCCATCAAAAAAGCCACAGAAGGGGTGATAGGCCGCACCGCAAAACTGCCCCACGGTGTTAAAATAGTGCCCGGTGCCAAACGCGGCACCCCATCCCCAGAGGTGGATACGCTGAAAATCGTTGATGGCCACCAGAAGTTTGCGCGGATCCTCGGAACGTATTTTTTTCAGGCGTTTGCCTACGATATCCAGGGCTTCATTCCATGATATGGGTTCCCACTTGGGGTCTACTCCCGGCCCTTTTTGGGGATTTGTTCGCCGAACCGGAGTTTTAATCCGGTTTGGGTCATAATGTCGCATGATTCCCGACTGGCCTTTAGGACACAGTTTACCCATGTTATTTGCATTATCCGGGTCACCTTCTATTTTTAATATTACGCCGTCTTTAACCCGCACCTTGATTCCACAACCATGCAAGCACATTTTGCAGGCACTTCTGACCCATTTGTCCCCAGATTTTGTGTGGGTAGCTACTTTAGCCATATAAACCCTCCTTTTTTTAGAATGAATTAAATTATTTGAATTATCTAAAAAATTATTATACAAAACTCCAAATAACTTTGATTTTGGAGTTTTGTAAAACGGTTGATACTATGTGTACAGGAAATTCTCCACTTTAAGGTAATACAATGTAGCAATGTTAAGAAAAATGTTACCCAATGGAACGCCGTAAGAATTTACCCTGGCTTTGGCCCACCAATTGGCTGTCTTTTACCACCAGTTGGCCCGATTTAATAGTCATTATTGGCCAGCCCTTTAATTCTTCACCGTCGAATAATGAGAAATCACCGGCGGAACCCAGGTTTCGGTGATCAACTTTTACTGTTTTATCCAAGTCAATTATTACTAGATCAGCATCGCTACCTGGTGCAATGGTTCCTTTTTGCGGGTATAGGCCGAATATTTCGGCCGGTTTTTTACTCATTAACTCGGCTACCTTTACCAAGCTGACTCCTCTTTGATTAACTCCGTAATTTAAAATCGTTGGTAAATGGGTGCCCAAGGCCGGGTAACCAGGCATGGCACCCCACATGCCTTTTTCTACCTGCTTCACGGCAAGGGTTTGGGTAACGTTATCAGTGCCGATGGTGTCAACAATGTTGTTTTGTATTGCCTGCCACAAAGCTTCTACGCTGGCATCTTCCCGGAATGGCGGTACCATTTTTGCGAGCAACCCTTTTGAACTAAACTTGGTTACGGATAGATATGGTGATGTTGTCTCCACAAATATTTTGGGGTTGGCTGATTTTATGGCAGCCAGAGTACGGATGCTTTCAGCAGCGGAAATATGCACAAAATATAGACGGTTTCCGGCTAAGCCTGCGAAATAGGAAGCCCTGCGCACTGCTTCTTCTTCGGAAAAGTTGGGCTGAGTATCTGACCAATCAGCCAAGGAACCATCGGTCAACACTTTTTGTAATTCGGCCCGGTAGGTTGCGTTAATGGACGGGTTTTCCGCGTGTACACAGATTATTATTCCATCGCCTATTTTGGCTGCTGTTTCAAATGTTTGATAAAGAAATCCATCCTCCACATCGGGGATCAGCCCTGGGATGCCAGCCATATACAGTTTAAATGAAGTAATCCCAAGTTCTTCGATTAAACGAGGTATTTCCTCTTTTTGTTCCGGGGTCATAATGCCTAAGTGGAAAAATATGTCCGTGCTTACTTTTCCTTCGGTCATGGCAATAGTATTCGAAAAACTTGGGTAATATGGATCGGGACCGCCCATATAACAGCCAACAGTGGTAACTCCCCCCAATAAACCAGAGCGAGTTTCTGTTTCCATTTCCGATACTAAATCGCCAAATATACCCAGATGGATGTGTGGGTCAATGATTCCGGGCAGTATGTATCTGCCGGAAGCGATAATTTCCTTACGACCAGTAAATTCGCCACCTAGAGCGCTTATTTTACCACCTTCCACGGCAATATCGGTTTCTAGGATACCGGTACCCGGAATTACCACTAGACCGTCTTTAATTACCAGATCTGCATTAGACATTTTCCAAAACCTCCTTAAATAATAATCAGCTCATAAACAAAAAAGTTAGGAAAATTTAAATTAATGAACTCTCTGTGATATCAACACCTCCATAAGGATTTAATTGTTTTACAAATATAACAAGCAATCCCTGTTCCGGAATAGTGAATCCAATCGCCAACCACGAGTGAAATGACTAAAACCATCTTTAATCAGTCATTATTAAAGGCTTAGCGGACAAAATAAATTCAATAATAGTTTTGTTCTTGTAGTATGCGGTACAAAAGTTTACCGTTAATTGTTTAAAAAAAATACTATTTTGCTATCAAATCATAAGACTAGCGGTACTTTATTGTACCGCTAGTAATATTTTTGTTTTACAACTAGTTACTTTTACAATTAACTACTTTTATAAGTTATATTTTTGAGCTTTACGAATTACGGTTGGATGTGTAACACCAAGAATCTTAGCTGCTTTTCTGGTGCTTCCGGATAATAGCAAAGCTTTCGCGATAATTTTTTTTTCTAAAATCTCAGTTGCTATTTGGAGTGGTACAGGTTTTAAAACTTCGATACTTAAACCAGTGGTATCTTCTGATTTAATGTTATTGAACGGAAGATATTGCAGACCAATAATTTCTTCATCGCTAATTATAACTAGCCGTTCAATTACATTTTCTAATTCCCGCACGTTGCCGGGCCAATTATAGCGTTCAAAAGCAAGCAACACCTCCGGTTCAAAACGTTTGTTAGTTTTATGCTTGGAATTAAATATTTCTAGGAAATGGATGGCAAGGGGAATGATATCGTCGGTACGCTTCCTTAATGGTGGTATATTTATGGGCACTACATTTAGCCGGTAATATAAATCGGCCCGGAAAAGGCCATTTTGTACCATTTTTTCGAGGTTACGGTTGGTAGCAAATATAATGCGTACATCAAATTTATAAGGTTTTGTTCCACCAATACGAAAAATTTCTCGATCTTGAATGGCCCTTAGCAGTTTGACTTGTAGATTTAATGGTAATTCGCCGATTTCATCCAGTAATAGCGTACCTTCGTGGCTGAGTTCAAAATAGCCCATTTTGCCAGTTTTTTTAGCTCCTGTAAATGCGCCTCCTTCATAACCGAACAGCTCGGACTCAAGGAGGTTTTCCGGTATGGCGCCGCAATTTATTTGTAAAAACGGTTTTTGAGCGCGAGGGCCGGCCTGATTAATGATTTTGGCAATAACCTCTTTCCCGACTCCTGATTCCCCGGTAATTAAAACATTAGAATTTACCTTAGCAACTTTAATAGCTAGCTCAAAAACCTGGTGCATGATTTTGCTTTTATAAATAAGTTTGTGATGACCCAACTGTTTGGCTCTTAATTCCTGTAATTCCTGAGCTTCCCTATTGTCCTCGTCCAGTTCTCTTAGGATGTTCAATTCATTAATATCCCTGATATTACATACAACCCGGTATACTTTGCCTTGACGGTCAAAAACCGGACTGCCGGTAATGAGTATTTCCTTGCCGGTTTTGATACGCTGCACGATGGTAACTGGTTTTTTTTGTTCCAGTACCATTAAGGCCACGGCTCTTGATACGGACCCTTCTTCCTCTAGTTCACGCACATTACGTCCAACGTTATTGTTCTTTTTTGAGAGGCCGGTTATGCGTTCATAACTTGTATTTACCCTTAGTAACGTGCCGTTTCCGTCTATAATACCGATGCCGTCATAAAAGGATTCGAGAATATCCTCTAATTCATTTACTAAATGCTTCAGCCGTTTATTTTCGCTGATTAAAAAATCGGGATCAATCATGATGAGCTCTCCTTCTAAAAAATTCTTGCGCATAAATTGCAGAATATTCTGTTATATTTGCGCATTTTTATTGTGGTACATTACTATACCAGTCAAATAATATTCCTACATTATTTACTTGTTTCACAATTCTAGCACGTTGATGACAATATGACCTACCTTTAAGTGGTAAATTTTTGAACCATATATTTATTTTATTTATTCTTAGGTAAATGGTTAATACCGTTAGACCCTAAAAAAATACCAGGTAGTTAATTATTTTGACCATTGAAACCTTATGGCAGCGGTTAGATCGTTTATGGAACTAAGTTTGCTAAATAATAACTAAAAATCTTAAATTAAATTAAATGAGAGGGGGCCATGATTGGTATAGTTATAAATCAATACAAGGTGTGGTGCTCTGAAAAAAATTATTATAATAAATGGGTTGAAGTCCCACTAAATACAGAAATATCATAACATAATATGGTTGCTATGGACAAGAGGTACTGTTTTATGCTTTTGTAAGGAGGTACGTTTGAGTTGCTGCAATTAATTATCCAAGGGCGGGGTGGGCAAGGAGCCCAAAAAGCTGGGGAGATTTTAGCTGAAGCCTTTTCCCGGGAAGGAAAACACATCCAGGCGTATGCTACATATGGTGGAGCCAGGCGTGGCACGCCCGTTAGTGCTTTTCTCAGGGCGAATGACCGGCCCATTCGAATGCGCTGTGACATAGATAACCCCGATGTAATTATTTGTTTTGATGCTAGTTTACTGACTGATGCTTTATTAAGCAAGGCCGGTGAAAATACTATGCTGTTGATAAATTCCGCGAACTCGCCCGATCATTTTGCTTCTTTGGGAAATTTTAAAATAATTACTGTGGATGCCATTAATATAGCCCAAACTAACCAGCTGGGGCGGATTGTCAATACCACCCTGGTGGGTGCATTTGCGGGCCTTATAAATGAGCCGAAAATTGATGGATTAATTGAGGTAGTTAAAGAAAAAAGTCCAGCCAAGATTAAACAGAATATTCAAGCTTGCTTGCAGGGGTTTCATTTAGCTATGGAAGGGGGGAAGAAATAAATGCCAACGGAAACTAAAAAAATACCACCCGTTTGGACTACTGGGTGGACGGATATTATTAACACCGGGACTTGGCGTAGCGTCATTCCAGAGCATCAACAGCGTCCTTCTCCCTGTCAGGTTGCTTGTCCCCTTGGTGGTGATATACCGGTTTGGTTGCAGCAGGTCAGAGAAGGGCAATATTATGCAGCCTGGCTGACCTTAGTTGCAAACAATCCTTTTCCAGCTGTTACCGGACGTGTTTGTCACCATCCGTGTGAAATTAATTGTAACCGGAGTGAGTATGATGGATCTGTAACCATTAATGCTTTGGAACAGTTTATCGGTGACTTGGCTTTGCAAGAAGGGTGGACCTTGCCAGCCCCTGCCCCCGGTAATGGTATCCGGGTGGCAGTTATTGGCTCCGGACCGGCTGGTTTATCATGTGCTTACCAGCTTAGGATGCGTGGTTTCGAGGTGACTGTTTTTGAAGCGCAGTCTGAAGCTGGTGGAGTTTTACGTTACGGCATTCCTGAATATCGGCTACCGAAAGAAATTGTCTCCCAGGAGATCCAGCGCCTATTAGCGTTTGGTATTAAATTGCAAACCAACGCTATTGTTGATGATAATATAATAGCACAATTAGAAAAGGAATATGCGACCATATGCATTGCTATAGGTGCACCCAAGGCCAAAATGTTACCTCAATTTGCTACGGGTGATCCCAGGGTTTTAAATGGTTTGCAGTTCTTATTGCATATAAATCAAAATAGCATTCCTTCTTTAGGTCAGCAAGTGATTGTGATTGGCGGGGGGAGCGTGGCTATGGATGTGGCCAGATCAGCTCGCCGTCTGGGCAAACAAGTGCAGGTGCTGGCTTTGGAAGATAAATCAGTACTGCCGGCCCAGGCTGAAGAAGTACAGGAGGCTTTGGAAGAAGGAATAACGATTATAGACGGGGCAATGGTGCAAGAAACGGCCGAGGATAATAACCGGCTTATTCTAAACTGTATTAAGGTGGTTTTGGATCCTGCGGCACCCGCTGGGGTGTTAAGGCCTGTTGTGGTTTCAGGAACCGATTTTCAAATTGTTGCTGACACGGTAATTCTAGCTGTGGGGCAGGACCCGGATTTAGATAGTTTTGCCAAAAGTTTTCCAATAAAAAATAATTTGGTAGATGTTGACACAAACCAGTCTGTTGGCCGGGCGGGGATATTTGCCTGTGGCGATGTTTCCAATTCCATGCGTTATGTGTCTATGGCCATTGGTGCTGGAAAACAGGCTGCCCGTGGCATGGAGGCGTTTTGTACCGGTCGGTCAGCAAATGACAGTAGCGCGGGAGTACCGCCGGAACCGGTATTATATAAGGAAATAAATACTTTTTATTTCCCCAAAGTTTCCAGAAAAGAAAAACAAGTGGTGGTTCCCGAACTGAGGGTGCAAGACTTTCGGGAAGTTAAGCTGGCTTTTAGTGAAGAGGATGTTCAAATTCAGGCTGAGCGTTGCTTTAGTTGCGGGCACTGTCTTAAATGTGATAATTGTTATTACTATTGCCCTGATATGGCCATTATTAAAGTTTCCACGCCTGAACCAAGTTATGGGATTGCAGACCAATATTGCAAAGGGTGTGGGCTATGTGTGGAAGAGTGTCCTCGTGGAGCGATCATACTTAAGGAGGTGAAACGATGAGCCAAGGACATACCCGCATGTTATTAAATGGCAATCATGCCGTTGCCCATGGTGTTAAATTGGCCCGGCCAATGGTGGTTCCGGTTTATCCCATCACCCCGCAA
Source organism: Desulfoscipio gibsoniae DSM 7213 (assembly GCF_000233715.2). Taxonomy (GTDB): domain Bacteria; phylum Bacillota; class Desulfotomaculia; order Desulfotomaculales; family Desulfallaceae; genus Sporotomaculum; species Sporotomaculum gibsoniae. The sequence continues at coordinate 1,151,279 of NC_021184.1, forward strand.
ACTCCCATAGTAGAAAAGATATCTGAATTTCAGCTGCAGGGGGTCATGGATGCAGATTTAATGACTATGGAATCCGAGCATTCTGCTATGGCTGCCTGCATTACGGCATCTTTAACAGGAGTGCGGGTTTTTACAGCAACCGCCTCCCAGGGGTTAATGTTGATGCATGAAATGCTTCATTATGCTTCCGGGGCGCAAACTCCCATCGTGATGTGTAATGTAAATAGAACCATTGGCTCACCCTGGGGTTTTTGGCCGGATCAGACGGATAGTTTAGCCCAGCGGGATACCGGCTGGATTCAATACTATTGTGAAAGCGCCCAGGAATCCCTTGATACAATACTACAGGCCTATTGGGTTGCGGAAAAGGTGTTATTGCCGGCAATGGTTATGCATGAGGCTTTTTATGTATCGCATGCTTTAGAAACAGTTGATGTACCGGATCAGGAAATCGCTGATACCTATTTGCCACCTTTTAGTCCGTATCACCGTCTGGACCCGGAAATTGGAGCATCATGGGGCAACGTAGTCAATCAGGATATGTTTTACCGGCATCGCCAGACACTGGGTCAATCTATGGAAAAGGCGATTGAAGTTGCACTGGAAGCCGATATGTTATGGGAAAAACTCACCGGGCGTGGGTACGGGGTGATTGAGGAACACCGATGCACTGATGCGGAAATAATTATCGCCACCACGGGCAGTATGGCCGGCACGGCCAGAGAAGCAGTAGATCAACTACGGGATAGTGGAATGCCGGTAGGATTGCTGAAAGTTAAATTGTTCAGGCCGTTTCCGGTTGAACTAGTGCGCCGGGCTCTGGACGAAATACCCAGGGTAATAGTTTTAGATCGCAACTTTGCCCCTGGCACCGGTGGTTTTTTACATCAAGAATTAAAGGCCGCTCTTTATGGTTTGAAAAACGGGCCGGTGATCTACGGCTATTTAACCGGGGTCGGCGGCACCAATGTACCGCCTGATAAAATTGCCGGTTTGGTGCGGGAGTCCATGGAAGAAGAACCTGTAAATTCATCGGTCTGGAAGGGGTGATTGACGTGGCATATACAATTGTCGAGGAAAAAATTTTTTGTTCCGGCCACCATGCTTGTCCTGGTTGTAATGCGGCTCTTGCCTTTCGCTATATAACGAACACATTGGGTCAGAATACTATTGCCGTGGTTCCCCCTTCATGCGGTGCTATCATTTCCGGTCCCCAGCCGTTAAGCTCCATGCGGATACCGGTTTATCAAACCACCCTGGAAGCCAGTGCTGCATCAGCCGCCGGTATCAAGCGCGCATTAAAAGCACAGGGGAAAGATCATATCAATGTGGTGGCCATTGCGGGGGACGGTGGAACCTACGACATCGGTTTTCAGTCCCTGTCTTCAGCTGCGGAGCGTAATGAAGATATTATCTATATTTGCCTGGATAATGAAGGGTATATGAATACCGGAGCTCAGAAAAGCTCATCAACACCTTACCTTGCTTATACCACTTCCACCCCGGGTGGCAAACCCACAGCTAAAAAGAACGTGGCTGAAATAATGGCGGCGCACCGTATTCCTTATATGGCCACTGCCACCACCGGTTACCTGGACGATTTGGTATACAAGGTGCGTAAGGCTAAAGATATAAAAGGAATGCGATTTATTGTTATTCTTGTTCCCTGCCTGGATGGGTGGGGGGTCGCCGATCATGAAGGGGCTAAAATATCTCGACTAGCGGTGCAAACTGGTGTGTTTCCATTATATGAAGTGGAAAATGGCATCAAATATGCGCTTAATTATGGTTCACAGGGCATTCCGGTGTCAAATTATATAACTCGCCAGAAGCGCTACCGTCACCTTTCCTCGGAGCAGATAGACGAGATTCAACAAGTGGTGAACGCGGACTGGGAAAACTTTAAAGTTAAGTTTAACGCTTAAAACAGTATATTTTAAGTGTAGTATATTCCATGGTAATAAATTAATGTTGCCATGGTTCAAATTTTTACTTATTTTAGATGTAGCATTAAATGGTTTTTGTGATATAATTTAGTAGGCTTGTCTGGGTGTAATTATAATATCGTTTAGTGAATAGTTTCAATATTTACAATAGTTACAATAAGGGAGGTAAAAATTGACTATACAAGAAAATAAACGGCAACAAAAGCTAGAGCGTGATTGGAAAACCATGATCGTTATCTCTCACGATTTCTTTCACAGTTGGCGTAGGGCGGTATCGGAAAAGTATGGTGACGCTGCAATGGAGCAGCTTACCTACAGGTTTTGGGAACTAATCGGCCAAAATACCGCTGCCCAATATAAGAAAGGCAAAGTCGACTCTGCAAGTGCTGAACAGCTAGCCCGGGCCGTAGCCCGCAGCAGTGAAATAATGGGTGAAACGGTACGTGTGGAACAAGAAGGAGACGCCTGGCTTTTAATTCACGATGCCTGCCCGTGGATCAAATCCTACCAGCAGGCCGGTTATCCCGGCCAGTGTCGTTCGGGCTGTGATAAATGGTTCAGCGCCACTGTGGCCGAACTTGCATCCGGTATTGCTGTGGAAACAACCGCTTGCTTGGCTGATGGAGATAAATGGTGTATTAGAAAGTTTTACACTAAGTTGACTGAATAATTGATAATAACAAAATTTTATAAAAAAGAGGTTTAAGGTGTAATATAAGAGGTCGGGATATTAAAGAAAGTGAATAAGAAAAACGGTCGGGAAGTCCCATGGGATTGCCCGGCTTTTTCTATTCAAATACATGGTTTTGGTTATTGATAAGGCACTGGTCAGTGATCGTTTAAGGATGATAATAATTGCCAGTTAAATTTTTTGTGCAATTTTTTATAACAGCCGGGAAGTGTAACAATGACATTAAAGATTTGGGAAGTAGTGGTTTTGTAAAAGTAATCGTTAAGGAGTGAAATAAAATGGCTAATGTGGATCAAGTGTTGTTTAAAAGGGCAAATAGGTTTATCATTAATTCTTATCGTAAAAAACGGGGGGGAGGAGAAGGAGCCGGGTTAATGGAAAAGCTATTTGCACAGGCAGTTTCACAACTTTTTGATAAACAAGATAAGGGAATTGATGAGGAGTTAGAAGTGCTTTTAGATGTTATTTATGAGACTTTTTATTCCACTTTGTTCGAAGACATAGCGGTGGAAAGTAAAGTTAGGTGGTTGATGAAACTTGTTTCCGCCATATACCTGCAATATTTGAATGATATTTTGGAAAAGGTCGGCAAGGAAAAGGAACTATCTGAAGAAAATTTACGCAGGGGAATAGTTGCTGCACAGGAGAATGAACGGCGAAGAATTACTATTATGCTGCATGATGATGTGATTCAGTCCCTGGCCGGTGTTTTGTTGCAGGTTCAGATGGTCAGCCAGATGATAAAAGAAGGATTAAATAATGGATTAATGGATGTTCGTAAGTTGTTGGTTGAACTTGAAGAAACCGTTAGAAATACTATTAAAAGTTGCCGGTTGACTACCAGAGACGGGGATACATTTTTGCTGGAAAAGGCCGGTTTTATTCCCGCGGTGGAAAGTTATATTTTAGGTTTTAAAAATAAAAATGGTATAAAAGTAATTTTAGATTTCAAGGATGCTGATCTGATAAAGGCTCAAATGAACATTCATTTGTTTTATATTATAAGAGAAGCTCTTACAAATATTAAAAAATATGCAGAAGCTTCATTGATATCTGTGATGATAGGAAAAGTAGAAAACGAGCTGGTATTGAACGTTAAGGATAATGGAAAAGGATTTCTTTGGGATGAAAATAATAGTTTTATTTCCGAGGTATCTTTAGTCAATCATTTTGGATTATTTTGTATTGAACAACGCACAAAAATATTGCGGGGAAAGTTAACTATTAATACTGCACCGGGGTATGGGACGGAATTGATAGTTAAAGTGCCAATTGATGAACTAGAATTAGATAAGCCAATTGTAAAAAGCAGGAGGGGGTCGCCATGGATACGATCAGGATACTAATAGCTGATGATCATACTGTTTTTTGTGATTGTCTAAAGAAGGTATTGGAAATGCAAACTGATTTCAAGGTTGTCGGTATTGCTAAAAATGGACCGGAAGCTGTGAGGAGAGCTGAAGAAACCAGACCTGATGTAGTACTAATGGATGTTCAAATGCCTGTTTTAGACGGCATACGTTCAACCCGGCTAATCAAAGAACGGCTTCCTTCGACAAATGTAGTAGTATTATCAATGCATACGGGTAATCAATATGTCATGGATTCCATTGATGCGGGGGCACATGGATATCTTTTAAAAGATTTTAGCATAGACGAAGTGGTTCAAGCTGTACGTTCAGCGGCGAAAGGAAATCATATGTTAACGAGGGCTATTTTCCAGAGGTTATTTCAACAGACCGGGGCCAACGATGAATCAACCAAATTGTATGGTATAACATATCAACTGACAGAACGTGAGTTGCAGGTTATTTCGTTGGTTGCAGCCGGTTTGACCAATAAAGAAATAGGAAATGAGCTTTGTTTGAGCTATAGCACAATTAAAAACCATCTTTCAAACATATTTGGGAAATTACACTGCTCTAACCGGGCTGAGCTGGTTAATAAAGCCATACATGAAAACTTAATCAAAACAGTAATTAAAGAATTGTAAAGAGTTAAACAATCTAGAATAAAAATAGTCCATTTGGATATCCCCAAAAAGGAAGGACGGCCCTTTGTTTTCGATAACTAAATATTTAGAATAATGATATAAATCTGATTATTTAAAAGGAGGGATATAGTGGGCTATAAAATTGGGATTGATGTGGGTGGAACTTTTACTGACTTTCTGGTTAGTGATGAAACGGGTAACGCGGAGGTTTTTAAAGAGTTAAGCACACCAAAGGATCCTTCGGAAGGGGTTTATAAGGGGCTTCAATTGATAGCAAACTCAAAAGGACTATCTCTTACAGATTTACTTAATTCAGTAGATATAATTGTGCACGGAACGACGATTACAACCAACGCTGCACTGACAGGTAAGGGAGCCAAAACCGGTTTTATTACAACCAAAGGATTTAGGGATGTCCTGAATATGCGGCGTGGGCTCAAAGAGGACCAGTATGAAACGAAATATGGTCCACCTTTTCCGCTTGTGCCAAGAAAGTTAATTCAAGTTGTCGAAGAGCGGATTGATTGCGAGGGTAATGAGCTGATACCTTTAAATGCCGGGGATGTTGAGCAGGCCATAGCTGTTTTTCGGGAGCACGGGGTTGAATCAATTGGGGTTAGCTTGATGTTTTCCTTCTTCAATCCCAACCATGAAAAAACTGTCGCCCAAATGCTGGAGAAAGAACTGGACGGAGTGTATGTATCATTATCCAGCGAGGTTCTCCCACAAGTGCGATTTTATGAAAGGAACAGCACAGTTGCGCTTAATATTTATGTGGGTCCCATTTTAAAACGCTATTTAAATAAACTTTTGGATAGACTTCAAGCTAATGGTTTTCATGGTAGTTTATTAATTATGCAGTCAAATGGAGGGGTAATGTCTCCTGAAGTAGCAATGCGTTTTGCAGCCAATACCCTTCTTTCGGGACCGGCAGGCGGACCTACGGCAGGGCTTTTTTACGGAAATGTTCACAGCTTAAATAATATTATTACGGTTGATATGGGCGGTACCAGTTTTGATGCCTGTCTGGTCAAGGATGGTGCTCCCTCCATTACCGTTGAGGCAAGTATAGCCCGACATAGACTGGCTTTACCGATTATGGATATTCACACCATTGGTGCGGGCGGTGGCAGTATAGCATGGATAGATTCCGGTGGTCTACTTCAGGTGGGGCCCCAAAGTGCAGGGGCTGACCCGGGCCCTGCTTGTTATGGTCTGGGCGGTTCCGAGCCTACTGTGACTGATGCAGATTTGCTGCTAGGCTACCTTGATCCTAAATATTTTCACGGGGGCAGGATGAATCTTAATATGGCGGCAGCAAAGCGAGCGATAAAAGAAAAAATTGCAGATAAATTGGGACTAACAGAAATCGAGGCTGCCAATGGTATATATCAGATTGTTAACTCGAGTATGGCTGCTGGGTTAAGAGTGGTATCAGTTGCCCGGGGATATGATCCAAGGGAATTTGCGTTAATCTGTGCTGGTGGAGCAGGGCCCATTCATGCCGGTATGATTGCTCGCGAGTTGGAAATTCCCATGATCATTATTCCAAAAGCCTCATCGGTGTTTTGCGCTGCTGGAATGTTAATGAGCGATTTAAGGCACGATTATGTTAGAACGTATGCTACACCGTTTGACCGGGCGAATCTTGACCGGATAAATGAGTTGTTTAAACAGATGCAAGAGGAAGCGATAGCAACTTTAAACCATGAAGGAATATCCAGTGAAAGAACCTATCTCAACTATTCAGTAGACCTACGCTATGAAGGACAATTTAATGAAGTGGAGGTCGCCCTTCCTGAAAGCTCACTGCGTGAGGGTGTAACATCGTTTGAACTCAATTATACGCTAAAGGAATTCCACAAGAAGCACGATTTGCTATATGGCTATTCATTGCCCGGTGCCCCGACGGACTTAATTAATTTGAGAGTAACTGCGAAAGGGATAACTGAAAAACCTTCAATGAAGAAAACCAATTTTATGGGACCCGATCCTTCAATCGCATTTAAACATAACCGCAAAGCATTTTTTAACAATGAAATAATTGATGTTCCAGTATACGATGGTTTGAAAATGGGTTATGGCCATTTAGTTAAAGGGCCGGCAATTATAGAAGATCCTACAACTACCATTATAGTTACTGAAAAGCACGATTTAACCTGTGATGAATACGATAACTTTATTATGTTCCGAAAAGGGGTCAGTGTGTTGGATACCATGGAAAAATTAAGGAGGGGGTTCCATGTCTAATATTGATCCAATTATCACTTCAGTATTGGATAACAGGTTTAGCGCGATATGTTCAGAGATCGGTCAAACGATGTTAAGGACATCTCGATCCCCTATTTTTAGTGAAGCTAGAGATTTTGTATCCGCCATATTTGACCGCCATTGCCGTTTGATCGCTCAAAAGGATTACGTCCCGGTTTTAAGCGGAGCGGCTCCTTTTGCATTAAAGGCAATTGCACAGCATTTTGGGGGAAGGATTTATGAGGGGGATATTTTTGTTCTTAACGACCCTTACCGTGGAAACAATCATCCTCCTGATGTTACTGTGGTTAAACCTGTTTTCTATAAAGGGGAATTAGTGTTTTGGTCCATGGCCAAGGGACACCATGCGGATGTAGGCGGCGGTGGGGTCGGTGGTTATAATCCCCTGGCTACCGACGCGTGGACTGATGCTTTTCGTATTCCCCCGGTTAAACTTTATGAAAAAGGAATAAAGCAACAGGATATATGGGATATGATTTTAATTAATGTGCATATTCCGTTCTTGGTAGAAGGAGATTTGCAATGTCAGGTTGGTGCTACAAATATCGGTGCAAGAGGATTGCTGGATTTAATTGGAAAATACGGTATTGAAGTAGTGGACAGTGCAATTGATGAAATTTTTGATGCATATGAAAAAAGGATGCAAACAGAAATTCAAAAGATACCAAACGGTACTTATTATGCGGAACGGAAGATTGATCACGATGGCGTAGATAACAATAAGCTTGTAACCATTAGGCTGGCGCTAACTGTATCAAACGAGGAGATCGTTTATGATTTTACTGGTACCGATGCCCAGGTAAAAGGTTTTTTAAATAGTCCTTACCCCAATACGGTATCCTCAGCTTATATTTCTCTGTTTTCCACTATCGAGAACAAAGTTAAGATTAACGAAGGCTCAATAAGACCGATAAGTGTAATTGCGCCCGAGGGAACACTCTTGAATCCGCGTGAACCTGCACCTACCACTGCCTGTACAGTACCAACATGCGAAGCTATAACCGAAGCTGGGTGGTATGCTCTGGCTCAAGCGGTGCCACACCTCAGTCAGGCAGCGTGGAATAGGTGGGCCGCCCCTGCCAGCGGCGGGTTTAATCCAAAAACAGGAAAGTTATTTGGTGATATTCATTTTATGTCTAAAGGAGGGGGTGGTGCAACCAAGGGTTTTGATGGCTGGGACCATATGGGCACAGTGTGTACCCTGGGCGGTCTTCGTGCACCGGACCCTGAACTGCATGAACTGGTTGATCCTTATTTAATCCTGAACTATGAATATTTATCGGACTATTCCGGCTCCGGCCAGTGGAGGGGCGGTAATGGTGTACATTATAGGTGGAAAGTTATGGCGGAAAATATTGCCCTGGCGATGTTTGGGAGCGGTGTTAGGGATGAAACAGCACCCTTTGGCTTAGAAGGGGGAATGCCGGCACCCAAAACAAGTCAATTTCTGGTTAAACCTGATGGAAGAAAAGTCTGGCTGGATGTTAATTGTTTTGTGCATCCGGAGAAGGGTGACATCATCGAAATTTTTTCATCAGGTGGGGGGGGATTTGGTAATCCGAAGCTGAGGCCGGTTGAAAAAGTAATAGAGGATGTTGAAAACGAATTAATCTCTATTGAAGTTGCCAGGCGTGATTATGGTGTGGCTATTGATCCCTCAACTTGTCAAGTAGATTTGGAAGCGACAAAACAGCTGCGGGAAGGTATTTAGAGTAATATATAAATTAAATTCATGCGGTAAGCCGTTAAAAGCCGTTTAAATTAAAATAAATATTGTTTTTTGAGGAGGGAAAACATTGGGGGTTATCGGTGATCTTCTTAGAAGGACTTCTAAGGTTTACCCGGATAAAGTTGCGGTTATAGATAAGTTGGGAAAGTATACTCCATTTGATACCCGGTATAATTGGCGGGAATTTAACGCAAAAGTGAACAGATTGGCTAATAGTTTATTGAAAATGAACCTTCAATCGCAGGATAGAGTCGCTATCTATTCCGATACTCGCAGCCAATTTTTTATAACCTATATGGCCCTGGCCAAAGCCGGTTTAGTAACCGTCCCAATTAATACTGCCTATAAAGGTGATGAGCTTGCTTATCTAATAAGCAATTCCGGAGCCCGTGCCGTTATAGCAGACGTTGACAGGTTGCCGGCGTTACGGGCTATTTTGCCCAATTTGACAGATGTGCAATATGTTATTGGACTGGGCAAAGGCCATTATGTTGATCATGATTGCCAATTTGATTTTAACACATTGATGTCTGAAGGTTCTGAAAAAGAACCTGCGGTGGTGGTGGATGAACAAGATCTGGCAATGTTGCTTTATACAAGCGGCACTACTGGAAGACCTAAAGGAGCCATGTTAACTCACCGTAATTGGTATACATCGGCTCAGATTGTAACCGGGGAATGGAGATTATATTCCAATAGTAAATTCCTGTGCATGTTAGCACCATTTTTTACGGGTTGTTTCGTGTTTATGACTTTTGCCGCTGCTAAAGGATTTACCATTGTTATGAGCGATTTTGAACCTCGTAAAGCTTTAGACATCATAACAAAAGAAAAAATTGATTACACAATGTTTGTTCCAACCATGACAAGCCGGATAGTGAAATTCCCCGAGATACAAAAATATGATTTAAGTAATCTCAAACAAGTTATTACATCTGGTGCGCCTATATCCGAAGCTCTAGTAAGAGAAGCTTCCGATGTATTGTTTAAAGGTGAATTGCGTTTTATTTTTACCTATGGCACATCGGAAACTGCTATTGGTGGTTGTATACTTCAGCCGGAGGAAGTTTCTTTACAAGGGCCCGGTTCGGAAAGGTTAACCTCTGTAGGGAAGTCCATGCTGGGTATGCAAGTTAAAGTACTGGATGAGGATGGTACAGAAGTGGAACCGGGTAGTGATATAACAGGTGAAATCGTAGTAATTGGTGATACTGTGGGTAAGGGTTACTGGGGAATGCCGGAAAACCAGGAGTTAAAAGATGGGGTATGGTATTCCGGTGACTTGGCAAAAGTTGACAAAGACGGGTATATATATATTGTAGATCGAAAAAAAGACATGATTTTAAGCGGGGGGGCTAATATCTATCCACGTGAAATTGAGGATGTAATATTTGGGCACCCCGCTGTGATGCATACTGCTGTTGTTGGAATTCCCGATCAGGAATGGGGCGAAAAGGTGCATGCGATAGTTGTTCCAAGGGATGGGGTGAAGGTTAGCGCTCAAGATATTATCAAGTTTTGTAAGGAACACCTAGCATCATACAAGTGTCCGAAATCTGTGGAATTTGTAGATTTTCAGGACCTTCCCGTTAACCCTGCGGGGAAAATCTTAAAACGAAAGCTAAAAGAAAACTATTGGAAAAACCGTCAACGGAAAGGAGAAGTCTAATAATTTATTCAATTCAGTTAATAAATTAAAAATTAATTATCGTTCAAGGAGGTCAAAGCCATGGGATACCAGTTACGCGGTAAAACATTTGACGAATTTAGTATAGGTGAAGAATACTACACCGCCTCACGAACCATCACCGAATCAGACGTAGCAACATTTGCCGGCTTATCAGGTGACTACAACCCCCTGCATACCGACGAAACCTTTATGCAAAACAGCCCGTTTGGTACTCGTATCGCCCACGGAGCATTAATCCTTTCCGTGGCCACCGGATTGGCTAATCAACTAGGCATATTTGAAGGAACCACCATAGCAGTACTGGAAATGACCACCCGATTTACCGGTGCCGTAAAATTTGGCGATACCATCCGGCTAGTACAAAAAATAGCCGAGAAAAAAGAAAGCAAAAAAGCCGACCGGGGCGTAGTAAATGTAGCCATAAAAGTGCTAAACCAGCGTGACGAATCAGTGCTTGAAGGAACCTGGGTAATCATGCTCACCCGCAAACAATGATGATCAACCATCAAAACGCAAAAAAAGAAAGGGAGTAGATTCTTGGCGGCTACGGATATTGCCGTGAGTACCCGGTGGAGAGGATGATGCGTGATGCCAAAGTATTTGCAATTTTTGAGGGAACCAACCAGATTCAGCGCATTGTTATCGCCAGGGATTTAATGAAAGATTAGACGGTGTACAAAAATTAACTTGTTTGTAATGGTTATTTTAAATGGAATTTAACGGAGGAGGCTTATGTTATATGGGAAAATATACAAAGCTTTTTACTCCAGCAAAAATCAATCAACTTGAACTTAAAAATAGGATAATTAAGGCTCCCCAAACTACAGGCATGGGTGGAAAAGATGGAACAGTTACAGAGAGGTTAATCAAGTATTACAGTGAACAGGCCCGGGGGGGAGCTGGTTTAGTAATCGTTGGCTATGCTTGGGTTGATAATAATGCTAGTAAATCAGCCCAATGTCAGATTGGTATTGCGGATAATGAATTCATTCCCGGTCTTGCATGGCTAGCACAAACCATTCAGTTAAATGGTGCTAAAGCGGCTATTCAATTGGAACATTGTGGCCGTCAAAAATTTCTTGGAACACCCCCTATTAAAGCCCCGTCCAGAATACCATGGGAAGAGCTTTATACTATGGGAGGGGCTGTCCCGGAGGAATTAACTTTCGAGGAGATTCAAGAGATTGTAAATGCTTTTGGTGATGCTGCCAGGCGGGCACAATGGGCTGGTTTTGATATGGTGGAAGTACATGGGGCACATGGTTATTTAATAACTAATTTCTTATCTCCCAGAACCAATAAGCGTACAGATTGGTATGGTGGCTCACTTGAAAACCGCATGAGATTTCTTATGCAAATTATTGAGAATATTAGAAGAAAAGTTGGAGAAAGTTATCCGCTAAGTGTTAGATTAAGCGGAACTGAGTATGAACCTGATGGAGTTATGATCGAAGAAACAATTGAAGTTGCAAAAGCGTTGGAGAAAGCGGGTGTTGATATACTCCATATATCAGGTGGGAACCACCACCAGATGGCTCATCAAGTAACGCCCATGTGTTTGCCTGCAGCGCATAATACTTGGGCAGCTGAAGCCGTGAAGAAAGAAGTAACTATACCCGTTATAGCATCCGGTTCTATTAATACACCTGATCTTGCCGAGGAGATACTTAATACCGGCAAGGCAGATTTTGTAGCTCTTGGAAGGCCCTTATTTGCCGACCCATATTTTGCTGAAAAAGCTAAGGAAGATAGACCAGAAGATATTGCGCCGTGTATAAGGTGTAACGAGTGTTTGGAACGATCATTTTTTAAATTTCAGGCTGTACGATGTACCGTGAATGCAAGGTTAGGAAAAGAAGGCCAACTGGAGATAGTACCGGCAGTACGGTCCAAAAAAGTGGCAATTGTTGGTGGGGGACCGGCTGGAATGGAGGCAGCAAGAGTTTCAACCTTACGGGGGCATGATGTAACTCTTTTTGAGGGTAATAAGCTAGGTGGTAGATTGGTTGAAGCTTCAGTGCCGGATTTTAAAGCTGACATTCGCCTACTTAATAACTATTTGATTACACAGATAAAGAAGCTCAATGTGAAAGTTGAATATCGTGAGGTGCTGCCTGAAGACATTAAAAACGCCCAGTACGACGCTGTTGTTATTGCTGCCGGGGCTAAACTGGAGAAGCCGGATATAACGGGAATAACCAATCCAATTGTAACAGACTGTTTTGATGTGCTTAATGGTAAAGTAAAATTAGGCCAAAGGGTTATCGTTGTGGGAGCAGGACTTGTTGGTATAGATGTTGGACTATTTGTAGCTGAGCAGGGCAGGGAAGTTTTGTTTATCATGGGCAGGGAAAACCCAAATGATTTTCTTAGTACTATTGACGCAGCAAGTCGGTCTGTTATTGCCCAGCGCCTTGCCGAACTTAAATATAGTCTTTATGCAGGTAAACGTATTGAGGCGGTCCTTGACAATGCTATAACTGTAGTTGATAGATTTGGTTCTAAAGAAACGCTTTCAGCTGATACAGTAATATTGGCTAAGGGATTTATCCCACAAAAACAATTTGCAGAAAAACTTAAATCTATGATTGATATACCAGTTATTTCAGTTGGTGATTGTGTTGCACCACGCAAAATATTTGATGCTATTCATGAAGGCTTTATAGCTGGAAGCTCAATATTATAGAATTTTTTATAATTTATAAGTTTAGCTATTGATCCACGGTGCCTGCCCCTGGATCAATTCCTATCGGAGTCGGTTATCCCGGTCAGGCTGTAATAAATTAGTTCAGTGCTACCGTGGCCGAACTTGCACTTATCGCCTTAGAAATAACCGCCTGCTCGGCTGATAAAAATAAATGGTATATTAGAAAGTTTTACCGTAAGTTAACTGAATAATGGTTGTGTAGGGTAGGTTAAGTAAAAAAGCCCTTTGGGCATTTTTCACTTAACCTACTTATTATTCGAGTTCAATATTATAATTTAGAATCTTTCGGTATAGACTACGTACACTTATACCTAGGATTTCCGCTACTTTTATTTTATTGCCCTCATATTTATTAAGTGTTTCTATTATATAATTTTCTTCGGCTTTTGCTACTACTTCAGCCAAGGTTTTTTCTTTTAAAACACTACCGGTTGGAATATCTTTGGGTATAGGCAATGGCATATCAATAATATCTATACTTTCTTTTTCAGACAGAACTAGTAAGCTTTTAACAATGTTGGCTAATTCACGTACATTTCCGGGCCAGTCATATTTTTGCAGGCCTAATAGCGCCAATGGAGTAAAATACTTCTTATTATCTGTTAACATGTTTTCACGGTTTAAAAAATAATTGGCCAGCAGAGGAATGTCCTCAAGGCGGTCTCGCAGAGGGGGTAAACTTATTTTAAATACGTTGAGTCGGTAATATAAATCTTTTCTAAATTTTCTTTGCATTACCTCATTCTCTAAATTTCGATTGGTGGCGGCAATAATACGTATATTCACCCTAATTTCCTTAGTGTCCCCCAACCGGCGGAAGGAACCGGTTTCCAAAATCCTTAACAATTTAGACTGCATAGCCAGGCTCATTTCTCCTATTTCGTCAATGAAAAATGTGCTGTTGTTAGCTATTTCGAAAAGCCCTCGTTTTTCATGTTCCGCTCCTGTAAAAGCGCCTTTGGCATAGCCGAACAATTCGCTTTCCAGGAGATTGTCCTGAAAAGCCGCGGCATTTATAGCGACAAAAGGTTTACCGGTTCGTGTGCTGTTATTATGTATTTCCTGTGCTACGAGCTCCTTGCCGGTACCGCTTTCACCTTCGATAATGACCGGGTAAGGGTAGGGGGCAATACGCTTAATAACTTCAATAACTTGTTTTATTTTTGCGCTGTTGCCGATAATGACGTTATCAGAAGAAAGTATTTTTATTTTTGCGGTTACATCTTCCGCAATACACAGTAGTCCAGCCAGGGAGCCATCGGTTTTGTTAAGGGGAATACCTTTAATGTTCATATAAATTTCTTTGTCCCCCCGATAAGTTGAATAGCGAAAGTTGAAAAGTTCGAAGGGTTCGCCTTGAAGTCCCCGGTTCAAATATTGCGTTAAACCCAGTTCCATTGATTTTGGTACATCAAGCCAGTTCAGGCCGATTACTTTTTCCTTACTGGCCTGGGCGAGACGTAAATGTTCAGGGTTTGTGCTGGTAATAGTGCCATAGCGATCCAAACAAAAGATAGCTAGATTTGTGCCATTACCTGCCGATCCCATTTCGGCATACTGGCTCGAAATGGCTTCTTCCACTGTTCTCGAGCAGTTAACCGGCTCCACAATCTCCAGAACATGGGCTACAGCGCCGTAACGATCCCAGATGGGTACTGTAGTAAACCGATAGTCTTTAATTTCGCCATCTCTGGTAAAAGCTTTTTTAATATAATACTCCACTTTCCCATGCAAAAAGGTTTTAACTGCCGGACAACCTTTAGGTGGGCTTTCGGCCCCGTGGTGTATTTTATAACAACCGGAACGAAATTTATTTATGGGTCCGAACCAGGTACGGAACATGTCATTACACCAGATTAACTCCATATCCTCGTCTATAATTGATACGGCCACTGATAGTTTTTTCTTTAGAAAGCGTTCCAGTTTAGGTGATAATAAAATTTGGCGTTTTCTTGCCGGCTGCTTTGACACTTGTGTCATTGTATTTTATCACCCCTTTATAAATTTAAATATTCATCCGAATTGAATTTAATTTAAATTTATTTACAGTAACCAAGGATTTTTAAAAAGGAATCCTTGGTTATGTTTAAAAATAGTAGTTAAATATTATTAAATATTCTAAATTTAGTGAAAACAATTCGCTTTTTAGCGCTGAAAATCCTGCAGAGATCTAAAGTATATCTACTTAAAGTGGTTTTTCCTAATAACCAAAATCACACATAAAAAATATATAGTGACAATTATGGCACTTTCTTTGTATGTTGAAGCTTTAAATTAATAGATTTTGCCAGCTATTTCATTGCCCTGCTTCTTTAAAAAAAACTTATACCCGTTTAATTCTGTATAATACAAATCCCCTGCCGATTTTTACTGTTTAACTTTTAAAAGGATATATGGTATTTGCCTTGCTTTATTAAGTAGTCAATGGTTGTCGTTTAGCAAATTGTGACTTTATTATTATGGGCTATTATTTAGGAGGGGGTTTCTTTTGAAAAACAACAATTCAATTTACAGTACCTATTTGGAAGGGGAAAAGTTAGGGAGGATAGAAACACCGTCGGGCATACCTATTAAGGATGTTTATTTTCCCGCACATATTAACAACCTGAACTATGACAATGATCTTGGTAAGCCAGGTGAGTTCCCGTTTACCCGGGGAGTTTACCCCAACATGTATCGCGGCAGGTTCTGGACCAGGCGGTTTCAGGTAGGGTTTGGTACACCACAAGAAACCAACGAGCGCCTTAAGTTTTTATTTAAAGAGGGGCAAACCGGCTTTACTATGACTATTGATTTACCTACTTCATATGGCTTTGATTCAGATGACCCCATTTCCGAAGGCGAGGTTGGAGTTACTGGAGTAGCAATTTCCACGGTTGAGGATTTGGAGGCTATTTTTAATGGTTTTTCACCGGATCAGGTTAGTTGTTCCCTATCTATTCGCCCGCCGGTATCAGCGGTTACCCTTTCTATGCTAGCAGTCTTGGCGGATCGGCGAGGTATTCCTTATAAAAATATTATTGGTACCCAGCAAAACGATCCATTTTACCAGATGAGCGGGGGACCGTTGCAAACAACTACTCAATTTTTTCCGTTAGACGGTATCATTCGCTTAAACCAGGATATCATTGAATTTATGGCCAAGAATTTCCCCAAACTGAACTGGATGGTGACAAATGCCTATAACCTTAGGGAAACTGGTATTACTGCCGTTCAAGAAGGGGCTTTTGCTCTGTCCCATGCTTTTAATATTTTTGAACTGGCCGTTAGTAGGGGTTTGAATGTCGATGAATTTGCGCCGAGGGCATCTTTCTTCTGCTCATGCGGTATTGACTTTTTTGAAGAAATCGCCAAGTTCCGGGCAATGCGAAGAATTTACGCCCGAACCATGAAGGAACGTTTCGGGGCTAAAAATGAGCGTTCCTGGAAATTCCGTTCCTCCGTGCAAACTGCCGGAAATTCTCTAACAACCCAACAGCCCTTTAATAATGTAATTCGGACCACGATGGAGGCATTGGCAAGTATCTTCGGTGGGCTTCAGTCCATCCAAGTAGCTTCGTATGATGAGGGGTTAGGCCTTCCCACAGAGGAATCTTCACGTATAGCCCTTCGGGTTCAGCAGATTATAGGCTATGAAACCGGGGTCACCCAAACCGTGGATCCGCTGGCCGGGTCATATTACCTGGAAAGTTTAACGAAAGAAATGGAGGAAAATATCTTAGAACTTATGGAGAAGGTTGAATCCAGGGGTGGGATGATCGAATGCATCAGATCCGGATGGCTGGAGAATGAAATATTACGGGCTAGAGTTAAAAACCAACGTGAAATCGAGAACGATGAAAAGGTCTTGGTAGGGGTAAACAAATTCAAGGTGGAAGAGGAACCTGAAATAAAGATTCATTCCATTCGCTCAGATGAATGGGGAGCGGCCAGGGCAGCTTATCTAAAAGAGTATCGGGCAAACCGTGAACAAAAACGGGTGGCGGAAACGTTAAAAAATGTTGAGTTAAACATGAAGACCAGCAAGAACATGATTTCTATTATCATGGAAGCGTTGAAAGCCCGGGCTACCATGGGGGAAATCCATCAGGCCATGCGTGATGCAACGGGGTTTAAAATTCAACTATAAAAAGAATGGAGGGAGCGGTTTTGAAAAAATATAAAAAAATACTATTGGCAAAAATGGGGCTTGATTGCCATGATACGGGTATTGTTACTATGGCCCAACTTCTCCGCGATGCCGGTTTTGAGGTGATTTATCTTGGATTGCATAATACTCCCGAAAAGGTATTGCGGATAGCTCAGGATGAGGATGTTAGTGTTATTGGAATAAGTTTCTTATCCGGGCAACATTTAGTTCAAATGAAAAAATTAATGGATTTAATAAACCAATCTCAGGATAAATTTATTGTTCTGGCAGGTGGAGTAATCCCTAAGGAGGATATTCCTAAATTGCTTAATCTGGGAGTGGCCAGAGTTTTTGGCCCCGGTACAATGAGTAGTGAGATAGCTGGTTTTATCCAGGGTACCTTGTGAGGGCTTAAGGGGGAATTAGTATGAACCTTGGTGATATACCTAGAAGAAATAGTTTGCGCTTTCCTTATAAAAAGGCGCTGGTTTTCGGGGATGTCTCATTGTCCTGGTGTCAAGTTAACGAGCGAGTAAATGCATTGGTATATGCCCTGCGTGACCGGGGGATTCAAAAAGGTGATCGCGTCGGCATCTTGATGGAAAACTGCCATCAGTACTTGGAAACTTATTGGGCTTTGGCAAAGTCCGGAGCTATTGCAGTACCTTTAAATTACCGGCTGTCGATTTATGAAACTAAGGAATTGTTGTGTTCAGCAGAGCCTAAAGCATTAATTGTAGGGGAAGAGTATGTTGGTAAGATGCAAGATCTCCGCGACTCTGGTATTGATATAGGATGCGTGATCGGTGTCGGTAATGTATCAGATCAAATAGAAAACTATGAGTCCCTATTGCTTAAGTATCCAACTAATGAACCTGAATCCATTGGTAAAGAGGATGATATTTTTGCAATCTTTTACACCAGCGGAACTACTGGGCTACCCAAGGGCGCAATGGTTAGCAACCGGAATCTGGAGGCTAATTGTTTTAACCAGTTTTATGCAGATAAGAGTAGCTACGACGATATAAATTTGGTGGCTACCCCGTTATACCATATGGGCGCTGTATTTATGGCTACCACCTATTCTTACCTGGGATGTACCAACAATATACTTAAGCATTTTACCCCCCGGGGTGCCTTGGAAATTATTCAAAGAGAAAAGGTTACGGTATGTCTTTTAATTCCCACTATGATCAATATGCTTTTAAATCATCCCAACATTAACAATTATGACCTGACTAGTCTAAGACTAATCTTCTATGGCGGGGGTCCTATGCATGTTCAGGTGTTAAAGAAAGCTATTGACCTTATAGGGTGTGGTTTTACCCAAGGGTATGGCCTTACGGAGACATTAGAGGCAACTTTTTTGGTCAGCGAAGACCATGTTCTGGAAGGAACAGAAAAACAGCAACAGAGGCTTTACTCCGCGGGAAGAGAGGCTCTATCGGCCGAGGTGCGAACTATTGACTATAATGGCAACGATTTGCCACCGGGGGAAGTCGGTGAGGTTTTAATTAAGAGCCGTTCTGTAATTAGGGGCTACTGGAAAATGCCCGAGCTTACTGCGGAAACAATTAAGAACGACTGGTTTTATACAGGCGATTTGGGATATCTCGATGAAGAAAGATATCTGTTTATCGTTGACCGGAAAAAAGACATGATTATCAGCGGTGGGGTAAATATCTACCCCAAAGAAATAGAAGAAGTTATTTATACAAACCCAGCTGTCCTGGAAGCGGCGGTTATAGGTATTCCCGATGAATTATGGGGTGAATCTGTAAAAGCACTGGTAGTTCTCAAAGACGGGTGTCGCATAAGTGAGGATGAGCTTATCGAGTATTGCAAGCAGCATATGGCCAGCTATAAAAAACCAAAATATGTAGAATTTTTATCGTCTTTACCCAAAAACCCTACCGGTAAAATTCTAAAGCGTGTGCTGCGCGAAAAATACTGGGAGGGACATGTAAGAAGTGTTTAAAAATGTGACTTATTGCTGTAAAATTCAGAATTTTCAGTAAGGAGGGGGAAGCATGAGAAGAAACGACCTTGTCCAACATCCCCTAAACTTAGCTATTGATGCCATTAACCGGGGAAACCAGGAGAATGCACTTGTTTTTACCAGGCAAATTTGGGAGGAGGGCCGTCCACTCCACGATCTTTATGGTGATATGGCCGGTTTATTTTGCACTTATATTGCCGACAAGCTCGGAGAGGAAGCGGTGGAAGATGCCTGGCGTTTCGTGGGAGAGCAGCTATGGAGGCCTTTGTTAATGTACATTAAGGATAATGGGGGTACAAAGGCGCTGGTGGATATTTACGCCGCATTTCTCAGGTCGCATGGCCATGATTTTTACGTGGAGCAGGATGATGAAAAGACTGTTTTTGTAATGAAGTACTGCGCCAGCGGGGGACGGATGATCAAAGAAGGTAAAAACGATAATAGCAACCGCCATTCAGTGAACATCGGCACTACCCGTAAAAAATATCCATGGGGCTTCAACATGGAAGGTTTATCCTACTACTGTGTACACACACCTTTATGGATGGATATTTTACCTCGGGAATGGGGGTGGGATGTTTTTAAATCTGAATTCGGGCGCCAGTTTGACGAGTTGGGAAACCCGGTTGATGAACCATGTAAGGCTACCATTTATCATAAGCCACGTTCTTAAAACGTATGGGGGGGAAAAGGGATGAATGGATTTTATAGGATCGGGATTGATGTGGGGGGCACCTTTACTGATTTTCTTCTTGTTAATGATTTAGGAGAAAGCTTAGTTTATAAAACCCCAACCACGCCAAAAGATCCTACCGAAGGGGTTTTTACCGGCCTCAAGTTAATGGCTGGAGATAAAGATCTTAGCGTTGTTGAGTTTTTAAGCCAGGTAAAAATTATAGTACACGGCACAACCATAACAACTAATGCAACTCTTACGGGGGAAGGTGCAAAGACTGGTTTTATTACCACCAAGGGGTTTCGGGATTGTCTTAACATGCGGCGTGGTATGAGGGAAGAACAATATAATCCCAAACAAAGCCCACCCCCTCCACTGGTACCACGTTATTTGATTCAAGTGGTGGATGAAAGGGTAAATTGTGAGGGGCATGAGGTTACCCCGTTAAACGAAGACGATGTGCGCAGGGCCATCCGGTTTTTTAAGCAGGAAGGCGTTGAAGCGGTTGCGGTTAGCCTTTTATTTTCCTTTTTTAACCCGGCCCACGAACAAAGAATCAAAGAAATAATAACCGAAGAAGCGCCAGGGTTATATGTTTCACTGTCATCTGAAGTGCTGCCCCAGGTTCGGGTTTACGAGCGTCACAGCACAACCGCACTGAACGCATATGTCGGCCCGCCGTTGTCTCGGTATCTAACCAAACTTAAGGGACGCTTAGCTCAGGAAGGTTTCGGTGGTACCTTGTTGATTATGCAGTCCAACGGCGGTGTAATGGCTCCCGAGATCGCTATCAGGTTTGCATCAAACACTCTTTTGTCCGGTCCGGCCTCAGGCCCTACTGCCGGCGTATTTTACGCGGAATCACAATCAGCCCGCGACATTATTACTATTGATATGGGGGGCACCAGCTTTGACGTATGCCTGGTAAAGGATAAAAAACCTGCGTTTACCGAGGAAGGACAGGTGGGAGGATATCGTCTTGCCTCGCCGATAATAGATATTCATACAATCGGGGCGGGTGGCGGAAGTATTGCCTGGGTTGACCCGGGTGGAATTCTTTGTGTGGGGCCTAAAAGTGCCGGTTCGGAACCGGGCCCTGTGTGTTACGGGCATGGGGGGACGCAGCCAACCGTAACAGATGCCAATTTGGTTTTGGGATATTTAGCTGCTGACTTTTTTTATGGTGGCAAATTAAAACTGGATTTGGATTCGGCAAGAAGAGCAGTGGGTAACCTGGCTTCCGAACTCGGATTGGATATAGAAACCACTGCCGCCGGTATTTACAAAATTGTTAACGCCAATATGGCTGATGGAGTTAGGGAAGTTTCGGTGCGTCGCGGCCATGATCCACGGGAATTTGCCCTGGTTGTGGCGGGTGGTGCCGGACCTATTCACGCTGCTGCTATTGCCAGTGAACTAGATATTTCGCTGATTATCATTCCCCGTGAATCATCAGTATTTTGCGCCGCCGGAATGCTCATCTCCGATTTAAAGCATGATTTTGTGCGCACTTATAACGCTCCGGTGGGGCAGCATGACCTGATTAAGATAAAAGAGCTATATCAAGAGATGAGAGATGAGGCTATGCGTACTCTTGCAGCGGAAGGAATTTCACGGGAAGCTGTTAAGCTGCTGTATAGAGCCGATTTGCGTTACATCGGCCAGTTTAACGATGTAGGGGTAGTCTGGGAGGAAACACTCATTGAAGATGCTATCCAAAATTTAAGCGGTGCTTTCCATAAACGACACGATACGCTATATGGTTATTCTATGCCGGGGGCGCCGCTGGAATTTATGAACTTACGTATGTTAGCCACAGGAGTAACAGATAAACCGTCTTTCAATAAGTTTCCCTATGTGGGTAGGGACGCATCAGATGCATTGAAGGGCGAACGCCCTGTATATTTTGATGGTAATTTTATAAACACGCCTGTTTACGACGGCCTAAGGATGGGTTACGGCAACTTGATACAGGGGCCGGCTATTGTAGAACAGCCCACTACTACCATTATTGTTACACCGGAATTTGATTTAACCTGTGATGAATATAACGATTATATACTTTATCCAAAGGGCGTTAAATATAACCATATACCCAGGTAAAGGAAGGGTGAAAAATGGGTACTGAATCTAAAATAAATCCAATTTTAGTAGCCGTTATCGGTAATCGTTTTGATGCTATAACCAAGGAAATAGGGGAAACTATGCTACGGACGTCCCGTTCTCCCATTTTTAGTGAGGCCCGGGACCTGGTGACAGCGGTTTTTGACAAACACTGCCGTTTAGTGGCCCAAACCGCCTATATACCAATCCTGATGGGTGCTTTACCTTTTGTCGTAAAAGCTATTGCTGAACATTTCCAGGGGGATATTCACGAGGGAGACGTATTTATTCTAAATGATCCATTTAGCGGTAATAATCACCCGCCGGATATTAACGTGGTCAAACCGGTTTTCTGGGAGGGCGAGCTGCAGTTCTGGTCTGTTTCTAAGGGACACCACGCAGATGTAGGTGGAGGCGGTGTGGCCGGCTATAATCCGAATGCTAAGTCTATTTATGAAGAATGTTTGCGTATACCACCGACCCGTTTGTACCATAAGGGCCAATATCAAAAGGATGTCTGGAACTTTATTCTTAATAACGTATTTCTAACTTTTCTGGTAGAAGGGGATTTACACTGTCAGGTAGGGGCTTGCAAAATTGGTGAAAGAGGGCTGCACGGATTACTTGGAAAATATGGACCCGATGTTTTATACGATGCTATAAATGAGTTATTTGATGCCTCCGAGCGGCAAATGCGTGCCCAGATCGCTAAGATTCCTGACGGTACTTATTATGCCGAGCGATATATAGATCATGATGGAATTAATAAGGATAAAATGATTAAGGTTGCGGTAAATATTACAGTTAAGGGTGATGATATCACTTTTGATCTGTCCCCAAGCGACCCTCAAACGCCCGGTTATGTAAATAGTACGTTACCTAATACTTCTTCAGCCTGCTACCTATCCCTTGTTACTGCCATAAATCCGGAGGCACGTATTAATGAAGGTGCCATGCGTCCGGTCAACATCATCGCACCTGAAGGGTTAGTGGTAAATGCAAAGCATCCGGCTCCCACCACCTGCTGCACCATTACCACTGCGGCTACCATTATCGAAGCGAACTGGTTGGCTTTGGCGCAAAGCATCCCCATGCAGGCGCAAGCGGGCTGGGGTAGATGGTGTTCGCCGACTACTGTAGGTTTTAACACTAGAACAGGGCGGCCCTTTGCCGATATTCATTTTATGTGCAAGGGCGGCGGCGGAGCTACGTATGGTTATGATGGTTGGGATCACATTGGGGTGGTGGTTTGCTCCGGCGGGCTGCGCTCACCGGATCCTGAACTGCATGAGATGGTTAATCCGTATTTTTTGTTACAGTATGAATACTGGCCGGATAGTGCCGGGGCAGGCCAGTGGCGCGGTGGAATGGGAGTAATTTATCGCTGGCGTGTCGATGCGCCCAATATTCCGGCTGCTAACTTTGGCGGCGGTTTAAGGGATGAAACAGCGCCCTTTGGTCTTGCCGGGGGGAAACCGGCTCCCAAACACATATTGTATTTGAAAAAAACGAGCGGAGAGACAATTAAAGTTGAAGCTGAAACCTTCTATCAATTCGATTTAGGCGATATTTTTGAAATATATCAAAGTGGCGGCGGTGGTTTTGGCAATCCCTATGATCGCCCGGTAGAAAAAGTTCATCAGGATGTACTTAATGGTATTGTTTCTGTGGAAAAAGCCTTGGAGGATTACGGTGTGGTAATCAAACGGGATAATTTTGAGGTTGATGTGGAAGCTACCGAACGAATTAGAAACAAATCAATGGCGTGATGTGTTGCAAGCCCGTTTTCTACGGGCTTGCAACACAGGTGGTATATTACTGGTGTGATTCTAGCGACCGAGGCGGGGCAGTCCATGGTATTTAATGTAGCTGCATTAGCGTTTCTCTTTGGTGCTCTTGCCGTATATATATTAGGTCCTGAAACAAAGGGGAAATATTTGGAGGAGGTCAGTTCGTAACTATCGCTAGGAGGTGGTTAAATGTTCAGAAGATTAAGAAATTTTGATTATCAAGAAGCGGAAACGGTCGATGAAGCTGTAGGAATTTTATATTCATGTGGTGGCAAGGCAGCGGTACTTGCCGGGGGTGTTGGTCTCATAGGAGACATGAAAAGGGGAAGTAAGTCTCCTGAGGTGGTAGTTAGTATTAAAAAAATATCAGATTTAGATTATATTGCAAAAAATGAATCGGACTTCCTAAGAATTGGTGCTCTAACTTCTATAAGAACCGCTGAACTTTCGCCGATTATTCGGGCAGGCTATCCGGCATTGTTTGATGCTGTTAGCCAAATAGCTTCCGTACAGGTAAAAACAATGAGTACACTTGTAGGTAACCTTTGCGTAGCTACCCCGGCATCAGACATAGCGCCTCCCCTTGCAGCTCTAGGTGCTCAACTTATTATATCGGGTCCCGGAAAAACAAGGTATGTTCCTCTTGAGCACTTTTACCTGGGTGTAGGTAAGACTGTTCTGGAACCGGGCGAACTGGTTACTGAGGTGTTGGTACCGTCTGTTCTTCCTGGAACTCATAGTGCTTTTCTAAAAATTGCACGAACCAGAGCTGATATTGCCAAAGTGAATGTAGCCGTCACTATAAGAGTTGTGGATGGAATTTGCCAGGAAGCAAGAATTGTGTTAGGCTCTGTAGCTCCAACTGTCGTTAGGGCAAAAACAGCAGAAAGCCTGATTTTGAGTAATAGGCTTGAATCCAAGGTAATCGAAAAGGCTGCACAAGCTGCTGCTCAAGAGGTAAGACCTATAACTGATATTCGTTCTACAGAGGAATACAGAAAACAAATGGTTGCCGTATTGGTAAGGCGAGCCTTGGAAAAATGTTGTAAAAACTCCGGAGAGGTGAATACAGTATGAAAAAGGAACTGGCGACGTTTATCGTTAATGGAGTGTCACATGACGTGGTTATAACCTCGAACATGACACTTGTTGAGTTGTTGCGTGATGAACTGAATCTAACCGGTGCGCGAGAGAGTTGTGGAGATGGCGATTGCGGGTGTTGCACAGTGTTGATTGACGGCAAACCAACTCTGGCATGCCTTACACTGGCCGTAACCGTAAAAAGGAAAAACATTTTGACCATTGAGGGATTGGCAGAAGGTGAGAATTTACATCCTCTTCAAAAGTCGTTTGTAGAGCACGGTGCTCTCCAGTGTGGGTACTGTACTCCTGGAATGATACTTTCCGCCAAATTTCTCTTGGATGAAAATCCAAATCCAAAAAGGGAAGAAGTCAAAAAAGGGTTGGGTGGAAATTTGTGCCGGTGTACCGGCTATAACAAGATTATTAAGGCGGTGTTGTCAGTCGGGGGAGGGGGTAAATGAAATGGGTCAGAAGTTATCCGTTGTCGGTAAAAGTTTACCATTAAAAGAAGCGTGGGATAAGGTAACCGGTAAAGCACAATACAGTACTACTATGAATTTACCCGGTATGTTGGTCGGTAAGATTTTAAGGAGTCCTCACGCTCATGCACGAATAGTTAGTATTGACATAAGTAAAGCCAGAGCGCTACCCGGTGTCAAGGCAGTTGTCACTGCTAATGATTTCCCAAAGAAATTATTTACGGTTAATGTGATGCATTGGCAGTTGGATGGGGGCGAACTGATGGACATGTACCTCTTTGCCGATGTTGCTCGTTACATTGGTGATCCAATAGCTGCAGTGGCTGCCGTGAACGAGGAAATTGCAAAAGAAGCACTGGCACTCATTCACGTGGAATATGAAGTTTTGCCGGCTGTTTTCACGGTGGAGGATGCGGTAAAAGAGGGCGCGCCTCAGATACGCGATAACGCTGCAGGTAATATAGTCGTGCCACCTATGTCAGTATTTCCCACAGGTGATATGGAACAGGGGTTTAAAGAGGCGGACGTGGTCGTCGAGGGAACCTATACCACCTCTAAAGCAATACAGGCCGGGATGGAGAATGCGTGCAGTATTGCAAGCTATAACTCCGGTACGGGGAGGTTGACAGTGTGGAGTCAGACTCAGCTCCCTCATATGGCTAGGAGGATGATTGCTCATTTATTCGATATGGACGAAGGTAGGGTCAGAATTATACAGCCCTATGCCGGTAATGGGTTTGGAGCAGGAACGGATTTAAATTGCGAACCGCAATGTTGTGCGCTGGCAATAAAGGCATGTGCACCAGTGAAAATCATGTACGACCGAGCGGAAGACTTTTCCAACCGGCTCACCCGCGAACACATATGTAAAATTGAAATGAAGATTGGCGCTAAGCAAGATGGTACACCAACCGCATTGAAAGCCAAGTACACAGGTGATGCAGGAGCCTATATGGCGAAAACAGCTTCTGGTGCGGGCGTTGCCCTTGCTTCCAATATTACCTGCTATGAGATACCAAATATATACCAGGAAATAGAGGTAGTGTATACCAACCACGTGGCGTGTGGAGCGTTTAGAGGATTTGGCGGCATGCAGTCGACTTTTGTGCGCGAAACATTAGTGGATGAAATTTGCCAAAAAGTTGGGATGGATCCGGTAGAATTCAGGATGAAATTTCACAGGAAGGTCGGTGGTCTGGGGTGGTTTCCAGGGACCAAGATCACCAGTTGCGCGCTTGATAAGTGTTTAGAGATAGGAGCAGAGAAAATAGGTTGGAAGGAAAAGAGGGCCAGAAAGAAGGAAGGGATTCGAAGAAAAGGTGTAGGTGTTGCGTGTATGGGTTGGTTGAGCGGTGCCCAGCCAATGCTTTTGGAGCTTTCAAATGCCCTTCTAAAGTTTAATGAAGACGGCTCATGCAATATGATTGTAACTCCAGGGAATATAGGACAGGGATGTTTGGGTTCATTGTCCCAAATCGCAGCCGAAGTACTAGGATTAAATTATGAGGATATTCATCCGATATCCTATGACACCGACTTAACCGAGTGGTCCGTTGGAACTCATGCCTCCCGGGGGCTTTATTGTTTGGGACTCGCGGTGAAAAAGGCCGCCGAAAACGCCAGGGAACAGTTTCTTAGAAGGGCTGCTAATATTTTAAAGGTAGCTCCTGTTGAACTCGCAATGGGTGGTAAAAGAATTTATGTTGCCGCAGATCCACAAAAGGGGATTTCAGTGGCAGACGTGGCCAAGGATGCCATTTATAACTATAGTGGAAACAGCGAACAGATCACTGCCCGTGCCAGTATTACGCCCACTGCTTTTGCGCCTCCCTGGCAGGCGGGCTTTGTAGACCTTGAGGTTGACATGGAGACCGGGCAAGTATCGATAATCAAATGGATAACGGTTCACGATATTGGAAAAGCGATCAATCCAATGACAGTTGAAGGCCAGCTCGACGGAGGAACCGGTCAAGGTATAGGGTTTGCGCTGTATGAGGACACCATTATTAGTACCGAAAACGGGAAAATGGTAGCGGACGGGTTTGACAAGTACAAGATCCCGTCCATCCTGGATATGCCGGATAACGAGTCCTTGCTGGTGGAAGAGGAAGACCCCACAGGCCCGTTTGGGGCAAAAAGCGTGGGTGAGTCGGGGATCTTCCTGCAAGCGCCTGCCATAGCTAATGCTATCTACGATGCTGTAGGTGTAAGAATTAGGGATGTTCCAATAACACCGGAAAGAATTATGAGTGCATTAAAAGCGAAAGGTCAATGATTTGGACTCCATTCCATGAGGATAGGGGTATAACAATAGGGGTATAACATTAGATAAAAAAAATAAACCAGACTTTAATTATTAGTCATTTTTGTCAAAAATTGCAAAGGCTTAATGGATGGTTTGACAGATTTGACACACAGCAATTCATTTCGCGTAAGGATTAAGTAACTTAGTATTAAAAAACCACTACTCAACCCTGAATTTTGGACTTTCGCACTTAGTTTTTGAAGTGGTACATGATTTGCTACAAAATAAAATTAAATCATTAATATTTAAACATTGGTTGATAGGTTATTAATTATCGTTCAAGGAGGTCAAAGCCATGGGATACCAGTTACGCGGTAAAACATTTGACGAATTTAGTATAGGTGAAGAATACTACACCGCCTCACGAACCATCACCGAATCAGACGTAGCAACATTTGCCGGCTTATCAGGTGACTACAACCCCCTGCATACCGACGAAACCTTTATGCAAAACAGCCCGTTTGGTACTCGTATCGCCCACGGAGCATTAATCCTTTCCGTGGCCACCGGATTGGCTAATCAACTAGGCATATTTGAAGGAACCACCATAGCAGTACTGGAAATGACCACCCGATTTACCGGTGCCGTAAAATTTGGCGATACCATCCGGCTAGTACAAAAAATAGCCGAGAAAAAAGAAAGCAAAAAAGCCGACCGGGGCGTAGTAAATGTAGCCATAAAAGTGCTAAACCAGCGTGACGAATCAGTGCTTGAAGGAACCTGGGTAATCATGCTCACACGTAAACAATGATCAATATTAAATTTTAAAAAAGAAAGGAAGTAAAAACTTATGCGATTAAAAGATAAAGTAGCCCTAATCACAGGAGCGGGAAGCGGCATTGGAGAAGCCACCGCCCGGCGATTCATTGCCGAAGGGGCATTAGTAGCACTAAACGACGTAAACACCGAAGGAATAACCCGTGTAAGCCGTGAACTAGCGGCTCAGGGTGCACGCGTAATAGTAGTAGAAGGAAACGTAACCAGCAAAAGCGATGTGGAACAAATGGTAGAAAACACTCTTAAAGAATATAAGCGCATCGACATTCTCATCAACAACGCCGGCATCAACAAAGACGCCCTGACCAAAAAAATGACCGAAGAGCAATGGGACAGCGTCATAGACGTCAACCTCAAAGGCACCTTCTTATGCTGCCAGGCCGTATTTGGTCCTATGAGTGAACAGAAATACGGCAAAATCAACAACACTGCCTCCATTGGCGCCTACGGTAACATCGGCCAGGCCAACTACGCAGCCAGCAAAGCAGGAGTAGTAGGCATGAGCTGGGCACTGGCGTTGGAATACGCCCGCTACAACATCAACGTCAACGTAGTCGCCCCGGGAGCCACCAATACCCCCATGACCGCCGGTATGCCTGACAAAGTACGCGACATGATCATCAATAGCATTCCGTTAAAACGCATGGCCGACCCAGCAGAAATTACCAACGCCCACCTCTTTCTAGCCAGTGATGAAGCCAACTACATTACCGGCCAGGTAATCTTTGTTGATGGCGGTATAACTATAGGCATATAAAAATTACTTTTATCGATACAATCGCGGAGGTGTAAACAAATGACCAATGTTGTCGTCATATCCGCCGGCGTAGCCAAATTCGGCAATCGCGAAGCATCATACCGGGATCTTATTACCGAAGCCGGTCATGCCTGCTTTAACGCCACCGGTGGGGCCATCAAACCCAAAGACATAGACGGATTCATCGCCTGCAGCGTAATGCCCGAACGAACAGCGGTACAAAGCCACATAGCATCACTAGCCGAAGAATGTTTGGGCATTAACCCCAGCACCATGTCCCTGCGTTTGGAACATATGTGCCAGAGCGGCAATGCCGGCATCCGCACAGCCTACGCCTACATCAAAGCCGGACTGTGCAAAATGGTCATGGTAGTAGGAGCAGAGAAACTCCAGGTACCCGTACCGGAAGAAATATTTCTAAACATGAGCACCGGGCTGGATCGTGAATGGGAAGCCTGCCAGGGAGTAACCGCACCCATCATGTTTGCTATGTGCGCACGGACACACATGCGCAAATACGGTACCACCAGAGAGCAAATGGCCAAAGTCGCCGTAAAAAACCATGCCCATGCCGCCAAAAACCCTTACGCCCAATTTCAAAAAGGCGTATCGCTGGAACAGGTACTCACCGCCAAAAGAATCACCACCCCCTTTGGCCTGTACGACTGCTCACCCATCAGTGACGGCGCGGCGGCAGTCATCATCACCAGTGCCGAGCGAGCCAAAGACTATACCGACAAACCCGTATACATTATCGGCACCGGCCAATCCGTACACGGACTTACCTTTTCCAACCATTACACAGACCTGTCCCACTGGCCGCCGTTAAAACAAGCGGCTGAGAGCGCCTACAAAATGGCCCAAATTAAACCAGCCGACATAGACGTAGCCGAAATACACGACTGCTTCACCATAGCAGAAATCATCACCACCGAAGAACTGGGTTTTTGCGCCAAAGGCGAAGGCGGCCCGTTTATAGAAGCCGGGCAAAGCGACTACGGCGGCCAGGTAGTCGTTAACCCCCGGGGAGGGCTGCTGGGTTGTGGCCACCCCCTGGGAGCCACCGGCGTAGCGCAAACAGCAGAAATATTCTGGCAGCTGCGGGGTGAAGCCGGAGAACGACAAGTAAACAACGCCAGAATCGGGTTAACCCACAACAACTCAGGGCCTACAGAACACCTGGTCAACATCTTCTCCACGGAGGTGGTCTAATGACAACCAACTATGTAGCGACCATAGACCCGTTCCCCCACCAAAGCCCAAAACTAACCAAAATGTACCCGTTTTATGACCACCTCAGAAAAGGCCGGCTGGTTACTACCCAGTGCCGGGAATGTCGGCATACCACCTGGCCGCCTAAAACAATATGCCCCGCTTGCGCTTCGGCCGGGGTAGAATGGGTCGATCTGCCGGAAGAAGGCACCGTAATCGAATACACCATAGCCGAAAGAGGCATTCCTGCCGGCTTTTCCATACCCACCATATTCGTACTGGTACAAATAGGGCCGGTAAGAATTCTCTCACGGCTGATTGATGCCGATCCCGACCAGGTAGAAACAGGCATTTCGGTAAAGCCGGCCGTAGTGCAAGTGCCCGGTACACCCTATGATCCGGAGCGTTTCTTACCGGTATTCAAGCTAAAAACAAAATAAGCCGGTGGTTAAATAACCGGGCAATAGCTGTTTAGATAGGAGAGATAAACATGGATCCCAGGATAAATGAAGAACAGCTCATGATGATGCGCAACGTGCGCAAGATAATGGAAGAAAAAGTAGCACCCCGGGCAGCGGAAATAGATGAAAAAGCGGTATTCCCCAGAGATGTGCACCAACTGTTCAGTGAAAACGAAATATACTCTTTGGTAGTACCTCCTGAATACGGAGGTTTAGACGGCCAATTACTCACCCTGTGCATTTGCATATCGGAAATATCCAGGGTATGCGCCTCTTCGTCCATGGTACTGGGCAACCAGTCCCTTGGTGCAGCCCCCATAGCATTACGGGGGAATGAACAGCAAAAAAGTCGCTATTTGCCCAAAACAGCCACCGGGGAATTGCTACCCTGCTTTGCCCTGACCGAACCCAACGCCGGGTCCGATGTTAGCTCAATGCAAACCAGAGCGGTACCGGACGGCGATGATTACATTATAAGTGGTAACAAGTGCTTTATTACCCACGCGGAAGTGGGAGATCCATTTACCGTATTTGCCAAGGTAAGAGTAAATGGCAAAGACAAAATAACTGCATTTATAGTAGACCGCGACACCCCCGGTTTAAGTTTTGGTAAGAATGAAAATAAAATGGGGTTGCGGGGCTCTCCTACCGGAACGGTAATTCTGGAAAATGTTAGAGTTCCTAAAGAAAATATACTGGGCAATATCGGAGACGGCTTTCGTATTGCCTTTGATTCACTGGACAAAGGGCGGATCATGACCGGCGCTATGGCCATCGGGCTGGCACAGGGCGCCCTGGAATGCGCCCGGGACTACGCCAAAACCCGGGTGCAGTTTGGCAAACTAATTGGCGAGCAGCAGGGCATTCAATTCATGCTAGCCGACATGGAAACAAGCATCCAGGCGGCACGCAGCCTGATGTTAACCGCGGCATACAAGTATGACAATAAAGAAGCGGATATGGTCAGGTTTTCAGCGATGAGCAAGCTGTTTGCAACCGATATGGTCATGAATGTAACTACCAATGCGGTACAGATTCTTGGCGGCTACGGATATTGCCGTGAGTATCCGGTGGAGCGGATGATGCGTGATGCCAAAGTATTTGCAATTTTTGAGGGAACCAACCAGATTCAGCGCATTGTTATCGCCAGGGATTTAATGAAAGATTAGATGGGCGTGCTAAAAATTAACTACCTTAAAAATAGTTATTCTGGCGCCACCCTGGCCGAATTTACACCTAACATTGCTATAAAAACAACCGCCTGCTTAGCTGATGGAGAAAATGCTATAAAAGGTATTATGCAAATATGGTTAAAAAAACGCTTCTAAAATCAAACAATTAAACCTGCTGCCCGTACCAAATTGTTTATTAATATGCAGACAATCACACCCACGGCGGTAGGTATCAAGGCAGCCAGTAATGTCCAGCGCCAGCTGTGTTGTTCCCTTTGAATGGTGAATAGCGTGGTGCCGCACGGCCAATGGCAAAGGGAGAATGTCATGGTGCAC
Source organism: Desulfoscipio gibsoniae DSM 7213 (assembly GCF_000233715.2). GTDB lineage: Bacteria > Bacillota > Desulfotomaculia > Desulfotomaculales > Desulfallaceae > Sporotomaculum > Sporotomaculum gibsoniae. The sequence continues at coordinate 1,183,585 of NC_021184.1, forward strand.
AGAGCCGTCAGCCAGGTCCACCCGTGCTGATCTACCAGCAGATGGCGCAGGTCGGCCAGGCTGGACAGCTCTGTCATGGCACCGCCGCAAACATAGCTCATGATCAGGATGGGTAACACAATTTCATTGGCCGGCAGGCCCAGTATAAAGGCCAGTAATATGAAACCATCCAAACCCATAAGCCTGGCCAGGGGATCCATCCAGCCGGCTATGATGGATAATAGAGTGGCGCTGCCGATAGTGGTGTTGGCCAGTATCCAGATTAAACCACCGGCTGGAGCCGCGATTATCACGGCCCGGCTCAGTACAAACAAGGTGCGGTCCAGTACCGAGCGAATGAGCACCTGGCCCACCAGTGGCTTTCTATAAGGCGGCAGTTCCAGAGTAAATGATGACGGTTTACCCCGCAATATGGTTTTGGACAGCAGCCATGATATCGATAGCGTAACGGCAATACCAAAGACAACCAATCCGGCTACGGCCATTGTAGCCACTGCGCTGCTCAATGATAAAGACACTGAACCGGCTATAAATATGCTCACCAGGGCAATTAATGTGGGAAACCTTCCGTTGCAGGGCACAAAATTGTTAGTTAGCGTGGCAATCAGCCGCTCCCGGGGTGACTCAATAATGCGGCAGGCAATAATGCCCGCGGCATTGCACCCAAAGCCCATGCTCATGGTCAGTGCCTGTTTGCCGTGGGCCCCGGCCTTTTTGAAAAAACGGTCCAAGTTAAAGGCCACCCGGGGCAAATAGCCGAGATCTTCTAGTAGAGTGAACAGGGGAAAGAAAATGGCCATTGGCGGCAGCATGACTGCTATAACCCAGGCCAGGCTCCGGTAGACTCCCAAAACCAAAAAACCGTGCAGCCAATCCGGGGCGTTAAGGACCATAAATAAGTCTGTCAGCCGGGCCTCAATCCAAAAGAGCCCCGTGGCCAGCAAGCCCGACGGTATATTGGCACCGGCAATAGTTATCCAAAATACTACCGCCAGTACGCCGAACATGATGGGAAAGCCCCATACCGGGGATGTTATTATGTTATCAATTTGGCGGTCAAAGTCACGTCGGCTGGTGGAGGTGTGGCTGACTACGTCACCAGCAATTTGCTCAGCGGTACGGTAAATACTGGTTACAATACTGTCCCTGAATTGGCTCTGGCGCGGGCTGGTGAATTTTTGGGCTTCCTCCAGCAGCGGTGCTAAAGTTTTTTGCGCCATCAGGCCAATCCCTCCTGTGCCAAGGGCACGGCCGCTGCTGTTTCCCTGGCGTTTAAATAATTTTCTATGGTCCGTACCAGCCTGGTATCACAGTCAAGCAGGCGTAGGGTCAGCCAGCGGGAGTTGATATCCTCGCCTACTAAGGCCCGAACCCGGGGCTCCAGCTGGGCGATGGCTTCCTCTACTTCCTTGCTGTAGCGCACAGGCTGCGGTTTCGGCAGTATGCGTCCCATTGCCACATCGTCAACCAGATCCATCAACCGAGACAAGCCTTCACCACTTCTGGCGGCGGTGGCGACAACGGGTACCCCCAGCCGATCGCTTAGTTTGGCAGTATTTAGCTGTATTTTTTTGCGCCTGGCCTCGTCAATTAGATTTACACAAACGATTACCTTGTCGGTGATTTCCATGACCTGCAGGGCCAGGTTCAGGTTGCGTTCCAGGCAGGTGGCGTCTACCACCACAATGGTGGCATCGGGCCTGGCAAAACAGATGAAATCCCGAGCCACTTCTTCGTCGGCTGAATTGGCCAGCAGTGAATAGGTGCCCGGCAGGTCGATTAGTCTATACCGGCGCGATTTGTGTATATAAGTGCCTTCAGCCCGCTGAACCGTTTTACCCGGCCAGTTGCCGGTATGTTGCCGTAAACCCGTTAAAGCATTAAACACAGTGCTTTTACCCGTATTGGGATTACCCGCTAACGCGATTACGTAATCACAGTTATCTGTATTTGCATTAAATATCTCCCGGGTGGTTAACTGTCCGGTTGATTGGTAGGTAAGGCCCATTTCTTCAGTTCCTTTCATAAAAATATGGCTTAAGGGAGTTATGCTGCTGAGTTAGTGTTATATTAATCAATGGAAAAGTATTCTAAGTAGTGGGTGGTCTATCCAGTAAGCAGGTAAAACAGCTATTCCCAGGGACTTACAAGTACTTTTCCGGCCACTTCCCGGCGCAGCGCAATCACTGTGCCCCTAATATTAAAGGCAATGGGATCGCCCACCGGGCTGCGCCTGATAACTTCCACTTTTGTACCCGGTACCAGGCCCAGATCCAGCAGTCTTCGCCGGGTTAAACCTTCGGCTACAACTTCTGTAACCAGTGCGAAAGATCCATTGCTCAAGCAATTAAGTGTGGTAATATTACTCACGCGCTACCCCTCCGAACTTTATGGTGTTTTAGTTTGTTAAATGTATCTAACAAATCCTGTATAATTATATGTGACTCTTGCTTAAGGTGTTACTGTTCCGGCGTGTCAAAACGTGGCAAGGGATATATAAAATGCCCGGCTGGGAGTAGCCGGGCGGATGGCGGTAAAAACACAGATACCGCAACTTATTTGTGTTTAGCTTGCCGTGATTATCTATTATGGCTTAACAAAGTCCCTGTCTCGCCTATCATTCCTGACAGCCGGACAACTGGCTGTGACTGGACTAACTAATCGTGCCGTGGGTGGCGATAGCCCTATCAATCCTGGTAGCCGTCTACCAGACCCATCCCTTGTTCTTTTCTTTGCCGAAAATGTTTTAAATATTGTTTGGTGCATTCACTATTATGCTCAAAAAAATCAACCAGACTTTCAATGGCCCAAATGGTGGGCATTGATAAATAGTGCTCCATTGCCTCGGCCTCTGCTTTGATATCGCAGCTGGAATTAATCACCCGCAAAAATTTTTGCAGTATACTATTCCTTTCCACGAGAAATTGGCCTAATTTACGCCCTTTATCTGTTAAAACCAGCTCTCTGTATTTTTTGTATACTAAATAGTTCTCACTGCTTAATTTCCTAATTGCATTGTTTACCGAGGGCATGGTTACATCAAGGCAGGCGGCTATGTCACTGACGCGCACCACGTCATTATTTAAAGAAAAACGATATATTTCCTCCAGGTAATCTTCCAGGCTAGGTGACAACAAGTTTTTTACCTCCTTTAATGTACCCACACCGGCTACCTGCCCCATACGGTCCAAACTGCGATGGCCGGGCAGCCAGACCCAACTTATATTAGACTAAGTCTTTGGTAAACTTTATTAATTCAAAGGTAAAAAAATGTCTGCCCATTGATTATTTATCGCATATTTAATTTTGTCATATTTTCACACAAACTAATTGTTTAATATATGAAGCTGTCCAGCTTGATAAAATGTGATAAAATAAATGTGGTTTTTGAAATCAAGCGAGAAGAATAGCAGGTTGGCAGGATAAAAATTTTTATTTTCTGGATAGATAATAGCCTTCGGTTAATTAGCCGGGGGTTTATTTTTTATCAACAAGGAAATTGGGATTACCTGGTTTTTGCCGGCACCATCATACCTGGGGTATCATTTTTATCTGCAGACCGGGCTTGTTAGTAATGCATAAAAAATTGACGGCACTGTTGCCATATGAGCACAACCGGGTTATGATACCGTGCATAGAGAGTAGTTGTATTATTGGCCGCATTAGTGATATTTAGGAGAGATGCTGCTTGGCTAAAATTTTAGTGGTAGACGATGAACGATTGCTGGTCAAGGGACTGAAGCGCAGTCTGGAAAACGAGGGCTATGAGGTGGCAGTGGCCTATGATGGTGCCGAGGCGCTATCTCTGGTGCGCCGTATGACATTAGATTTGGTGTTGCTGGATATTATGCTGCCCCAGGTGGATGGGCTGGAGGTATGCCGGCGTATCCGTCAGTTCAGCAATGTGCCCATTATTATGCTGACCGCCCGGGGAGATGCCGTGGACAAAATTGTCGGGCTTGAACTTGGTGCCGATGATTATTTAGCCAAGCCCTTTAATACCCGGGAATTAATAGCCCGCATCAGAGCCATACTGCGCCGGGTGCCCTCCGCCCGGGGTGGGTCAGGCGGCGGCCGGAGTCCATGTGGTTTGGATGAACCAGGACAAGCCAGTGACCGGGAAAAACCCGGTAGGGGGTCAGCCAGTACAGGAGTTCAACTGGACGATGGACTGACTGGTGGTGCGGGAACCTGGGGGCGCCCTGTCGCGCCCGATAGTTTAAGCCCGGGTGACCATCTTAATGCGCCGGAAGGTCTGGGTCGCGGTATCCAGGAGGTGCAGCCGGGGGCTGGTTTGCCGGAGCAGGTGATTAAAGCGGGCGGGCTGGAGATAAATGTGCCGCGGCAAAGCGTGCGCCGGGACGGCCGGACGGTGGAGCTGACTGCCCGGGAATTTGACCTGCTGCTGACCCTGGCGCGGCATCCCGGGCGGATTTTTACCCGGGATATACTGCTGGAACAGGTTTGGGGGTCGCGGTATTTCGGGGAGCCCCGGGTGGTGGATGTCTATATCCGCCGGCTGCGGCAAAAAATAGAACCTGACACTAACAACCCTCGCTGGATTATGACCCGGTGGGGTGCCGGGTACTACTTTGCAGAAGATTATTCAGGAGATTATTTATGAAAGCACTGTCGCAAGGACGGTTAACAACAAGGGTAAAGGTATGGTTCAACGTATTGACAAGAACCTCCATTCGCTGGAAAATGGCCGGTACTTATTTTGTACTTATATTATTGATACTGGCTTCCGCCAATCTTTTTTTGTTGCGGGTGCTGGAGCAGAACTACTTGGGTGAAAAGGCCACTAACCACCTTACCAACGCCAATATAATTGCCACCACCGGTCAGGATACGCTGTTGCGGCCGGATCGTAATGCTTACTATATGGCCCGGGATTTTGGCACCCGGATGGGGGCCCGGGTGCTGGTACTTGACCGTCAGGGCAGTGTAATGGTGGATTCCTTCGGGGAGGAGTGGCTGCTGGGCAGTACTTTGCGCCATAATGAGGTGCAGACTGCCCTGGCCGGCACCGGCCAAACCGGGGTGCACCGGCTGGCCAGCGGTGAAAGGGTGTTGTATGCCGCTGTGCCCGTGCTCAGGAACAAGTCCATGGTAGGGGTGGTTATGCTGGTGGTAGGTTTGGAGGACGTTTACTCAGCACTGGTTGATATTCGTCGCCAAATGGCACTGGTTTCCCTGGTCAGCGGCGCATTTGCCGCTTTGCTGAGCCTGTGGCTGGCCGGGTTGCTTACCAAGCCGGTAAAAGAGTTAACCGGGGCGGTGCGCCAGGTGGCCGCAGGGCATCTGGTCCAGCATATTCCTGCCCGCAGTGGTGATGAGCTAGGGCAGCTGGCCGTTGCCTTTAACGAAATGAGCGGCCGGCTGGCCGAGGTTGACCGCTCCCGGCGCAGGTTTTTGGCCGATGCCTCGCACGAGTTGAAATCTCCCTTGAGCTCAGTTAAGGCGTTGGCCCAGTCTCTTTTGGATACCAATGAGCGGGACATTGCTGTTTACCGTGAATACTTGGCAGATATCAACAACGAAATGGATCGCTTGGCCCGTATTGTTGATCACATGCTGCAACTGACCAGGATGGAGGAAGGGGATACGCCGCTATCCCTGGAAAACAGGGCAATCGGTGATTTGTTTGAACATGTGATTGCTCTACTGCGCCCTCGGGCGGAAGAATGCGGCGTCAGATTACAAACAGCTATTGCACCGGAACTGAAATGGCCGGTTAATCCCGATTTGTTTACCGGCATTATACTTAATCTGGTGGACAACGCCATCAGACATACCCCCAGGGGCTGCAGGGTAACAATGGAGGCACGGGCGGAAAAGGAGAGCCTTGTTGTGCGGGTAGAGGACACCGGTGAGGGTATTCCGGCTGAAGATTTACCCCGCATCTTCGACCGCTTTTACCGGGTGGATAAGGCCCGTTCCCGGGCCACCGGGGGCACAGGGCTTGGGCTGGCCATCGTTCGCCAGGCTGTACACCTGCATGGGGGCAACATACATGTGACTAGTCGGCAGGGGGCGGGAACTGCCTTTAATCTGGTATTTCCTGTACCGGTAAAATAGGGCAAATATTTTTTAATTTGTGATTGATATCACAAGAGGACTTGTATATAATAAAAGCATTAGCAAAGCAGAAGTAACACTATAAAAAATGTTTGATATTCCCCACAAAATAAAGAAGGAGGTTGAAAGCAGTTACAAAATTGCTACTGAAACTTTCTGAAATAACAATAAAATAGGAGGTGAGAAAACCTGTTTCCTATAGTTTCACAGTTGTAATCAATCATAAATACTGCTAAAATAACAATGTAAACATTTCCATGTCGCAAAGACACGCTGTGAAAGTCGGGCATGGAACACTATCTATCCAGGTGGTGGGTAACACCTCCTTCCGGGCAGAACTAGCCTTTAGGGCTGGGCGACGAACGTAAAAGCACAAGTCACCCGGAACATAGGCGAAAGTCTATGACTTAGCAGTTGAATCCTGTGAAACTGCCCCTTGTTTAGTCGGCAGGGGAGAAAACTAAATATATTTGATTTGTTTAGTTTTCAGAAACCAGGTATACGATCAATGCCTGAAAAGAAAATGGTTAAAGATTTAATGCTTCCCGTAACTGAATACCCCAGAATATACGATACCGATAGTTTAAAGGATGCTATCATGGCCTTAAAGGAATTCATGGCCACCGGCAAGAAATATCGCTCGCTTTTGGTGTTCAGTAAAACTAAAAAGGTCAATAACGAAGAGCAACTGGTTGGCATATTGACGGTCAGGGATATACTAAATTGTATTAAGAATAATACTTTAAGTTATGACGGTCCGGAGTTATTTGGCATGTCCTGGGCCAGGTTTTATCATAAAGATCCGTTAAAGAAACCTTTGGTCACTAAGGTTGGCGATATGGTGCGCCCGCTAGTGCAGGCTTTTATTCAATCCGACCAGAATGTAACTGATGCCATACGTTTGATGATCACTAAAAACGTTAATATATTACCAGTGTTCAAGGGCCAAAGGGCGGTTGGTATCATCCGTGCGGTGGATTTGTTGGATTATATAGGGGATATGTGTGACTAATGAATTCACAACGTATTACGCGCATATACGTAATTTCGTTACCCGCACATAGTAGCGTTGGGAAATTCTTTGAGGGAAGGAAAATGAAAGAAATTAATATGCCGTCTTCTGTTTAAAAATTAGCAGTTGGCGGTTTTTTTATAGGCTTTTTTTCATAATAACACTGAAAAAAACGCAGCTGTGGTCAATTCGGTCTGTTGTTTTTAACCATGTGTTTTATCAAGAAACATATCTATGTAACAACTTTGTAATAATTTTTTAACAACTTTTTACACCAGTGAAACATTTCATAGTTATACTAACTTTAGCGCATGATGATAAACCACCAGAGCAGGTTATTAAAGAACTGTTTGTATTAAGGAGGTAGGGTAGTTCAAAAATAAAAAGAAACAAGAAAAACAAAAGTATCTAGAGAAGAACCAATTCTATAAAGGGAGGCATTGTTATGAGGAAAATAAGAAAAGTCTCTGGGTCCAGATTAATACTGTTCATGATGGTGGTGCTGGCACTATTAACTTTAACTCTGATGGGCTGCGGTCAAAACAAAGATAGCGTGTCCCAGGGTGGTAACCAAAATCCGGGCGCTGCCCAGGGTGATAATCAAACTGGTAGCGATGAGTCGGGACATAATGACGATATCAGCGCCAAGCCGGCACAAACTGAGCAAAAAGTCACCCTTTACTTTAGTGACGACCAGGCTATGCGTCTTGTGCCGGAAAAAAGGACGGTAACTAAAGGGGATGAAACACTGGAGGAAGTAATTCTTCGGGAGTTGATCAACGGGCCGAAAAAGGATAACCTAGTGCAAACCATTCCCGAGGGTACCAAACTTCTTTCCGTATCGGTTGTAAACGGGGTGGCTTATGTCAACTTTTCCAAAGAGTTCCAAACTAAACATTGGGGCGGTTCGTCCGGTGAAACCATGACTTTGTACTCAGTGGTTAATTCACTGGCCAAATTGCCGGGCATTGAAAAGGTGCAATTTTTGCTGGAGGGTGATAAAAAGGAAAGTATTTTGAATGGCAATATGGATACCACTGTACCGCTGGTACCGGATTATAGCCTGGGAGAATAAGCTGCCGTTAAGATTAATACTAACTGCTAGAAAATTATTTTTTAATTAATGCTCAGATTAAAAACTGGGCATTTTTTTATGGTATATAAATTATTTAAAAAGGGATACTAATATCATTAATTGGGCATGATAGTTATTTGAAAAAATTTCATGGAGGTGACGGTTTTGGCAAAAGATGTGGCAAAAGATTTGATGGCATTGGACAAGGCACTTCCGGAATTAATGAGCAAAACAGCCGCCACCGGTTTGGTGCCGCGGGAACTACAGGCCTATGTGGCCCCGGCACTGGAAGAGTTTAGAAATGAAATGGCCACGGAATTGGGTATGGACAATTATGCCTATATAGATAAAGGGGAATTGCCCAGTCGACTGAACGGTAAAGTTGGCGGTGGGATGACTAAGAAAATGGTTTCCTTCGCAGAGGCGGTACTGGCCTGGAACTATAAAAACCGCACTATGCTAAATGAAGCTGCGGATAAGCAGCCCGAAATGATCACTGAATAGCCGAATTACAATATTGGTTAATACTTGTAGTAGGTACTATCTTTGATAATAATCAGCCCGATAACCTAGTACAGACAACCGGTTTGCGGTACCCGTAAACCGGTTTATAGCACAATATTATAAGTTATCACCCCAACCCAATCTTTATCCCACTACAAACCTTGGCCTAAATCTAAAACCGTCTCTTCTACAGTTGCGTAACTCCTACACCCTCAAAATTCCCTTCAATCTATTAAATCTGACCTGCTGTTTTCATTATCATCTGTTAATCAAATGGTAAGTGAATCCCTGGAGTTAAGGGTTGTTCCTATACATTGTGCCTAACCACAATGCTGATCTGTAAAATCTAAATTTCGCAGAATGAAATCTACATTTTGACTCTATAAAATTTTCAAAAAAAAATAAATAGTTAAAAGGAATTTAACTAGCTAGTATGATATAATTTACAAAACTTTTCGTCAATACATTTTGGAGATCGTTTGGTTATCTTAATAAAACACTGTAAAGCAGGGGGTGGATAAAATATAAAATATTCAAAATATATAAAATATATAATTAATTTACCATGTTCATATTATTTGTTTTTCTAAGGGGGTGCAATTTTGACTCACCAAAAAATTGGTGCGGTGCTTGTGATTGGCGGTGGGGTGGCCGGTATTCAATCAGCTCTGGACTTGGCGGAATCGGGTTACTATGTTTACCTGGTGGAAAAATCTCCGGCCATTGGGGGAGTGATGGCGCAGCTGGATAAAACTTTTCCCACCAACGACTGCTCCATGTGTATTCTTTCGCCCAAGCTGGTGGAGAGCGGCAGGCACGGCAATATAGAGCTGATTACCGATGCTCAAGTTGACGGTGTACAAGGGGAGCCCGGTAATTTTACGGTCAGAGTACGGGTTAAGCCCCGCTACGTGGCTATTGATAAATGTGTGAGCTGTGGTGTGTGCGCTGAAAAGTGTCCCGTTAAAGTGCCCGATACATTTAATGTGGGCTTAAGCGAGCGCAAGGCTATTTACACCAAGTATGCCCAGGCTGTGCCCTCGGCCTATGTAATTGATAGTGAGTACTGCCTGTATCTCACCAAAGGCCGGGAAAAGGGCAAGGATATCTGCAAGCTGTGCGTCAAGCATTGTAAGAGCAATGCCATAGACTTTGATCAGGTGGAAGAAATTAGAGACGTTAATGTGGGGGCAATTATAATTAGCTCGGGGCTGAAGCCCTTTAACCCCAAAGATTTTCGCAACTATGGCTACGGTATATTCCCCAATGTGATGACCAGTATAGAGTTTGAGCGGGTTTTGAGTGCTTCCGGTCCCTCGGCGGGACACCTGGAAAGGCCATCGGACGGGCAGCCACCACGCCGTATCGCCTGGATACAGTGCGTGGGCTCACGGGATGTAGCTAAAAGTGCCAACGCTTATTGCTCATCGGTATGCTGTACTTATGCTTTAAAAGAGGCTATTGTGGCATTGGAGCATGCCCATGGTGAGCTGGATACCACTATTTTTTACATGGATATGCGCACCTTCGGTAAGGACTTTGAACGCTATCTGGAGCGGGCAAAATATGAATTTGGTGTGCGCCTGATCCGCTCGCGCGTATTTGCGCTGGCCGAAGGGGAGAATCACAGCCTGACCATCAGGTACGCCCTGCCCGACGGTCAGGTACAGACCGAAGAGTTCGACCTGGTGGTATTATCTGTTGGTCTCGGCCCGGCTGAACATAATCGCGAACTAGCCGACAAGCTGGGTGTGCGGCTTAATAAATACGGTTTTTGCCAGTACCCCAATTTCAACCCGGTGAGTACATCTCAGGATGGTATCTTTGCCTGCGGCGCTTTCCAGGGTCCGATGAGTATACCCCGCGCTGTGGTACAGGCGAGTGCCGCGGCCGGCAATGCTGCGGCTATGCTGGCCGGGGTGAGAAATACGCTGATTAAAAAACAATCCAAGACACCAGAAAGGGATGTTGCGGGTAAAGAACCCCGGGTGGGTGTTTTTGTGTGTCGCTGCGGCATTAATATTGGTGCGGTGGTGGATGTGCCGGCAGTGGCTGAATTTGCCCGTACTTTGCCCGGAGTGGTGCATGCCGAGGAGTGCTTGTTTGCGTGTTCCCAGGATAACCAGCAAAATATCAAGCAATTGATAGCTGATAAAGATTTAAACCGTGTGGTGGTAGCCTCCTGTACGCCGCGCACCCACGAGCCCATGTTCCGGCAGACACTGCGGGAGGCGGGCCTGAACCCGTACTTGTTTGAAATGGCCAATATCCGGGAGCATTGTTCCTGGGTGCACGCCAACAACAGTGAGGTGGCCACCCAAAAGGCCAAAAGCCTGGTGAAGCGGGCGGTGTCCCGGGTGGTGCTGCAAGAGCCGCTGTATGAAATCGATCTGGGCGTTAAACAGTCGGCGCTGGTGGTGGGCGGCGGAGTAGCCGGTATGGAATGCGCGCTGGATTTGGCCAAACAGGGCATCCAGGTATACCTTTTGGAAAAGAATAGCGAGCTGGGCGGGCTAACCAGGCGCATCCACTATACAATGGACAGGCGCGACGTGAAGAGCTATTTAAATTCTCTCATTGCAGAAGTTACCGGTCACCCGCTGGTTAAAGTGTATTGCAATGCAGTAATTAACAACGTATACGGTTATGTGGGCAATTATATCACCGGTTTCACCACCCCGGCAGGTAAGCAAGAGGTGAACCACGGGGTGGCTGTAATTGCCATCGGAGGTGCGGAATATAAACCCGTAGAGTATCTATACGGCCAGGACCAGCGGGTGATGACCTGTCTTGATTTGGAAGGGCTGATTTGGGAAAACAACCCTGTTCTGAAAAAGGCCAGCAATGTGGTAATGATACAGTGCGTGGGCTCCCGGGAGCCCGATCGCCCCTATTGCAGCCGGGTATGCTGTTCGGAGAGCGTCAAGAATGCTATTAAACTGAAAGAGTCTTATCCACAGCTCAATGTGTTCGTACTGTGCCGGGATATGCGTACCTTCGGATTCTTCGAGGGGCTTTACCAGAAAGCCCGGCGCATGGGGGTCATCTTCATTAAGTATTCCCAGGATTTAAAGCCACAGGTGGAACAGGTTCCGGCCGGGGACGGCACTGTGCTGCAGGTGACAGTTAAGGACCACATACTGGACCGGCCGGTGGTGATTAATGCGGATATAGTCGCCCTGGCGGCCGCTATACTGGCCCCTGAAGATGGTTCTCACATAGCCGGCTTTTTTAAGGTGCCCCGCAACGATGAGGGATTTTTCCTGGAGGCTCATGTCAAGCTGCGCCCGGTGGATTTTACCACCGACGGTGTTTTTATGTGCGGGCTGGCTCATGCTCCTAAATTAATCGATGAAAGCATTGCCCAGGGCAAGGCGGCCGCGGCCCGTGCTATGACGGTGCTTTCCAGCGAAAACCTGGTGGCCGGCGGGGTGGTGTCAGTAATTGATAAGGATAAATGTTCGGGTTGCCGGATTTGCGTGGGGTTGTGTCCTTATTCAGCCATTTCCTTTAATGAGAAGCTGAAAGTGGCCGAAATAAACCAGGCCCTTTGCAAAGGCTGCGGAGTGTGTGCTTCGGCTTGCCCCACTAAAGCATGTCATACCAGGAACTTCAGTGATGAAATTATCCTGGCTGAGATACATGCTTTATGCACCTGATCGGTTGCATACTGATCGACTGGTTATAGAAGGAGGGCCTGATATGAACAATTTTGAGCCAAAGATAATTGGATTTTTATGTAACTGGTGCAGTTATGCCGGGGCGGACCTGGCCGGGGTTAGCCGTTTGCAGTACCCGGCCAATTTGCGGGTGGTGCGGGTGATGTGTTCCGGGCGGGTGGATCCCACTTTTGTTTTTAAGGCGCTGGACGTGGGCGCGGACGGGGTGCTCATTGCGGGATGTCACCCCGGTGATTGCCATTATTCGGACGGCAATTACAATACCATGAGGCGTTATCCATTGATGCTGCAGGTACTGGAACAAATGGGTGTAGATAAAAGGCGGGTGCGATTAGAGTGGGTTTCGGCGGCCGAAGGACCCCAGTTTGCTAAAATTGTAAATGAATTTACCGAACAAATACGCCGGCTGGGGCCGTTTAAAAAAGGGGAACTCGCCGAAAGGGGGGCTAAAGTTGGCTAAATTAAAATTGGCCATTTACTGGGCCGCTGCCTGCGGCGGCTGTGACGTGGCCGTGCTGGATGTCCATGAAAAGATTCTGGACATTGCTGATGCGGCGGACATTTTGTTGTGGCCCGTGGCTACCGATCATAAATACGCCGATGTAGAAAAAATGGCGCCGGGCAGCATTGATGTGTGCTTGTTTAATGGCGCTGTGCGCAACTCGGAAAATGAGCACATCGCCAAAATGCTGCGGGAAAAATCAAAAGTTATGGTGGCCTTTGGGAGCTGTGCGGTGTCCGGTGGCATACCGGCCCTGGCCAACTTCAAGCGGCGGGAGGATATTTTGCAAAGGGTATACATGGATACCCCTTCCACTGTGAACCCGGAGCAAGTATTGCCGGTCACCGACTGCCCGGTGCCCGAGGGTGTTTTGCACCTGCCCGAATTTTTCGGATTTGTGCACAGTTTGAACCAGGTGGTGGAAGTGGATTACTACGTGCCGGGCTGCCCGCCCACGGCCGAGCGTATTTGGGAAGTAGTCCAGGCCATTGCCACGGGTAATTTGCCCGCGGCGGGAGCCACCGTGGGGGCATTGGATAAATCGTTGTGTGACGAGTGTCCCCGGGAAAAGAGCAATAAAAAAATCAAGCGGTTTTACCGGAGCCATGAGATTATACCCGATCCCCAGCAGTGCCTGCTGGAGCAGGGACTGCTATGCATGGGACCGGTGACCAGAGGCGGGTGTGGCGGTCAGTGCATCAGTGCCAACATGCCCTGCAGGGGTTGCTACGGGCCCTTGCCCGGGGTGCTTGACCAGGGGGCCAAGTATATTAGTAGTATTGGGGCCATTATAGATGCCCGTACGCCTGAGGAAGTGAAAAAAATACTGGCGGGAATTGCCGACCCGGCCGGCACGTTTTACCGTTTCGGTATGTCTACAGCACTATTGAAGGGGGCGAACAGGTAGTGGGCAAAAGGATAACCATTGATCCCATCACCAGGCTTGAGGGGCACGGTAAAATTGAAATATTTCTTGATGATACCGGTGCCGTGGACAACGTATATTTTCAAATACCCGAGCTGCGGGGATTTGAAAAATTCTGCGAGGGTCGCCCGGTGGAGGAACTGCCCCGGATAGTCAGTCGTATCTGCGGCGTCTGACCAGGAGCGCACCATATGGCCTCGGGTAAGGCCAACGATGCGGTTTTCGGAGTGGAAGTGCCTGCAGCGGCTAAAAAGTTGCGGGAATTGTTTTACAGCGCCCATTTTTTGCACAGTCATATCGCCCATTTCTATGCCCTGGCCGCGCCGGACTTTGTGCTGGGACCGGATGCCGACCCCGCTGAGCGTAATATTCTGGGGGTGGTAAGCAAAGTGGGCCTGGAAATCGGGGGCGAGGTGATTAAACACCGCGCTTATGCTCAGGATATCCAGGCTATGCTGGGGGGCAAAGCCACCCACCCGGTGTGGGTGCTGCCGGGCGGTGTAAGTAAAGGGTTGACGGAGGAGGAACGCCGCAAGGTGGAGGAAATGGCCCATTCCTGTGTGGAGTTTGCCAAGTTTTCTCTTAAGCTGTTTGATGATGTAGTTTTGAAAAACCAGGGTTACGTGGATTTAATTTTAAGCGATGGCTACCAGCTGATGACCAACTACATGGGCTTGGTGGACGCTAACAATAAGGTGAACTTTTATGATGGCCAGGTGCGCATAGTGGACACTAACGGTTCTGAAATAGGTAAATACAGCCCCGGCGAATACCTGGATTATATCAGCGAACACGTGGAGCCCTGGAGTTACCTCAAGTTTCCCTACCTCAAAAAGCACGGCTGGACCGGTTTTACAGAGGGCCAGGGCACCGGTATTTACCAGGCGGCTCCGCTGGCCAGGCTCAACGCCGCAGACGGTATGGCTACCCCGCTGGCCCAGGAAGCCTATGAGAAATTCTTCGATACGCTGGGCGGCAAGCCCGTACACGCCATACTGGCGGCTCACTGGGCCCGCCTGGTGGAGTTGGTCTATGCGGCGGAGCGCCTGCTGGAGTTAAGTGTGGACGAGGAAATCACCAGCTCCGATATCCGGGTAATTCCCACCGGTACGCCGAACGAGGGGGTAGCCATTATCGAGGCGCCCCGGGGCACCCTGACCCACCACTACAAAACCGATGCCAACGGCATGGTCACCGCGGTGAACTTGATCGTGGGCACCACCAACAACCACGCACCCATTTACATGGCCGTCAAAAAAGCAGCCCAGGCCGTGATCAAACCCGGCGTTGAGATAACCCAGGGCCTGCTCAACATGATCGAAATGGCCTTCCGCTCCTACGATCCCTGCTTCAGCTGCGCCACCCACGCCGTATTCGGCGAAATGCCGCTGCGGGTAGTCGTATACAACGCCTCCGGCCAGCCTTTGGTGCCTGGCACCAGGTGTTGAAAGGTTGAAAGTTGACCCAACTTTGGTGCCGGGTGTTGAAAGTTGAAAGTTGGGTGTTCAAAATTAACTCCATTTAGGGGATTTTTCGTTTGTACTGTGCTTCCATGTTTCCATGCTTAAACCGTGATTCACCCATTATTATTGTGGATTAAGCACAGTCCCTTATTGTATTAGACAACTGCTTGCTAATTGCTTGCCGTTTGTATCTGAAAACGGCAAGCAATTAATCGATAATTTGAAGTATAACCCACCTATAACCACTTCTCATCGTAGCGTGGTGGATGATACTAATCCTATCCCAGATGAACGCTATAACAACGCTTTTGCATATGGTCAAAAAATGATATAGTTACATAAAATGGTTCAGGATGGTAATAAAGATGAAAAATAGCACTAAAATATATATTATCGGCTGCGGCAATGAATTGGCTGGTGACGACGGAATCGGTATTGCTGTGGTACGTAAACTGGTGGTCGGAAATACCCTGCCCGGTGATGTGGAAATTATCGAGGCGGGTATCCCTGGCCTATCCTTGGTGGAAATGATGCTGGGTGCGGATAAAGTAATACTGGTTGATTCCTTTCTTGGTGGTGCGGCACCGGGCACTGTACGGCGCTTTTTGGAAGAAGAATTGCCCAAGCCGGGCTATAACGCAGGTCAATCCCACGGTATTGGATTGCGGGAGGCACTTTCCTTTGCTCGCGGGGTGATGCCTGCTAATTTCCCCGAAGAAGTTGTGGTTGTGGGGGTGGAAATTGAGCGCCCCCAACGGTGGGTACAAGGGCTTTCCCCGGCGGTGGAGGCAGCGGTGGAGCGGGCGGTACAAATGGTCGGGGAGCAATTGAACAAATGGCAGTAGAGTCATTGTACGTGTTAACGGTAGAATCGGGGTGGGGTGTCGTCAGTGCATGAGGTATCTTTAATTCAAACCCTGATAGATATGATCGTCCAAAGTGCTAAGGAAAACGATATCATTAAAGTGGCTAAAGTTCAGCTGGTGGTGGGTGAGTGCCATGGCGCACTGCCCGAAGCGCTGGAATTTGCCTTTGAGATATTGACTGAGGGTACAATTTGCGCCGGCGCGGAACTGGTTATAGAAAAAAGCGCCCTGCTTTTAAAGTGTCAGGAATGCGCCCAGGAATTTCGCCCGGAGGGTTACCTATACCGTTGTCCCGCCTGTGGTGCGGCATATGCCTCGCTGGTTAAGGGCAGGGAACTGTATGTGGATTATTATGAAGGTGAGTAGCTTAACGGGCGTGGTTTACTGAAAACTTTATTGATGAGCCGTGGGCATGGCCCCACGATGAAAGGAACGGTTAGCAAATTGAAAGTAGTTGTGGGTAGAGATTTATTACACGCCAATGCAGGCCGGGCCGGAGAAAACCGGGCTTTATTCAATAAAAATAAAGTGGCCACAATAAATTTGATAAGTTCCCCCGGCTCGGGTAAAACCACCCTGCTGGAAAAGACCGCGGAGCTATTGCGAGGCAAACTTAAATTAGGTGTAGTGGTAGGGGATTTATATACCGTCAGGGACGCCGAGCGGATAGAAAGGGCCGGTGTGACGGCTGTGCAGATCAACACCGATGGGCTTTGTCACCTTACCGCTGACATGGTTGCCCGGGCGCTGCAGGAAATGCCGCTTTCCCACCTGGATTTACTATTCATTGAAAACGTGGGTAATTTGGTTTGTCCGGCGGCCTTTGACCTGGGTGAACATGTTAAAGTAGCTCTATTAAGTGTTGCCGAGGGCGTCGACAAGCCGGCCAAATACCCTGGTATATTCAGGGAGGCGGTGGCTGCGGTGATCAGCAAAGTTGATTTATTGCCGTATACTGATTTTGACCTGCCCGCTTGCCTTGCGGAAATACACCAGATTAACTGTGATCAACAGGTATTTGTAACATCGGCCCGCTCCGGGCAGGGTATGGACCAGTGGTGTGGCTGGCTTGGGAAATTAGCCCGGAAATCCGGGTGGAAGCAATATAAAGGGTAATGGTGGCTAAGTTGACGACGTTTCACGGAGACATTTTGGGAGAAAGGGACGGTGGCAGCGATGTGCCTGGGTATACCCGCACTGGTGGTAGAGGTCCCCGACAAACTGTGGGCCATAATTGAGGTGGAGGGCATCAGGCGCAAGGTGGGGGTGCATTTGGTGGGCGAAGTGGTGCCCGGGGATTATCTGATGGTGCACGCCGGCTATGCGGTGGAAAAACTGGAACTTGCGGAAGCTGAGGCCAGGCTTGCAATATGGAAGGAGTTACTGGAATTTGAGCGTGCTGAAAAAGCTTAACGATCCGCAATTGGGCCGGCAAATGGTCAAGATAGTCAAAGAGCAGGCGGCCCGGGTAGCCGAGCGCCTGGGTAGGGCGGTGCGGCTGATGGAAGTCTGCGGCACCCATACTATGGCTATCTCCAGTACCGGCCTGCGCGGCCTGCTGTCCGGGTTGATGGAATTGCGCAGCGGTCCTGGCTGCCCGGTGTGCGTAACCGCGGCCGGGGATATTGAGCAAATGATCGCCATATCCCGGGTGCCCGGGGTGACGGTGGCCACCTTTGGCGACATGGTGCGGGTGCCCGGCGTGCTGTCGTCGCTGGAGAGGGAGAGGGCCAGGGGTGCCAGGGTGCAAATTGTTTATTCCCCGGCTGATGCTGTGGCGCTGGCCCGGGATAACCCCGCCCGGGAGGTGGTTTTCCTGGGAGTGGGGTTTGAAACAACTGCGCCTCTGGCGGCACTTAGTATCAACGAGGCGGCTCAGCTGGGATTGAGTAATTTCAGTGTTTATTCCATACATAAACTGGTACCCCCTGTAATGAGGGCTTTGCTTGGCGCCGGAGAAGCCAGGGTTGATGGGCTTATTCTACCGGGTCACGTTTGCGCGGTAACGGGTAGCAAAGCGTTTGCCTTCATCGGGGAGGAATATGGCATACCGGCGGTGGTGACTGGTTTTACAATGGTGGATATATTGGATGCCCTGCATGTTTTGTTGAATAAAATGCAGACTGGGGATAGCCGGGTGGTTAACGGTTATCGCTGGGTGGTTCGAGACGAAGGTAACTTGCAAGCCCAGGGTGCGATAAAAGACTGCTTTTACCCTGGCGATGCTATTTGGCGGGGTTTTGG
Source organism: Desulfoscipio gibsoniae DSM 7213 (assembly GCF_000233715.2). Lineage (GTDB taxonomy): Bacteria > Bacillota > Desulfotomaculia > Desulfotomaculales > Desulfallaceae > Sporotomaculum > Sporotomaculum gibsoniae. The sequence goes on from NC_021184.1 coordinate 1,201,937, forward strand.
CGTTATTAACAACAGCGGTTTATTCATAAAGGAGCACTTGGCCAGGTACGATGCCATGCGCAAGTTTGGGTTGGATACGCTTGAGCGTGTCGGTGGCTTGGATTTGCCGATGCCAGAGGTGGATAGTGTTGGCGGCGCTGGGCAGTGTGCCAGTTGTAACGAGTCGCCCAGGGATCCAATGGGTTCGTTAAGCGTTGCCGGCGGTTTCGTCAGTGATGGAGGGGCGGTAACGCAGCCGGTGGGTATTGCTGGTGGTAAAATGGAAGCGGTTGGTAACCGTTTTACGGTGGACGATGCCGCCGAGCCGCGCGGCTGCCGCTGCGGTGAACTGCTAAGGGGTATAATCACCCCCCCGGATTGCGCCCTGTTCGGGCGCAAATGCACTCCGGCCAGCCCCGTAGGCCCTTGCATGGTTTCATCGGAAGGCGCCTGCGCTGCCTACTACCGTTATGGTGCTACCACAACTTTGGTGCCGGGTGTTGAAAGGTTGAAAGGTTGAAAATTGACGGCTTTTTAGTAAGAGGGTTAGCTAAATGATAGCCGCAGCTATCATTTAGGTACGTGGTTATTATAATGAAATGCAGCCGTGCCATTAAGAAGGATAGGTCAGGCTCTGTCTGTGACTCTGGGGAGCTAGGACGGGTGGGTTATATAATTAACCAGGAAGCCTCTTACCTTACGGATTGAAAAAAAGGTAGATCAAGGTAGAAGCTAGAATCTGACTTTGCCAAAATATTTGTTTATCAGGATAATACAGTTAGTTTAAGAAAGTTTAAGTCTGACCCCGAGGTGATTGTATGTCAGTTGTTTTGTTGGCCCATGGTGACGGGGGGCTGTTGACCAGGGAATTAGTTGACGGCTTGTTCTTAAAATATTTTAATAACCCACTGCTGCAGCAGCTATCTGATGCTGCGGTATTTAATTCGCCGGGTGGGCGGATGGCTATGACCACGGATGCCTTTGTAGTGGATCCCATCTTTTTTCCCGGTGGGGATATCGGCAAATTGGCGGTGTGTGGAACGATAAACGATCTGGCGGTGAGCGGGGCGCGGCCCCGCTATATTACCGCATCCTTCACCATTGAAGAGGGCTTTGCTTTGGCCGATTTGGAAAAGGTGGTAGCCTCAATGGCGGAGGCCTGTACCGAGGCCGGGGTGGACGTAGTAGCCGGGGATACTAAAGTAGTGCCCCGGGGGCACCTGGATAAACTATTCATCACTACGACGGGTGTGGGCATGGTGCCGGAAAAACTGGATTGGGGCTATCACCGCCCGGTGCCCGGGGATGTTGTGCTGGTCAACGGCAGCCTGGGCAACCACGGTTTAACTATACTGGCGGCCAGAGAGAATTTGGGACTTGATGGTGCCCTGGCCAGTGACTGTGCACCGCTGAATAATACTATCAATTTGTTGCAAAAACATTGCTCCGGCATTAAAATGATGCGCGACCTTACCAGGGGCGGGCTGGCCACCGCGGCAAAAGAAATAGCCGAAGGCTGTGGGCTGGATATACGGTTGCGGGAATATGCGTTGCCCATTGATGCAGCGGTGCGGGGTGCAGCGGAGATACTGGGCCTGGACCCGCTGTATCTGGCCAATGAAGGAAAGTTTTTGGTTATCATTGACCCGGCCCAGGTTACAAAGGCCTTGGATATTTTAAAGCAAAGTTCCTATGGGCGTGACTCGCAGGTAATTGGTCAAATTTGTGCTGGCAGCGGCAACGTATATTTACAAACCCCCCTGGGTGGCACTAAAATTTTAGGCTTGCTGGCTGGCCAGCCCTTGCCCAGGATTTGCTAACAAAACAATCGTGGTAAAATAGGGGGCCGGAGGATTGAAAAGGACAATCACGGCATTGTTTGCGATCATTATGCTTTTATGCATGGCCGTAAACGCTGTGTCGGCGGCGGCTAACCAAACAGTATTCCTACCAGGCGGCGATGTGTATACATTAAACGGCCGGCAGCAAAAGATGGATGCCGTTACTTTTATAGAGAACAGCCGGGTGTTTGTCCCGGTGCGCTATCTGGCCTATGCTTGCGGGGTGCGCGACGGGGGCATATCCTGGGATGATTTTTCCCGAACCGTAACCCTTCAAGGGGAAAATCAGGTGCTGGCTTTGCAAGCGGGCAGTAATCAACTAGTTACTGTAGATGGGCCGGTGGAGATGGACGTTGTCCCTCAAGTAATCAGTGGGCGTATGTACCTGCCGGCCCGGTGGGTGGCCCAGTATTTCGGTTATACCGTGGAATGGGATGAACCTGGCAACGCTGTACTGGTATACCTGCCCGTGGATGGCAAACCGCAGGTGATTCCAACCCAGCTCATATTACTGGTTAACAAAGTACAGGGGCTCCCTGAAGATTTCCAAACCGGCCCGCTGGTTAATTTCGGCACCTATCAGGTATCTGCTTTGCTGCAGCAACCACTTCAGCAGCTTTATGATACCGCTGCGCAGCAGGGTATCCAAATCACCATGACATCGGCCTATCGGAGTTATACTGAACAAAAGGCTTTATTTGATGAACATGCCAGGCTGTATGGTTTATCAGTGACTGAAGCAACTGTTGCGCCGCCCGGTCACGGTGAGCATCAAACAGGACTGGCTGTTGATATTGCCGGCAGTGATGCTGCCTATCGCTGGCTGGAAACAAACTGCCCGCGTTTTGGATTCATATTGCGCTACCCCAGGGGAAAAGAATATATCACGGGTTATGCCTACGAGCCCTGGCATTTTCGGTATGTTGGTGTGCCGGTGGCCACTTTTATGCAAGAAAAAGGTATTTCAACGCTGGAGGAGTACCTGCGTATATATGCAGGTCAATAAGATATTCTCTGACATATAAATGTGGAATTTTAAGCATATAAAATAAGCAAGCGTGTAATTAACCAGCCGGTGGCGAATCTTACCACCGGCTAAACCAGCTATGGGATACATTTAAATACTTTTTTTTAATATACCTATTATTATGTTTGAAATAATATTGGGGCAAATAGTATAATCATATTTAAATTAAAGGGGGGCGAGGGATGATGAAAAAGGCCGGGGATATCATGACGACTGATGTAATCACCGTTAATACCCATGATGATCTGGAAAAGGTGGCGCGGTTACTGCTGGAGCATCGTATCAGTGGGTTGCCGGTGGTGGATGATGGTGGGAAACTGGTGGGGGTTGTAAGTGAGGCAGACCTGGTGTTCCAGGAGAAGCCGGTTAGAACTCCGTTTTATGTGGTAATATTCGACAGCCCTATCTATTTGGAACGACCCAATCGTTTTATTGAAGATATCAAGCGCGCCATAGCCCAGAAGGTAGGAGAACTGATGTCTACCAACCTTTACACCGTTGGACCTGAAGCATCCATTAGGGATGTGGCTACAATAATTGCAGAAAAGGGTGTTAACCGAGTACCGGTGGTCGATGTCGATGGGAAACTTATTGGGATTATTACTCGGCAGGATATCATTAAAGCCAGTCTTGGCGATGCAGGCCGGTAAGGCTTTGCCTTCTGGTAAAGACCTCCGTTTGGTTTAGTGTTGATAACGATTGTATTACATCAGGTAATCTTTCAACCTTTCAACACCCGGTACAAAGTGGGGTGATTGGGGAATGGGAGGTGCGCTTGCCGTGGAGGACATTATAGCCAGGCAAATTTCCATAACCGGTATTGTGCAGGGAGTGGGGTTCAGGCCTTTTGTATACAACCTGGCCCGGTCTTTTAATTTATGCGGTACGGTGTGCAACACGGGCCGAGGGGTGCTGGTGCAGGTGGAAGGACCGTCGGATAGCGTGGAGCGGTTTACCGGTGCACTGCGAGCCAATCCACCCTTTTTGGCCCGGATTGACTGCTGGGAGATAGCCAGCCGCCCTTTCCAGGGGTTCGTCGGTTTTACCATTATTGATACCAGGGGCGATGCTACGGGGGAATCGGTGGTGCCTCCGGATGTGGCCATTTGCCCGGATTGCCGCCGGGAGGTTATGGAACCGTCTGACAGGCATTACCAGTACCCCTTCACCAACTGTACCAACTGTGGTCCCCGGTTTACAATAGTAAAAAATTTACCCTATGACCGGCCGGGCACTGCCATGGCCGGTTTTATCATGTGCCCTGCTTGCGTATCCGAGTACCATGACCCGGCTAACAGGCGTTTCCACGCTCAGCCCGTAGCCTGTCCGGATTGCGGTCCCCGGGTGACGCTGGTGGATCGGTATGGAGAGAAATTAAAGGGCAGTTGGCTTGACGAAACCCGGCGGTTGCTGGTGGCGGGTAAAATAGTCGCTGTCAAAGGGCTGGGGGGATTTCACCTGGCCTGCAACGCAATGGATGCCTCAGCTGTGCAGCGCTTGCGCCGCCGTAAGGGGCGGCCGGCAAGACCTCAGGCGGTGATGTGCCGGGACATGGCTACGGTTCGGGAACATTGCCTGGTGTCTAAGGGGGAAGAGAAGCTGCTGTGCTCTCCGGCAGCTCCTATTGTGGTGCTGGAGAGAAAAACATCTTCAACCCTGCCCCGGGTTCTGGCCCCCGGCCTAAATAGTATTGGAGTAATGCTCCCCTATACCCCGCTGCACGTTTTACTTATGCAAAATGGACCGGCAGTACTGGTTATGACCAGCGGCAACCGCAGCGGTCTGCCGCTGGTAAAGGACAACCGGCAGGCACTCACCGAACTGGGCGATGTGGCGGACTATTTTCTGCTGCATGACCGGGATATCATTAACCGGTGCGATGATTCGGTGGTTTGGCTGGTTGACGGGCATCTACAGTTCATGCGGCGTTCCCGGGGATATGTGCCGCAGCCTGTGGTGGTTCCCCAGGTTGCCGAAATTGACGAAAATGTTGAGGCGTTGGGCAGCCAACCAGCTATTAGGCCGGAAGAAGTACCCGGTGCAAGTCGCCCACAGGCTGTTAAGCCGGTGGAATCTCGTTCTTTTGCAGTTGAGAAAACCGGGAGGGTCATTAAGGGTAAGGCGGTTGATCATGAGATAACCGTCCTGGGGGCGGGAGGGGATATGAAGAACACCTTCTGCTTGTTGGAGGGGGGTCGGGCTTATCTCAGCCAGCACATTGGATCAGTGGATGTGCTGGAAGGTGCGGACAATTACCAGGCTAGCCTGGCCGGCTTTAGCCGCCTGATACAGGCGCAGCCCCTTGTGGCGGGGTATGACCTGCACCCTGACTACTACAGCTCCAGGATGGCCCGGGCGCTGGTGCCTACCGCTATTGCCGTGCAGCACCACCACGCCCATATGGCCGCTTGCATGGCCGAGCACGGCCTGGAGGGACAGGTTATCGGCGTCATTTTGGACGGCACGGGGTACGGGCTGGACGGGTGCATCTGGGGCTTTGAGGTGCTGCAGGGTGATTACTTGGATTTTTCCCGGGAGTGGCACCTGGAATATACGCCTTTACCCGGCGGCGAGCGTGCTGTGCGCAACCCGTGGATGACCGCCGTTGCTTATTTGCTAACGGCGTTGGGGGAGCGGGGCCGTGCGGTGGCTGAAAAATTATTTCCCGACCGGTTTAGCGAATTAAACATTATCGAAAAAATGTTGCGGTCGGGTATTAACTCACCGCTTGCTTCTAGCTGTGGCAGGTTCTTTGATGCTGTGGCCGCATTATTGGGAATTTGCCAGGTAAATACATATGATGGTCAGGCGGCTGTTGAACTTGGGGAATTGGCGCCGGCTTATATTGATAGCGTTATGTTTTCGGAAAAGCCGTCGCAACTTGACCGCTCCCAGCTTGCCCTAATCCCGTACCCCTATAACCTGAACAGTGGTATAATCGAAACCGGCGCCACCATTGAAGCGCTGGTGTTGGATATTGAACATGGCTGCGCCCCTGCAATTATCGCCCGGTGTTTCCATGATACGATAATCAGCATGGTGGTGCAGGCGGTCGAACAGGTGCGCTGTCAAAGCGGCCTAAATCGGGTGGTTCTTAGCGGTGGTTGCTGGTATAACCGGTATATGCTAAGGGCAGTCTGTAAATTACTTGGTGATCAAGGTTATCATGTCTACAGGCATACTAAAATACCCACCGGCGACGGTGGCATCAGCCTGGGCCAGGCGATGGTAGCCAGCCGGAAGCAAGGGGATGGTTCTCTTGCAGACCCCAAAGATGCTCATTAAGCATTGGGACAAGTAAAAATAAAACCTCGCCCGCTTAAAAACACCATTTGAGCGATTGATAGAATCTTCTTTTAGTAAACAAAAAACAAAGACAGTTGCATTCCAAGCCCCCCGTGTCCTTTCGGGGGGTATTTATTAATTGGTTATTAATGTAATCTTTAATAAAAGTCTTGTCAATATTATAAATATAATATATAACAATATTATATTTATTTCATTCCAAGAGGTGGTGCCTGATATTGAACGGTTTGTCCTCTGTAAGTGCGTTAACTGCCTTTGTATTTGGCGGTCTTTCTTTTTTATCTCCCTGCGTACTGCCTTTGCTTCCCGGTTATCTTTCCTTTATTGCCGGTACCGATATAACCGGTGCTGCGGCACCCTCTCGCCGCCGGGCGATGTGGAACAGTACCGGTTTTGTGCTGGGCTTTAGCGTTTTATTTGTTAGTCTGGGTGCCGCGGCCAGCAGTGCCGGGCAGTGGCTGATCAGCAACCAGACCTTGTTAAAGCAAGCAGCGGGGATTATTATCATCATTTTTGGTTTGCATATCAGTGAAATATTACCTATCAAGCTCTTTTACAGGCAGGTCAAATGGCAGCCTGCCCAACGGTTTACCGGTTGGCTGGGGGCATTTTTTCTAGGGCTGTCTTTTGCCGCTGGCTGGACTCCTTGTGTAGGGCCGGTTTTAGCCTCTATTTTGCTGTTGGCCACAAACACACAAACGCTGTACCAGGGGGTGACACTGTTAATCTGGTACTCCATGGGGCTGGCCATTCCCTTTTTGCTGGCAGCCCTGGGCATTGGTTTTGTGCATAGTTGGCTGGGTAAAATGAATAAAGTAATACCTTATATTAATGCTGTCAGCGGCGGCCTTCTGATTGCTATGGGTGTATTGCTGCTATTGGGCTTGTGGGATAGATTGGTTCTGCTGCTTTATTAGGCTGAACGAGCATTTCCAGGGTTGCTATGCTGCTTGCTATTAATGTAAAACATGGTTAATATCTTTTAATCTGCTTAGTCCTTTGTTGCCTATATAAATTGTACGATACGTATTTAATGTCCCTGACAAGCTCTAAAAGTTAAACAAATGAAGGGAGTAACAAGCCCGTGAAGCCCAAATTAATCACTGTGTTGGTGGTGGCCGTTATTGTAGCCGCAGGATTATGGCTGACCTCGGAAGATAAAAATCAGGATGCTGTAGATTATCCAAACACTAAGCTGGCTGGCGAGGTGGCGTTAAGTTTGCCCGATGGGCCAAAACAAAAAGCACTGCAGTCCGACCAAGTACCTCCTGATTTCTATATTATTAAAGAAAACCAAACTCAGGATAACCAGGTAGAACAACCGGATCAGCAAATATCTACTTTATCCGAACTAAAAGGTAAGTATGTATTTATCAATTTTTGGAACACCTGGTGCCCGCCCTGCCAGGAAGAGATGCCTGATTTAAATAAACTTTATTTGAACTATGGTCGGAAGAATGTGGAGTTTTTGTTTATCAATATAGCCAGTCAAGAAAAGTCTGTTGATGATGTGGAAACCTTTTTAATGAACAATAATTACTCCACGCCGGTATATCTGGATCGCCGGGGGGAGGTAGCCGGTGCATATGGTGTGCCGGGGGTTCCTTCCACGGTAATAATTGACCCCCAGGGGCAAGTAGTTTATGCCGCAGGGGGGCCGATCACTTACGACAGCGCCGAATCTTTGCTGGGTTTTTAGCCTGTTTTCTAAACTAATTTTTCAATAAGTATTTATCAATGGTTCTATATCAAATAAGGCCAGGAACTTTTGCAATTCGTCAATCACTTCTATTAATTCCACGGCCTGGGCTTCGGAATCATATATGGCCCGGCCGAAAGCATAGGCACCTTCCCTTTCGGGGCTATCCTTTCTGGAAGGCATATTATGTTTATTGAACCATCTTTTAGCGCTGGCATAGGGTGTGTGAAAGCAGAAACGGTAATCCTGGGAACTGATATTGAATTCGTACAGACTGTAATACTTGTATCCCCTGGTGCATTTAAAACACCCGCCTGTCTTATCCAGGTACTCCAGGTAACTCAGACGCTGGCTGTTGGCCCTGGCCCGGCAGTCAGGACACAGGGTAATTTTATTAGTTCCTTCAATAAAGCTGACATTTAGCCACTCATCCCGCTGATAATAGTTCTTCACCAGGGTGTGCAGCACAGCCTCTTTTAAATCGTATAGATAAGAGCTGCCTGCCTTGGCATAATGATTGAGGTGGTAAAGATAGTAAGCTGCTTTTAATATTTCCTGACGGCTCCGGGGCAGTCCATATATGGAATTTAAAAACTGCTCCTTGCGGTTGACCTTATCCCGGTATGACTGGTGCCTGTGGACTCTGGTTCGGGCCATCCGGTTGGCTCCCCGGTGGTAGTTGTCATAGCGTTCCCAGGCTTGTTTAATTCTGGGCATGGCTGGTATCAGAGCCTGCACCTGGGCATTGGTAAACAGCTGCATCACACCGTTTTTAAAGTTTACCTGCTTCTTTACTTCAAGATAGCCTTCTCCGGTCAGTCGTTTTATGTTATTGGGGGTAATGCCCAGAGCCTGGCTGATCTGCGCCGGATTGAGCAGCTCTTGTTCAGGTGGCTTGGACACGGCAATTCCTCCCTGACAATGGATTGTATAATCCTAATTTATCACATCTATAAGCCATACAGTACAGGAAAGTATTGTTGGGGTACCGTATTTTATGTGCCAACCTGGTCCTAGTTTTTTTTAAAGACTTAATGAAGATATGTAGTCTGGATAAATCACAAATGATCAGGTTTTTGTTCCACGTTAATGGTATCAGGTAACAAACAGTCTGCCCTTTACATATGGCAATGCCTGTGTTAGCCTTGAAAAGGGATGGCGATCTGTCGTCCTAAGGCTATATGAGCTTATTTATCAAAGGAAGGTAATATTATGACATTTAAAATTCGCGAACCGTATTTTGTCGATGATTTAGTTGTTTATTTCATTAATGAAAAGGAGGCGCTGGTTACAGATTATGACTGCCGGTGGGAGTTGCGGGCCAGCGAAGACAGCTGTGAGTGCTGTACCTTCAGGTTTAGGTCCCGGGTCAAGCCGGGTTTTATATGCCGGCATATTGATGCAATAAGGCGGATGAAGCAGCAAAGTTAAAAAGCGCTGCAGCAAAATGATCGAATGGGGACAAACTAATACCATGTGTGGAAACGAGCCCAAGCTTATTTTTAGTGCTGGGCTGTGTCCAAAATACGTCAATAATGGACGGAGGGAAACAGCATGGTTATGTCCCTTAATATTACTATCCGTTTGAAGTTGGCCAACCAGCCCGGTACGCTGGTCCGGGTGCTGGCCGTGATTGCTGATGAGGGAGGCAATCTGGGATCTATAGATTTGGTTTCTGCTGCACCGGACCATATGGTCAGAGAGCTGATGGTTTGGTTTTATGAGCGAGAAAACCTGGCGGGGTTGATTAATGCATTGGAAGAAATCCCCGGCGTGCAGATAGTGCAGGTAGCCGACAGAGTTTTTACCAAGCATTTGGGCGGTAAAATTGAAATTAAAGCTAAAAGGGAAATCCATGGCCGTGAGGATTTGGCACTGGTTTATACCCCCGGGGTGGCCCGGGTTTCCCAAGCTATTGAGGGTGACCCCGAAATGGCTTACCGGCTGACTATGAAAGGTAATTTCGTGGCTATTGTGACTGATGGCTCGGCTGTATTGGGTTTAGGTAACATCGGGCCCCAGGCCGCTCTGCCGGTGATGGAGGGGAAAGCCATACTTTTTAAAAAGTTTGCCGGTATTGATGCTTTGCCCCTGTGCCTAAATGTGCATGGTACAAAGGAAATTATTGATACAGTGATAGCCTGTGCCCCAACCTTTGGTGGAATTAACCTGGAGGACATTGCCGCTCCCCAGTGCTTTGCCATTGAAGAAGAGTTGAGCCGGCTGCTGGATATTCCGGTTTTTCACGATGACCAGCATGGCACGGCCATTGTAACGGTGGCCGGGTTGCTCAATGCGCTGCGAGTGGTGGATAAGCGGATTGACAAAGTCAAGATAGTGGTGAGCGGTGCAGGCGCGGCCGGTGTGGCCATCTCTAAAATGCTCCTGTCTACGGGCGCGCGGGATATTGTGGTGTGCGACCGTAAAGGGGCCATTGTCAGGGATGATATGCCGGAAATAGATTCTAAAAAATGGCTGGCCAGGCATACTAATGAGCGCTGCGTGCACGGCAGTCTGCAGGAGGTTATCGAAGGAGCTGACGTAATTATTGGAGTTTCCGGCCCGGGACTGTTGCACCGGGATGATATATTGCGTATGAAGGAAAAACCAATTATCTTTGCCCTGGCCAATCCGGAGCCCGAGGTGGATCCCAAAGAGATACTGGATGTAGCCGGGGTTATCGCCACCGGGCGGTCTGATTTCCCCAATCAAATCAATAATGTACTCGCTTTTCCCGGTGTTTTCCGGGGGGCGCTGGATTGCCATGCTCGCATGATTAACGATGAAATGTGCCTGGCGGCGGCCCATGTGCTGGCGGATTTAGTAACCCCCGAACAGCTTTCCCCGGAGTATATTATCCCTTCGGTTTTCAATGAAGACGTTTGCCCGGCGGTGTCCCGGGCAGTGCAGCAAGCGGCCAGAAATACAGGCGTGTCCCGCAGGTATTTATACGAGGAAAATGAGCAGGGTAAGCTGCTTAACTTTATGGCCACCTAACTTTCCGTTTAATGCCCGTAAACCGGATTTCCTTACCCTAGACAAAGAATTTAAATTAAGTAAACGAAAAATAACTCAGCAAGCTTAGTACCTGCTGATATGTTTTAACGGTAAAAGCGGTTATTTAAAATGGAAATTTTCTCTCTATCCAAGTTTGTATTGCCCTAATTTTACTTGGAGAAACATTTGTCATTTGCTGGCTACCTTGGGCGGTTAACAGGAAAAGAAAGTAAAAAGGCCGTTCGATAACGGCCTTTAATTAGGTTATATTTTATATAAATATAGTAGATACGCCTATCAAAAATCCAAAAAATATGATTGCCGGGATAATATTAACTGCTTGCCATTCAGAATAGTCCATTTTAAATTCTTCTTGAGCCGGTTCGGCATGTGCATCATGCGGATCCATATTTACCCCTCCCCGAAAAATATTTTATACATATATCTTTTAATCTTTATTTTACATGCAAAGACGCCTAATTTTCAATATAAATGAGTTAATTAAATATTGCTAAAAATGACTAAGTAATTATTTAAAAGGGCCGCCATATTATAGGCGACCCTTTAATTATGGTACAATCTTTGACGCGATTAATAACTATGAGTTCCGATGACTACCGGTAGACCATACTTGCTGGATAACATTTGTTGAACTTTAGCCAAATCAATGGGGCAGGCGGCGGTATTGCCAGCCCTAACCATGCAGGTACCCAGGTGAATAGCATCTACGTCCTGCTCCAGGTAGTCAGCCATTTCCATAACCAGCCCGACTTTGGGCATGACCAGCCCCGGACAATCTCCACAGCCGCTCATTCCCACTATATTTACGGTGTCGTATTGAGCGAATTCACCCTCTTTAAGATTAGCTGCCTTAAAGCATTTGAGACAAGCGATACAGCTGACGTCCCTTATTTTAGCGCAGGTGACAATTAAAATATTAGCCATTATTTAAACTCCTTTGCAGAACCGGGGTTTAAGCCGAGCAACCAAAGCACACACTTTTTGCGCTTTAGCGTATTCCTAGTTATGTCATTTTTCTTCACTGTCTTAGCGTTTGCCTAGCCGTAATTATGGGTTCCTTTGACTACTTTAACCCCAAATTTTTCTTCAATCTTTTGAGCCAGTTCGTCCACGTCCATGTACGGGCAGCTTGGCCAGGATTTGACCATACAGGTGGAAAAGTGAACAGCATCAAAATCAACATTCTTTTTCACGCAGCCGATATTAGCTATCAGCTGGCGCCCGTTGCATTCGCATTCCAAAAAGCCAACCACTTGAACGTTATCTGCATAACCTGCAAATTCCCCTTCCTTGTCGTTGGCGGCTTTCAGACACTTCCATTCACCGGGACAACCATATCCCTGGGACGCATAAGAACCGCAGGCAACAATTAAAACTTTCATCCTAATCTCTCCTTTCCATTTACCAAACCTAAAGTTATTTATTCATTGTTTCGATGCCAATATTATTAAATCCTGTTTTGCTCTGATCACAAAATTAAAGTTATGAAATTATGCTTAAAATGGCCAAATAGAACGATTGTCCATAAATACCTGTGAAATTGCTGCCTTTTGCTTTGTTTTTGACGTTTGCTCAAAATAGGAACAATTTAGTATAGTAATTATAAATAATATTTACACTAACTTTATTGTGTTTTCTTTCTATTGCTTCGACTATATATGTTTTACGGCCTGGAAGAGTATGAAGATGCAGGTTGCATTTTCGTAAAATTCAAATTAAGGGTGGGTGGTGAAAAAAACAACCTTAAACTGTTTAATTAACTAATGTTAAAACAACTAAGGAGGTCGAATTAATGCCAAGGTTTAGAGATCCAAGCCTGACCAGCCGGCCCTCGAACAAATCACCGCGGGTTATTGATCCCAAAAATATTAAGCGGTCTGTTGACCCTGCGGTCTTGGAAATGATCGATGTGGCCAAAGAAAAAGGTGTAATTACAGCTTTTGACCGGGTACTGGCCCAGCAGCCGCAATGTCAATTCGGTTATAAAGGTATTTGCTGCCGTTTCTGCATGATGGGTCCCTGCCGTATTAAAGCTGATGAAGGCCCTGCCAGCAGGGGTATCTGTGGTGCTAATGCCTGGACCATTGTGGCCCGTAGCGTTGGCCTGATGATCCTTACGGGTTGCGCGTCCCACGCCCAGCACGGTAACCATATTGCCCACGTGCTGGAGATGATCGCCGAAGGCCAAGCGCCGGATTATTCCATTAAGGATCCGGAAAAGCTGATTAGAATATGTAAAAAGGTAGATATAGAAACCGAAGGTAAAGATAATAATACCTTGGCCAAAGAACTGGCTGAAAAAGCACTGGATGACTTCAAACGGCTTAAAGGTGAAGGCGAAGCCACCTGGGTTAATAAGATGCTTATTGATAAAAGACTTGAAAATTACCGTGAACGTAATGTAATGCCCCACGGCATTCATGCCACCATTTCCGACCTGGTTACCCAGGCTCACGTGGGTATGGACAATGACCCGGTCAACATAGTATTCAGTGCAGTGCGCGTTGGTCTGGCCGACCTGGCCGGCAAATGGATTGCCACCGACCTTTCCGATATTATCTTCGGCACCCCTCAACCCGTTGTTAGCGAGGCTAACATGGGAGTGCTTGAGCCTAAGAAAGTTAATATTATATTACACGGCCATAACCCGCTGCTCAGCGAAATGATCGTTGCTGCGGCCCGCGAGTTGGAAGACGAAGCTAAAGCAGCCGGAGCCGAAGGTATACAGCTCTCCGGTATCTGCTGTACCGGTAACGAAGTGCTTATGCGCCAAGGGGTACCCCTGGTTACCTCTTTCTCCTCCCAGGAACTGGCCATTTGCACCGGCGCCGTAGACTGCATGGTAGTTGACGTACAGTGCATTATGCCGGGCTTGAACACCGTAGCCCAATGCTTCGGTACTAAACTGATAACAACCGCAGATCTTGTTAAAAACCCTGGTACCATGCACATCGACTATCAGGAAGCTACGGCCATGGAAAACGCCAAGGAAGTAATCCGTTATGGCATCGAAGCTTTCAAAGAGCGCGGCAACCGACCGGTCCATATTCCCAATATTAAGAACAAGGTTGTGGCCGGCTGGAGTATTGAAGCACTCTTAGAACTGTTCGGCAAAGTTAACCCTGAAAATCCCATCCGGGTACTTAACGAAGCCATCCTTAACGGTGAATTAAAAGGTGTAGCCTTTATGGTAGGCTGCTCCAACCTGAAAACCTTCCAGGATCAGGCTCATATTGAAATTGCCAAAGGCATGTTGAAAAACGATGTATTTGTTATTTCAACCGGTTGCCATGCCCAGGCCTGCGCCAAGGTCGGCATGATGGATCCGGATAATGTTGATCAATATTGCGGGGAAGGACTGAAGAGCTTCCTCAATCGCCTCAATGAAAAGTCGGGCCTCAGTGTAGGTCTGCCTCCGGTATTCCACATTGGCTCTTGTGTGGACAACTCTCGTGGTGCCGAGCTATTAATGCTGATGGCGGAAGATCTCGGCGTAGATACCCCGAAAGTGCCGTTTGTAGCTTCTGCTCCTGAGGCCATGAGTGGTAAAGCTACCAGTATTGGCACCTGGTGCTTGGATATCGGTATGCCTACTCACGTGGGCACTATGCCTCCTGTTGAGGGCTGTGACCTTATTTACAGCATCCTCACCCAGATAGCCGGCGACGTGTTTGGCGGTTATTTTATTCTCGAGCCCGATATCGAAGTATCTATCCAAAAATTGCTTAATGCCCTGGAGTACAGAACCTGGAAACTGGGCGTACACCGTCGGGTAGCCGAGGATTTGGAAACCAGCCTGTGTCAAAACTGGTAAAATACCACGAAAGGGAGGGAAATAGATAGTGAGCGAAGCCATTAACTTTGATCAAATTTTCGAAGGCGCCATAGAAGCGGGCAAGGAGCCCAAAAAGCTGTTCAAGGAAGCCTACGAGGGCACCATTACCGCACTTAGCTACGCGGAGATCCTGCTCAACCAGGCTATTCGCACCTACGGCAAGGACCAGTCCGTGGGTTATCCGGATACTGCTTATTATCTGCCCGTCATCCGCTGCTTAAGCGGTGAAGAAATTAAGACTCTGGGCGACTGTGTACCGGTGCTCAACCGTATGCGCGCCGCCGTTAAAGAAGAGAAAACCTTTGCCAATGCCCGCAAGTGGGGCGAAGCTACCTGGTACGCCGCCGATATCATCGAGGCCGTCAGGTATATTAAAAATACTCCCGAAAATCCGCTGCATGTATCTCCTTGGACCGGGTTCGTCGGCGACCCCGGGGTGCGCCAGTACGGCACCAAACTGGTGGACTGGACCATTCCCGGCGAAGCCGTTATTTTGGGCCGCGCTAAAGACAGCAAGTCCGCCAAAAAGATTGTGGACAGCCTGATGGCCAAAGGCCTGATGCTGTTCCTGTGCGACGAGATAATTGAACAACTGCTTGAAGAAGGCGTCAAGCTGGGTGTGGATTACGCTGCTTTCCCGCTGGGCAATTTCACCCAGGTAGTACACGCCGCCAACTACGCCCTGCGGGCCGGCATGATGTTCGGCGGCATTAAGCCGGGCGCTTACGACGCCCAGCGTGACTACCAGCACCGCCGCGTGCTGGCCTTCATCCTTTACCTGGGCGAACACGACATGGTCAAGACCGCCGCCGCCATGGGCGCCATCAACGTGGGCTTCCCGGTCATCACCGACCAGGAACTGCCCGAGGACAAGCAAATTAAAGACTGGTTCGTCAGCGAGCCCGACTATGACAAGATCGTGCAAACCTGCCTTGAGGTACGGGGCATTAAAATCACCTCTGTGGATATCGACGTACCTATTACCGTGGGTCCCGCCTTTGAAGGTGAGTCCATTCGTAAGAAAGATATGTACGTTGAATTCGGCGGCACCAAGACCCCTGGCTTCGAGCTAGTGCGTATGGCCGATGACACTATTGAAGACGGCAAAATCGAGCTGATCGGCCCGGACGTCGACACCGTACCCGAGGGCAGCCGGATGCCCATCGGTATCGTCGTAGACGTATACGGCCGTAAGATGGAAGAAGACTTTGAGCCCGTGCTGGAGCGTCGCATCCACTACTTCTCCAACTACGGCGAAGGTTTATGGCACACGGCTCAGCGGGATATCAACTGGATGCGCATCAGTAAAGACGCCTATGCCAAGGGCTTCCGTATTAAACACATAGGTGAAATACTGTACGCCAAGTTCAAGTCTGAATTCTCCGCCATTGTAGACCGTATTGCGGTGACCATTTACACTGATGAGCAAAAAGTACTGGAAATGCGTGAAGTGGCCCGGGAATACTATAAGAAGCGTGATGACCGCCTTAAAGAACTGCGGGACGAGAAAGTGGACACCTTCTACTCCTGCACCCTGTGCCAGAGCTTTGCGCCCACCCACGTGTGCGTGATCGCTCCCGAGCGGGTCGGCCTGTGCGGCGCGGTGAGCTGGCTGGATGCCAAGGCGGCTTATGAAATTAACCCGCACGGTGCCAACCAGCCTGTGCCCAAGGAAGGCGTTATCGACGAAGTCAAGGGCCAGTGGAAGTCTTTCAACGAGTTTACCTTTAATAACTCGCAGCGCAGTGTTGAGGCCGTTAACTTCTATACCATCATGGAATACCCGATGACCTCCTGCGGCTGCTTTGAGTGCATCCTGGCCATGGTGCCCGAATGCAACGGCTTTATGGTCGTAAACCGGGAGCACAGTGGTATGACCCCGTCCGGCATGACCTTCTCTACGCTGGCCGGTACCATCGGTGGCGGTGCTCAGATGCCCGGCTTCATGGGTATGGGTAAATCATATCTGGCTTCACCCAAGTTTGTGCCCGCCGACGGCGGTCTGGGCAGGATGGTATGGATGCCCAAAGCACTGAAGGAAGAGCTGCGTGCTGCGCTGGAAGAAGCGGCTGAAAATGCCGGTCTTGGTAAAGATTTTGTGGATAAGATTGCTGACGAGACCGTAGGTACCAGCGGTGAGGAAATCATGTCCTTCCTGGATGAGAAAGGACACCCCGCACTGACTATGGATCCTTTGATGTAATTTTACCTGTTGCTAAGCTGCTTGATTAAGATAGTGGCAGCATTGGTTGATAAATAACCGGCAGGCTACCACCGGTGATGCAGGTTAGACGGAATGAACCGTTAATCTGGGTTTAACGTAATATATCAGGTAGGCCGGGTAGCCTGCAGGTTAATATAAATTTTAAATCTTGGCATACTTTAGCCTCCCCCTGGCCGGATAAAACTCCCCCCGACCAGGGACTTTTTTTGTAAGCAGGTAGCGAGAATGATATTATGCTTTTAACGGTTGGATTGGCATGCATTAGCTGCAACCTTTTTATCAATGTTTGTATGGCCAGGTAGTGACATTTTTATTACAGGGTTTGTCTCTTCATATTTGCTGTATTCGGCATCGTTTATCCAGGGACAATAACAATAATTTTACGGGTTGTTAAAATGGATCAGTAATGGCATAATTATAAAAGCAGCAGCCTACCTGGTTATTATTCAAAATACAGTTCCGAGTTCATTTTATTAAAACTGCTGCCGGCTATTCAATGAACATATAATTTTGTCACTACACTTGCAATCACTGCAACGTTCTACAGGAGCAGTTAGCCTGCCAATAGGTTATTGACTTTTGTTGTTAAAGAAAGTAAAATAGTGATAAATATCACATATAATGTGGGTGGATTAAAAGTGCTGAATAAAGTGTGTATTATGTATAAAGACCATCTCCGGTTAACATTACTGGTGGCCGGTGGGGAAGCTAGAATTACGTATATATACTGGCTGAAAGAGCCACCCTTTCAGATGAAAGATTACGAAAGCTATGAAGGCAAATGGGTGGAGGGCAGTGTTGAGGAACCGGTTATATTATTTAGTGGAACGCCGCAAGGTACGCAAAAAATTGATTTGGCGCCGCATATTGAAGAAACGGAGATTATTCACCAGCTTATTGGGGTGTCGCGTTCTGGTAAGTTAAGCTGGCGTACGGTTTCGGAAAATGAGTATAATGAATTTATGCGTAATCTTGATTATTGACGTGCTGCAGGTCCCCTTGTCCACTACTGGGTAAGGGGGCTTTTTGCTTTTCGAGCCAAACTCTTCCACAGAGCTTTGTCGGGTTTGTGCGGTAAAGGATGCTTGTCTATAGGAATACAGCTTATGATTAACATGACCTGCCACAACCATTCTATGGTTAAAGTTCATCCATAGTAGTGTAAGGGGCATCATGCTCCAGCCAATAGCGGGTTATAAAACCTCAGCCTTATATATGACCACTGGTGTTGTTGGCGTGCGGTGTATTGGTGTCTATTTGGGGTAACATATATCCAAACAATTTAAAGAACGGTAAACATGGGGAGGGATAAGTAATGGTTGTGGGGATATTAACCCTGGAGTTATTACTGGCCGGGGCGGAATCACTAAAAGACAAAAGAAAGGTGTTAAAAAGCCTGTTGGAAAGGCTGAAACATCGCTTTAATATATCGGTAGCGGAGGTTGGCAGACAGGACAATTGGAAATATTCCACGGTAGGCATAAGCGCTGTCAGCGGCGATATGTCGTACATGCAAAACATACTGGACTCGGTAGTGCGATTTGTGGAAAACCATAATGGTGTTGAAGTTATTAGTGTGGAGAAGGAACTTCTTTAATGATAATAATCTTGACTACTTGACTATAATCCACGTAATTGGTAATTGTTTAGCACATTCTCTGCATTGATATCTTTATTTTGAAAGCACATACTTTCAAATAGAGTTATATCACCAGAAGAGACATTTTGCCCGATACGTGCCATTAAAACATTGGCTGGATGTTCTGTTATATCGGGATCGTCGGTGGGGATTTTTTGCATGTCTACACTGCCAAACAGGTTGCATAGCACCTTGCGGTAAGCAAAGGTATCTAGTTTTGTGTTGCCGGTATCCCAGTACCAGCTTATTTCCATAGTGATAACAATGAAATCTTCTAACACTGGATTGGTAAAACCTGCTTGTAAAATATTTTCGGCAATTTTTAAGCGACGCCAGTCCGGGCTAATCTCAATACCACCCAGTTCCAAAACTCGGGGGTGGTTAAACCAGCGGGAGCTTTCATCTGGTCGGTGGAAGGTGATGTAGCCTACTATTTCTTTTTTGTGTCTGGCAATATAAATCATGCCGTGCGGTGTTGTGGTAATCATAATCAGCGCTTCCTTTTGTTTTTTAGCAGGGCGAAAATTTGTAAGTTTACTATTCATGGTCAATCTATCCAGATATAATCCTGGGCAGGGACCTTCAATATATACAACACCCTTTGGTGTATGATAGACAATCTGTCGAATCATGCATAAACCTCCTGGACCATACCGCTAAATTCCTATGATAGGATAATAAGTATATTATATTGCCGCTTAGCTTATTTCTTAACTTTTCAAATATTATAAATGTTGTTTAAGATGTTGTAAAATTATTGTATGTACTAAAGTATTACGTCAAGACCTAATTAAAATATAAAGCCACCTCCTGATTAACCAAGGGGTGGCTATAACTAATCTTGACACTGAGGCACTATACTGTATTCCAAGTGATAAAATAAGTTAAAGCAGGTTCACTGCGTTGCCAAATTTGTTTTGGAACCGCATGCTTTCAAATAGCATCAAGTCGCTGTGGGAGACATTCTGCCCGGTGCGGGCCATCAGTACATTGGCCGGATGCTCTGTTATGTCGGGATCGTCAGTGGGGGTTTTTTTCATACCCACACTGCCAAACAGGTTGCATAATACCTTTTGGTAGGCCCAAATATCCAGTTTTGTGTTGCGGGTGTCCCAATGCCAGCACATTTCCATGGTAATGATAATATAATCCTCCATCACAGGATTGGCAAAGCCTGCTTGCAAAATACTTTCGGCAATTTTTAAGCGGCGCCAGTCTGAACTTATTTCAATACCACCCAATTCTAAAACGCGGGGGTGCTTAATCCAGCGGGAGATTTCATCGGGTCGGTGGAAAGTGATGTAACCAACTATTTCTTTTTCATGCCTGGCTATATAAATCATACCATGGGGCATTTGGGTGATCCTGATCAGCGCCTCTTTTTGTTTATCAGGAGGACGAAAATTGGTTAATTTGTTATTCATGGTCAATTCAGCTAGGTAAGTACCCGGGCATGGACCTTCAATATATATAATTCCCCTGGGTGTTTCGTGGATAACCTGTTGGATCATGCAAAAACCTCCTTGACCACACTGGAATATACCGCTCAGCCTTAGTTTTTAACATGAACATATTATAAATGCTGTTTAAGTACGTTTGCAATACATGGAAATTAAGTGCCTATATTAAAAATTTTCTGTTTATGTGCCATTACTCTGGATTATACCCAGTATTCATAAAAGCGCAGTTGCAGCTCTTTTAGGCTGATTTTGCGGGTGGATATCTTATTTAATATCGTAGCGGCGGTATCCAGGGCATATACGCTAACCCCGATACTCCGGGGATCTACATCATCCAACTCGATCTCATGTCCGCCCAATCCGGCCGAGCGTATTTTGCCCCATAAGCTGGGCAGTATCACCCCAATGTATGGACGGTCAACGGGAACAATAATCACCTCGTATACTTTTTTGCGCACACCGTCGAACTCAAACTCCATTTTCATCACCGGGTCAACCTTAGATTCATAGTTATCCCAATCAATGATGTCTTCGTATATTAAAAGGCCGATACCGAAATGTCTTACCATACCAGTCATTATAAATCCGCCTTTCTAAAATATATTGGTTATTAATTGCTAATGTTCCGCTGGTCGCCTGCCTTAAATTTTTAATATTTTACCCTTTCCTTCAAGGTGATGTGACATCTTTAGTATAACAATATCATTGCTTTGTAACACCGGTTTGGCTGTATCCTCCGGTGAAAGCAGATTGTTTTTAAAAAATAAAGGCTTTAGATGCTAACATTGTCACTTTCAAAAGGGAGTGATTTCTGTGTAGAGGTACTAATGTGTAAAATTAAAAATTGGTGTCATTATTCAATTATATCAAGGCCGGGACAACTGGGGAAGTAATTAATGAAAAATCTGCTAAAAATCTAAGTGCTTATGTAAAACGACGTGTCGGTAATGTAGATAGTTGATTTGAATATGTCATTTTTAATAAGCGCTGTTCTTTAGGATTGTCTTTACAGCTTGCTTATATTTTGTGTAAGTTGTGGTAAAGTTAAATCTGTAAAAAGGTAATTTGAAAATTAGTATACACGCCCATGCTAAGGATAGGAAGAGTACAAGAGCTTAAACTTTTTAAAAGCCACAGTGAAATCATATAATTATTTTAGAAAGGTAGTTATTATGATGCCGTTAAATGAAGACCTGTTCCTGGATACATTTAACCAGCAATGGTGCTGGCGGGTGGTACGGATGGTGCACGTGGGAAAATGCGGTGACATGTTGGATTTTCCGGCGGTACTGGCCGGTATAGTGGCCGGCCGGGCCGGCGACGGTAATTTTTCCAAAATAACCAGGGAGAGTAAAGTGCCCTGGGGCAGTTACCTGTATATGCAGTCGGTGATCAAATCGTCCCAGGGCAAGCCTGCTTATACCCGCCTGTTTATTGACATTACAGACGATATGCTTTACGATGCACAGCCGGGTCGGGCACTGATTATAAATAATCGGGAGGTGGCGGCCTTTTTCCCGGCGAGTGAACAGATGGCAGATGATTTTTTGCGCCTCAATGGAACCGTGGACTTAATACGACAATTATGCGACCAAGTGGGCAAAGACCAATCGGCAGTTGGTATTTTGTCGTAGAAACCGGGAATTAAATACTAAGTCCCAAATAAATAGATCAAAAACATTTGCGCAAATGAAGCTTTGGGGACAAGTCTTCGGGCTTATCTCGGGGGACTTGCTTGAGAGTGCGAAATGTAAGATGTATAATGGTAAAGTGTAATCAAAATACAACGGGGGGTACTCATTAATGGCCCGGCTGTCAAACGACTACAGCTTTAATGTGCAAACAACGGCGCCCGGCCAGCGTTTTTTACCGGGTACAGCGGGGTTCAGAAGGGCCTCGCTGGCGCTTTTTATCGCTTCATTTCTTACCTTTGCCAATTTATATCTTACCCAACCCCTGCTGCCGCTGCTGGTGGACGAGTTCGGAGTTTCCCCCGCAGCATCCAGCCTGACGATATCACTGGCCATATTCTCCCTTGGCGTGGCCATGCTTTTCTGGGGAACCATATCCGATGCCGTGGGGCGCCGCCCGGTGATGTTTTGGACAATGGCCCTGGCAGCTGTGCCGGTATTGCTGGCACCTTTTATTTCATCATTTAACCAGCTATTGTTGATACGTATTGCCCAAGGATTTCTTCTGGCCGGACTGCCTTCGGTGGCAATGGCTTACTTGGGTGAAGAGTTTGACAGCCGGGCGCTGGGGTTGGCGGTGGGATTGTATATCAGTGGTAATTCCGTCGGCGGCATGGGCGGTCGTGTGATTAGCGGTATCATGGCCGAGTCCTACTCCTGGAGGGTTTCTTTTATGGTGATGGGCATTATAGGTGTGGTGGGAGTGATACTGTTTTACTATTTATTGCCCCCGTCCACTCACTTTAAACCCCGCTCCGCGGGTCTGCGCACCGCGGTAGTGGCCATGTGGTCACATATAAAAAATGTCACCTTGCTAAAAGGGTACGGAATTGCCTTTTTTAGCATGTTTTGCTTTGTAGGTATTTTTAACTATATAACCTTTCGCCTGAGCGCGGCCCCTTATAATCTTTCGCCCGCCGCTGTGGGCTGGCTGTTTATGACGTACCTTGCAGGCACGGTAAGTTCCACTTTATCGGGTCGTTTTATTGATGTGGCGGGCAGCCGGCTGGCCGTGGTTCTGGGGGCACTGATTGCGCTGTGCGGGGTGGTGGTGCTGCTTTTACCCTCACTGTGGATAATCGTCATTGGTCTTTTAACCTTTTGTTTTGGTTTCTTTGCCGTTCATGCTGCGGCCAGCGCCTGGGTAAATAAACAAGCCAGGCAGTCTAAGGCCAGCGCAATGGGTCTGTATCTGGTGTGCTATTACGTAGGGGGCAGCTTTGGCAGCACCGGGCTGGGCTTTTTGTGGCACTACTGGAGCTGGCCGGGTGTTACTGCCGGCCTTGTGATTGCGCTGGTGATAGTGCTTCTGCTGGGTCTGTCTCTACAGGCAGCTCGTGAGCAGGTGAGTAAGATTTATTCCCGAATATAATTTTGATAATCATTTACCACTATATATTGTGAGGTGATATTATGCTTAATCAATCGTCAAAAACCGACCGGCAACTGCCACAGGGTAGGCATACTGAGTTTGCCGGGGATGCCAAGTTTCGATTTTTGTGCCATGAAAAATTGGCATGCTTTAACCGGTGCTGCCGGGATATCAATATATTTCTTTCGCCCTATGATGTTCTGCGTATGAGCAGAAAGCTGGGGTTGAGTACCGGAGAATTTTTGCAGCGTTATACCACCAGACTTCAGCCCGGTCGGCTTAGGTTCCCCTTGGTGATTATCAAAATGCGGGAAGACGCCGACTTGGTATGTCCCTTTGTCACAGAACGGGGCTGCTCGGTTTACGATGAAAGGCCCTGGTCCTGTCGTATGGCTCCGGTAGAAATACGAGGTGAAAACAAGTACGGGTTTGCCTTTGATAGTGACCACTGCCATGGCTTGCTGGAGGACAGGGAGTGGACAGTGGATGAGTGGATGCAAAACCAGGGTAATGATAATTACGGTGAACTGGAGCAGGAATTTGATAAAATCCCCCAGAACCTAAGTTTTACCGGGATGCCTGCCCTGGATGAACATATACGGGAAATGTTTTACATGACCTGCTATGATCTGGATATGTTCCGCCGTTATGTATTTGAAAGTAGTTTTCTAAGCACCTTCGGGGTGGACGGGAAGACGGCGCAAAGGATCAAAGATAATGACCTGGCGCTGCTGCAGTTCGGCTTTCGCTGGCTGGCCCGAGATTTTGATTTGCGCAAGTCAATGCAAATAAGGGACGAAGTGGTACCGGGTGTTGAAAGTTGAAAGTTAAATGATTTAGTTTGGCACCAATAATGGACATTTTTTTAATATGAAGATCGGGGGTGTCAACATAAAACATATTGATGAAAATAACCCCATAAAAGGGTATCAATTAAACTTGTTACCCTGTATTGGTAAATGGTATTTATAGTATGATATAATAACCACACTTAATAAAATGGTAGTTGTGTTTTAGGGGAGTGATTTGTGGTGATGGTGCATAATGATATGGTTGAGGTTAGAGGTTTTTCTTTTCTTAAAGAGATATTTGACCAGCGTGGCTGGCCTTTTCCCGTGCAGGTGCCCCTGGATGGTGAATGTACTGCCGAAGAGCTGGCCCGGCGCATGGACTTGCCCCGGGAGAAAATAGAGGGAGTTTTTATTAACGGTCTAGCCGGACCGCTGGATCGCACAGTACACCCCGGTGACCGGGTGGCCTTTGTACCGCCGGGTACCCCCGGCCCGTACAGGGTCATACTTGGCTTGGTGAAAACATCCAAGGAACAAAATAACTCAGTGCCCGGGGATGCAGGTAATTAGCTCTGGCTTTTATTGAGCCGGAAATTCCACGGCTTGGAGTAGCTTTTACGGTTAGGCGGGCTTTATAAACCAGTTTGGCTATGTGTCTGTTCGGTGTAGCAAGACTAAGTCCTGTGGTGTTAATTTAACGCCAGCAGGATTTTTTTATCGGTTAAGTTAATTAAATCTGTTGCACAATATAGTCATAAAGGGTATCTTTATAATGACAATATGTTTATTAAAGCAGGACGAAATGGTTGGAAATGTTGCCTAAGTATGAGTTGTCACCTCGAGGTGGTCTTAAATTTAGCAACAAGCAAGTGGCAGATGCCATGCAAGTTTGAAAGGAGAGGTAGAAATGACTAAAAATAATGAAGAAATTAAAATTGCCGTACAAAACGCGGCCAAGGACGGCAGACTGAGCTGCACCGCAGCCAGAAAGCTTGCCGCTGATCTGGGTGTCGCGCCCCGGGAAATAGGCAAAATGGCGGATGAACTTAAAATTAAGCTTTTTGGCTGTGAGTTGGGCTGCTTCGACTAAAAGATAGCGCAGTAGTTATACGGCTTGTTACTTAACATAACCGGGTTGCCGGTCGGGTGCCTGGAGAGCCGTCTATGGGACTACTATCTAGGTCTAGGATGATAAGCGTTTGGAGGTATTTTTATGGGTGAACTGTTTCAGGCCCGGACGGTGCGGGAGGCCCGGGAACTGTTGGGAGGGCATATCAAGACTACCTGCCCGGTGGAGCAAGTACAACTGCTCAAGGCATTGGGCCGCCGGCTGGCACAAGACTTGGTGGCTGTGGATGCGGTTCCAGGCTTTGACCGCTCTACCATGGATGGCTTTGCTGTGCGGGCCCGGGATACCTTCGGGGCCACGGAAAGCCTTCCCTCCTACCTTGACGTAACCGGTGAAGTGCTTATGGGGCGGGATGCCGGAACCGCAGGCGTAGTCGGGGTTGGACAGGCCTGGCGTATACCCACCGGGGGTATGCTGCCGCCCGGAGCGGACGCGGTGGTGATGCTGGAATATACCGAAGAGCTCGATGACATGACCATCGGGGTGACCAGGCCGGTGGCGCCGGGGGATTATATAGTGCGCACCGGTGAAGATATCGCCCCTGGGGCCGGGGTGCTGCCCCGGGGGCACATACTTAGGCCCCAGGATCTGGGGCTGTTGGCGGCGGTTGGTGTGGACGATGTGCCGGTGTTCATGCCGGCACGGGTGGGTATAATATCCACCGGCGACGAATTGGTGGAGACCCGGGAGCAGCCCGGGCCAGGCCAGGTGCGGGACATTAATTCCTACGCATTGTATGGGCAGGCGGCCGCCGCCGGTGCCCAGCCTTGCATTTACGGTATTATTAGGGATGATTTTAAATTGCTTTTGGACAGGCTCCGGCAAGCGCTGGCTGAATGTGATCTGGTGCTGCTATCGGGCGGCAGCTCGGTGGGCGCAAGGGACGTGGCGGCCCGGGTGCTGGATACCCTGGGCTCACCGGGGGTGCTGTTTCACGGCATTTCCATCAAGCCCGGTAAGCCTACGGTGGGAGCTGTGGTGGACGGCAAGCCGGTATTCGGATTGCCCGGCCACCCGGTATCCGCAATGGTGGTGTTTGACCTGCTGGTAACACCTCTTTTAAAGTATGGCTTTTACCTGCGGGATCAACTGGAATTTCCCGTACGTGCCCGGCTGACCCGCAATATGCGTTCAGCCGCCGGGCGGGAGGACTATCTGCGGGTCCGTTTGTATCAGGAAAACGGCGAGGTCATCGCTGACCCCGTGCTGGGTAAATCAGGCCTGATCAGCACAATGGTGCAGGCAGATGGTCTGGCCCGCATACCTGCTGAAAAAGAAGGCATCGAAGCCGGTGAAAATATCGAAGTCAAGCTGTTTTAATGGGGTCAGGCTTAAACTTTCTTAAACTAACCATAGTAGTTGTATATATAAATAAGGCAATAAGGCGCAGACAATAAGGCTCCTTTAACGAAGGGCTATCAGTTTTAAGCTTTAGCCTATGTTTAAGGTTCCAGCGGGGCTTTGGATTTAGCTATGCTTTTAAATTTAAATTCATACGAAGCATGAACAAGGCACATCGAACAATAGCTCCGATAATATAGTGCAAACAGTGAGTGAGGTACCACCGGATTTGTGTATAGATAAATGTATTGTCTGGTTGGATTTGACTGTTACACCTAAACGGATCCAGTGTTGAAAAGTTGAAAGTTATTTGCGAAAGATGCAATTGCATTTGTTGTTTGCAAATTGTTTGCAAATTACACATGGTTTGTAGGCTATTCTATCGAAAAAAACCAATGCATTATTTTGGGCGAACGGAGTGAAACAATGAAAAGGGACGTTTACTTGGAGGACAAGCCGCTGGATAAGGCGCTGGCGGAATACCTTGATTATCTGGCCGGGCTTGGTGCACTTGCCCCGGGCCCCAGTGAGTTTATAGCGGTGGAGGATGCGGCAGGCCGGGTGACCGCAGCGCCGGTATATGCCCGAACTTCTTCGCCACATTACCACGCTGCTGCGATGGACGGAGTGGCGGTAAAGGCTGCGGACACTTTTGGCGCCTCCGATGCCACTCCTAAAAAGCTGTCCCTGGGTCCCCGAGCAGCTGTGGTGGATACCGGGGATCCCCTGCCGCCGGAGTGCGACGCCGTTATTATGATTGAGGACGTGCATTTTATTGAAGAAAGCGTGTTTGAAATTACTGCCGGAGCGGTGCCCTGGCAGCATGTTAGGGTGATTGGCGAGGATGTGGTAGCTACCGAAATGATTGTGCCCGCCAACCACCGGTTGCGCCCTGTCGACTTGGGCGGCATATTGGCCGGCGGGTTGACGGAAATTGCCGTGCATCCCCGGCCCAAGGTGGCGCTTTTGCCAACAGGTACCGAGCTGGTGCAGCCCGGAGTGCAACTTCAGCCCGGAGATATTATTGAATATAACACCCGGGTGCTGGGCGCAATGGTGGCTGAATGGGGCGGGGCCCCCCGGCGCCGGGAAATTACCGCCGACGATTACCAGGCTTTGAAAGCGCGGCTGCAGGAAGCGGTATCGGAGTATGACGTAGTGCTGATTAACGCGGGTTCATCTGCTGGACGGGAGGATTTTACCGCCGAGCTTATCGGCGAGCTGGGGCGTGTGCTCACCCACGGGGTTGCCATCAAGCCCGGTAAGCCTGTGGTGCTGGGTGAGGTGGCGGGCAAGCCGGTGGTGGGAGTGCCCGGTTACTCGGTATCTGCGGTGTTGGCAGCCGAGCTGTTTGTCAAGCCCATTATTTATAGCAAGCTGGGAGCGGTGCCACCCGCCCGGGAAAAGACCAGTGCCATAGTATCCCGTAAAATTGTATCTCCTATGGGCACAGAAGAATTTGTCCGGGTCAAACTCGGCCAGGTAGGGGATAAAATCATTGCCACGGCTATTTCCCGGGGAGCCGGGGTGATTATGTCGATGGTGCGGGCCGATGGTATGCTGCGGGTGCCCAGGCTTTCTGAGGGTTACAACGCCGGGCAGTCCGTGTCGGTGGAATTGATGCGCCCGCTGGAGGAAGTGCGAGAGACAACGGTGATTATCGGCAGTCACGATATCGCCCTGGATGTGCTGGCCAACCACCTGCGCCAAAAATATCCCTTCGCCACCCTTTCATCGGCCCATGTGGGCAGTCTGGGAGGATTGAGCGCCTTGAAGCGGGGTGAGGCCCACTGTGCCGGAACCCATTTACTGGACGAGCAAACCGGCGATTATAACGTGTCCTACATTAAGCGACTGCTGGCCGATCAACCTGTTGTTTTAGTCAATCTTGTGCACCGGGAGCAGGGTTTGATAGTAGCACCCGGTAATCCCCACGACATTCAAGGGGTGAGGGATCTGGCAGCCCGGGGTCTTAGTTATATTAACCGGCAGCGTGGTGCAGGCACGCGCATTTTGTTTGATTTCAAACTTAAAGAGCAGAGCATTAATCCCGACGAAATCAAGGGTTACGAGCGTGAGGAATACACTCATATGGCCGTGGCTGCGGCGGTAGCCTCGGGATCGGCCGACGCCGGCATGGGCATACGGGCCGCGGCCCTGGCCTTGGGTCTGGACTTTGTACCCGTGGTCGAGGAACGTTACGATTTATGTATTCCAGGTGCTTACTATGACACTCCGTACATAAAGCGGCTGTTAGAGGTAATCGCCGAACCCGCCTTTCAGCAGGAAGTCCAAAGCCTGGGCGGCTACGACCTGAGGGACTGTGGCAAAATAATGTACGACAGCCGGGGGTAGTGGCAGAGCGGCTCTCCAAACTGGTGCAACCGGTGCTTATACAATCCGTTCCCCCAGGGTGTAAATATTCATCTTGTTGCCCCTGGCAAAACCCACCACGGTTATGTTTAGCTGACGAGCAAGTTCAAGGGCCAGATCCGTAGGGGCGGAGCGGGATATAATCACGGGTACACCCAGGCGGGCTGATTTAACCAGTATTTCCGAGGATACCCGCCCGGAAAAAAGCAGCACCTTATCCCGGGTTGTTATCCCATGCAATAAGCACCAGCCGGTAATTTTGTCCAGCGCATTGTGGCGGCCCACATCTTCAAAAAAGCAAAGGATCTGTTCACCGTCACTGAGGGCAGCCCCGTGCACGCCTCCTGTGGCAGCAAATAGTGCGGAGCGGTGCTCTACTTCCTTGCGCAGGGCCACAATGGCGGTGGTGGAAATGCGCAGCTCAGCTGCTACGGGGGCGATGCCGGTGTCATTAACAAAATAAAAGGAAGCCCGACCCCTCCCGCAGCAGGAGGCTACGTGCCGCTTAAGGAAATTCTTTTCGGCTTGCACCGGGCGTCGGGTTTCCACCCAGACCAAGCCGTCGGCCTCATTATGAGAAAAACCGGCAATGTCATCCGCTCCGGCAATAATGCCCTCGGCAAATAGAAAGCCATAGCATAATTCACGCAAGTTCATGGGGGAGCAAATTAACGTAACCAGCTCAGTGTTATTTAAATAAAGGGTTATGGCTGTTTCCCGGACGACCACGTCTTCTGTGCAGGTGCGGTCGTGGCCGGATATTTTTTCAATTGTTACAGGTGTTTGACCAGTCAAAAGCTATCCCTCCAAAAGTTTGATAACCCAATTGTACATATTTGGATATAAACAATGCAATATATTTTTTCGTTTTCAGATTTTATAACCCGCCTATTGAAAGTAGTTGGTGGTAAAAGGTCAATGTTGGTGCTTAAACTGAAAGTCGAGGTAAAAGGATGTTATGTCCAATAACGTTTATCAATGATTATTAAGCCAAGGAGCGACGTACATGATGTGTAACATAAGGAGGCTTATAAAGTGTTCAAAGTGGCAATTTTAACTATGAGCGATAAGGGTTCGCGGGGCGAACGCGAGGACCGCAGCGCCGGAGTAATCGGGGAATTGGTGGCGCAGCAGGGGTGGACGGTAGCAGAGTACCGCGTTATCCCCGATGATTATGACACCATCGTGGAAACACTGATTGATTTAGTTGACCGTGGCCGGCTTGATCTTATTATTACCACCGGGGGCACGGGTTTTAGCCCGAGGGATAATACTCCCGAGGCCACACGGGCGGTAATCCATCGTGAGGCACCTGGCCTGGCCGAGGCTATGCGCTTGGAAAGTATGAAAAAAACCAACCGGGCCATGCTTTCCCGGGCAGTGGCGGGTATCAGGCATAGTACCCTTATAGTTAATTTACCCGGCAGCCCTAAAGGCGTGCGGGAGTGCCTGGAAGCAATTCTTCCTGCACTGCCCCACGGCCTGGAGATACTCACCGGGCAGGCACAAGATTGCGGCAGCGCGGGATAGCTGTTAAGATGATGATACACGTGTAACGGCCTAAAATAAGCGTAATGCCGAATTTTTTGAAATATTACCGTATAAAACCAGTTTAATTGTGGGAAAATATTTCTAGGTGTTTTAATAAAAATAGGCTTTAATTACAATATAGAAGGAGAAAGCCCGAGCAATATTTAAAAGATTGTCCTTTTTTTTAAAAATAAGGGTAATTTCTTGTGAAAAAATACTTGCTTTTGGTTGGCTCGTTCTATATTATATTACTTGGGTATTAGCACTCGGCTCCAATGAGTGCTAACAATAAATAAAACCGCTCAATACTTTATCAAAATAATATTAAGGAGGGGTTTTTGTGATAAGACCTTTAGGCGATCGGGTGGTTGTAAAGCCTCTGCCCAGCGAAGAAGTAACCAAAAGCGGTATTGTGCTGCCGGATACGGCCAAGGAAAAGCCGCAGCAAGGTGAAGTAGTGGCCGTGGGTTCAGGCCGTCTGTTGGATAACGGGCAGCGCGTAGCTATTGACCTGAAAGCAGGGGACAAGGTGCTGTTTTCCAAGTATGCAGGCAATGACATTAAAATCGACGAGGTTGAGTACTTGATCCTGCGGGAAATGGACATCCTCGGCGTCATTGAGTAATGCGCTGTAGCAACAATCACTGGCAAGTTCTTTAATGATTATATATCAACAATTGAAGGAGGTAAGTTTAAGTGGCAGGTAAAGAAATTATTTTCCGCGAAGATGCCCGTAAAGCGCTGGAAAAGGGCGTAAACGCGCTGGCTGAAGCGGTTAAGGTTACCCTGGGTCCCAAAGGCCGCAATGTTGTGTTGGAGAAAAAATTTGGTTCGCCTATGATTACCAATGATGGCGTGACCATTGCGAGAGAAATTGAACTGGAAGATCCGTTTGAAAATATGGGTGCCCAGCTGGTTAAAGAAGTGGCCACTAAAACTAACGATGTAGCCGGTGACGGTACCACTACTGCCACACTGCTGGCCCAGGCCCTTGTGCGGGAAGGTTTGAAAAACGTAGCCGCCGGTGCCAACCCTATGATTATCAAGCGGGGCATTGAAAAGGCCGTTGAAAAAGCAGTGGATGCCATTAAAGGTTCCGCTAAAACTGTGGAAAGCAAGTCTGCCATTGCCCAGGTTGCTTCAATCTCTGCCAACGATGATTCCATTGGCAACCTGATTGCCGACGCTATGGAAAAAGTGGGTAAAGACGGTGTAATTACTGTTGAGGAATCCAAAGGTATCGGTACCACCCTGGAAGTTGTAGAAGGGATGAATTTTGACCGGGGTTACATATCCCCCTACATGATCACCGACACCGATAAAATGGAAGCTAATTTGGATGATCCCTATATTTTAATCACTGACCGTAAGATTTCCGCAGTGGCCGACATTTTGCCGGTGCTGGAAAAAGTTGTACAGTCCGGCAAAGCCCTGGTCATCATTGCTGAAGATGTTGAAGGTGAAGCGCTGGCTACTTTGGTGCTGAACAAACTCCGCGGCACTTTCACCTGCGTGGCTGTCAAGGCCCCCGGATTTGGCGATCGCCGCAAGGCCATGCTGCAGGATATCGGTATTCTGACCGGCGGCACCGTGATTTCCGAAGAAGTGGGCTTAAAGCTGGATAAAGCCGATATCACCATGCTGGGTCGGGCTTCCAAGGTTCGTATTAAGAAAGAAGAAACCATCATCGTGGGTGGTGCCGGCAGTACCGATGATATTACCGCCCGGGTAACCCAAATTAAGAAGCAAATTGAAGAAACCACTTCCGACTTCGACCGGGAAAAACTGCAGGAGCGCCTGGCCAAGCTGGCTGGTGGCGTGGCTGTTATCCAGGTTGGTGCTGCTACTGAAACCGAATTGAAGGAAAAGAAACTGCGTATTGAGGACGCTCTGAACGCTACCAGGGCCGCAGTTGAAGAAGGTATTGTATCCGGCGGTGGCGTGGCCTATGTGCAGGGCATTAACGCTCTGACTGATCTGACTACGGAGACCATGGATGAAAAAGTGGGTGTAGACATTGTCCGCCGGGCATTGGAAGAGCCCCTGCGCCAGATTGCCAGCAATGCTGGTATGGAAGGTTCCGTTGTTGTTGAAAAAGTACGGGTTGCTGAAGCAGGTGTGGGCTTTAACGCTCTCTCCGGTGAATATGTGAATATGATCGATGCCGGTATCGTTGACCCGGCTAAAGTTACTCGCTCCGCGCTGCAAAACGCAGCCAGCATCGCGGCCATGATCTTGACCACTGAAACACTGGTGGCTGAAAAGCCCGAAGATAACAAGGGCGGCGGCGGCATGCCTCCCGGAATGGGCGGCATGGGCGGAATGGGTGGCATGATGTAAAACGCACCAAAAACCCCTGAAAATATAAGGGTTTGCGTGGTTTATGAAGCCGCAAAGGTAACGGAAAGGTAACATAGGAATTGTTTTAGTTAAAGACTTCCCATTAGTTCGCTGAATTTTTGGGGAGTCTTTCTCTTTGCTGGCTTTGTAACATGCAGATAGATATATATACCGGGTGGTGTCATCATCAGAAACCAGGAAAGTTCACTCGCAAAAAGAGAGGAAATATAAGGATATATATGGTATAATCAACAAAGGGAATACATAACTAACTAAACAGACCTCACCTACCGGGAATAATAGTATTCCAATGAAAGGGGGTGAGGTAGGGTGATTGCCATAAGTGATACTATACAAGTTATCATTGCGGTAATACTTTTCCTAACCCTCGTTGTTCAAATGACTAATCGAGGTTAATGTAAAAGCCCTTAAAACTATTACAGTAGTTTTAAGGGCCAAACCTAAACCCCGGCGGGTCGAGGCAACGCAAACTGTTAATTGGTTCTTGTATTCCCTATTTAAATAAATATTATAACGAAAAATCAGCAATGTCAACCGGGCACCAAAAGAGATTGGAATAAATAGTAAACCTGCCAGTATCAGCACTACTTTAACATAGTTATCAAACTTTTTGTAGATCAGGGCAATGGTATAGCTGCGGTTGTACCTTATTTTTTTATCCCAAGAAATTAAAGAATCAAAAGATCGTCTTTTGGATTGGTTTGGGCTGTAGGTTCCGATTTGCTTCACAGAATATGCGAGAAAATCTCAAATTATTATACATATTGACTATAAATGGAAGAGTAATGTGCTATAATAATAACGTAGGATTTCTATATAAAAAAATTAGAGGTGTAAGCTTATGGAGGTATGCTACAACAAATTATTTAAGTTGTTGATAGATAAAGGCATTAAAAAAACTGAGCTTCGAAAAATGACCGGCATCAGTCCTAACACCTTAACAAAGTTATCAAATAACGAATTCGTTTCGATGGCAGTTTTAGTAAAGATTTGCCGCCAATTGAATTGTGACTTTGGC
This sequence comes from Desulfoscipio gibsoniae DSM 7213, assembly GCF_000233715.2. GTDB lineage: Bacteria > Bacillota > Desulfotomaculia > Desulfotomaculales > Desulfallaceae > Sporotomaculum > Sporotomaculum gibsoniae. The sequence goes on from NC_021184.1 coordinate 1,235,571, forward strand.
GATATTGTTGAGATAGTAGAAAGCCCTGAGTATAAAACAGCAAATCCTAAAGGATAATATATGGAAAACATTGGTGAAGGAGACATGACGAGAAAAGAATACAGCGCAGGAGCAGTGAAGCGATCCTTCTGGTTTGCCGAGTTTCGCAAGGTGGTCAACCTGCTTAACAGCGGCAAAACATTAAATGAAATCAAGACTTTGAATTTAGAAGAAAATATCTTCTCAGCCCCGACACAGGCAAGGGCAATTCAAATATTCAATGCGGTGTCTTCTCGTGTAAAAAACATAGACAAGTCTTTTTATCAATTATTTGAGCGATGTGATATCGCAAATCAAAAAATAATTGTTCTGACAGCTGTGATGCAGAGCGACAGTTTATTTTTTGATTTTATATACGAAGTCTACCGTGAAAAATTGATTATCGGTGACAATGAATTGACTGACAGAGACTTTAGTATTTTTTTCAAAAACAAGCAATTGCAAAGTGAGAAAGTGGCCAGCTGGACGGACTACACTTTAAAACGTTTGAGCACTTGCTATAAGACAATGCTTATGGAAGCCGGTATCATAAACCGGGCAATCGGAAATAGAAAAATCTTGAAACCAATCTTGGATAAATCGTTGGAAAACTGCCTGCTGGCAAATCGTATGGAAATAACGCTCCATGCGTTGACGGGAGTGAGATAAATGCGCAGTTTGGAAGAAAAACTTGATGGAGCGGAACGCAAGATTAAAACTGAGAGTTTTCGGCAAAACAAAGGGCTTGGCAATGAAGTTGGCTATTATGTCTTCGATTACCCTGCGGACAAAGAACTAATGGTCAGGGAACGAATTGCATACATGAAAGCCAAAAACGCTAAAGGTACCGATGGATTCGAGCTTGTTGTTTATGACCTTTATGATATTATTATCGACCTTTTGGAAAAGGAAGGCTTCATGGAACAATGCTTCAAGTTTGAAAAGAAAAAGGGCCTGGAACGGGTCGTTAAGGCTGTGGGAAATCTCCTGCAATTTAATGATGAAAACAACCTGATTGTTCAGTATATTCAAGAACATACGCCCGGGGATGCAGTTATTTTCTTAGTTGGGATAGGAAAATGCTACCCTCTTCTCCGTTCACATAAAGTTCTCAATAACCTTCATCAGGTGATCGATCGAGTGCCGGTGGTACTTTTCTATCCGGGCAAATATGACGGGCAGGAATTGGTCCTGTTTTCAGAAATCAAAGACGGCAATTATTACAGAGCATTTAGGCTCGTTGATTAAAAGGAGAATAGATATGCTGATTAAAGATATGTTTGTCAAGCGGATTGACAGAGATATTAAAGGCGTAATCAAAGTCGGTCAGGCCGACGATGAAAATATCCGGCAGGAACTGGAAGAATATGTTGTGACACGAGAACTGCAAAAACACTTTGCAGATTTTTTTGGAAGCTACAAGAAAGGCATCAACGGTTACACCGATAAAATGGGCGTTTGGATTTCCGGTTTCTTCGGAAGTGGTAAATCGCACTTCTTGAAAATTTTGTCCTACCTGCTGGAGAACAAAGAAGTGAACGGTAAGAAAGCCCTGGACTATTTTGTCGAGGACAACAAGATAATCGATCCAATGGTTCTGGCCGACATGAAACTGGCTGCCGGTGTATCTACCGATGTTATCCTGTTTAACATTGACTCCAAGAGTGAAATAACCGGCAAACATAATAAGGATGCCATTGTCTCTGTTTTTTTGAAAGTGTTCAATGAAATGCAGGGTTTCTGTGGCTCCATTCCCTTCCTGGCTGACCTGGAAAGACAGCTTACTGAAAAAGATCGCTATAAAGAATTCAAGCAACTATTTAAAAAAGATTTTGGCGGCACATGGGAAGCATCCAGGCATAAGTTTGATTTCATCCAGGATAGTATTGTGGATGTTCTGTCTGAAATGGGCTTTATGAGTAAATCAGCCGCCCGAAACTGGTGTGAAAAAGCAACCGAACCTTATCGGATTAGCATAGAAGACTTTGCCAAAATGGTCAAAGAATATCTTGACCGCAAAGGCCATAATCACCACATCGTCTTTTTAGTGGATGAAATCGGCCAGTACATAGGAGATGATTCTAAACTAATGCTTAACCTGCAAACCGTTACCGAAGACCTGGGTACGGCTTGCCGGGGTAAAGTCTGGATCGTAGTGACCAGCCAGCAGGATATTGATTCCGTTACCAAAACGAAGGGCAATGATTTCTCAAAAATTACCGGGCGTTTTGATACCCGTCTGTCTCTTTCATCAGCCAACGTGGATGAAGTGATTAAGAAGAGAATTTTGGCTAAAACGGCTACTGCTGAACAAACACTGAGATTGCTTTACGAGCAAAAAGCAACTATCATTAAAAACCTGATAGTTTTCAATGATGGTGTAGAGAAAAAACTATATTCCGATGATGATGACTTTGCTGCCGTTTACCCCTTTGTGCCTTATCAATTTAACCTGCTGGCCGGTGTCCTGACCTCCATCAGAACCCACGGGGCTTCCGGCAAGCATTTGTCCGAGGGAGAGCGCTCCATGATTGCCCTGTTCAAGGAATCTGCCATGAAGCTTATGCATGAGCAGTCCGGCGCCATGATTCCCTTCAATGTCTTCTACGATGCGCTGCACCAGTTCCTGGACCACAGCCATAAGGGGGTTATCTCCAGAGCGCTGGACAATGACTTCATTAATCCCGACCATGAAGTTGACTGCTTCAATGTTAACGTCCTGAAAACCCTCTTTATGATTAAATACGTCAAAGAGATTACCGCCAACATTGATAATATCACCAGTCTCATGATTCCTGATATTGACACCGACCGCATTGCTTTGAAAAAGCAGGTTGAGGAAGCTCTTAAAATTCTGGTCCGCCAGATGCTGGTGCAAAAGAACGGCGACATCTATGTCTTCCTAACGGATGAAGAACAGGAAATCAACCGTGAAATTGAAAACCAGCACGTGGAAATGTCCGAGGTTCTCGGCAAGGTTTCTGAGCTGATTTTTGAAGATATTTTCAGCGGTAAAAAGTATCGCTATCCTGCCTTTAATGGACGGTATAGTTTTGCCTTTAATCAAATTGTCGACGACCGTCATTATAAGGCCAACCAGAACCACGATATTGGTGTGCGGGTACTGACCCCAAATTCCGATTATGGGGCACAGGAAACAACTCTGCGTCTGATGTCCGGACAGGGCAGGGAAGTTCTGGTCGTGTTGCCCAATGACGCTGCATTTTTAAACGAAATGACAAGTGCGCTGAAAATTGAAAAATACCTGCGATTTGCATCTTCTAATAATGCACTGGTTAAATTTGAGCAGATCAAAGAAGCCAAGCGGGTGGAAATGCGGGAAAGAGGCGCAAACGCCAAGCTATTTCTAATTGAGGCCATGAAGAACGCAGATATTTATGTCAACGGTGACAAAGCGCCAATAGGCGCAAAAGGTGTCACCGTCAGAATCAACGATGCCCTTGGCCGTCTGGTTGCCACGGTGTATCACAAACTGCCTTATATTGACGTAGCAATGAGTGAAGCTAACATCAAAGCTTTGTTTAATAATACAAAACAACTGACCCTGACGCTGGAAGGTGGCACAGAACCCAATATTCATGCCCTGAATGACATGCTTAATTATATTGGAGGAAATTCCTCCATGCACATGAAAACTTCCATGAAAAGCTTAATGGATCGCTTCATGAAAGCCCCTTACGGTTTTGTGGAAGATGATGTGGAATGGTTGGTGGCCAAGCTATTCAAAAACGGCGATATTACATTGACCGTGAATGGCAGCACGGTTACCCTGCTCAATAAAACCGGGGATGAAATCGTTCGTTATATTACTAAGAAAGAATACGTTGAAAAGCTGCTGGTCGAACGTCGGGAAAAAGCCACAGATAAACAGAAAAAGGCTGTTCGTGAAGTTATGAAGGAGTTATTTGGCGTATCCAGTATCCACGATGACGATGATTCTATGATGCGTTCCTTCCAAAGCTACAGCCAGACTATGCTCAACGAGCTGGAGAAATTTGAAATCATGTATAACAGCCAAAATCTGCCCGGTAAAAAGACTGTTGCAACCGGTAAGGGTTTACTCCGCGGGGTCATCCAGATTCTGTCCCCGGTGGAATTCTTCCAAAAAATTAATCATGACAAAGATGATTACCTTGATTTTGCTGAGGATTATGAGCCTGTTAAATCGTTCTTTGCCGGTGAACAGAAGACTATATTTGAACGTGCATTGCGTTTAATGAAAATTTATGATGAAAGCAAGACCTTTATTGTGGATGAAAAAGTTGAAGAATATGTCGCTGCGGTAAAAGCTATTTTGCATAAAGATGCGCCTTACAGTGACATACCCAAACTCCCTGAACTGCTGGATAACTTTAACGAGGCATACGCCGGTGTCCTGGAAAGCATGGTAGCTCCGATTATTGCAGCCATTGATGATGCCAAAGCCAGGGTATTTGAACTTTTAAACACCAAAACTTACAAGGCTGAGTTCAGAGAGCGCTTCATCAAGCTTTTTGATGAACTTCATGATAAGGCCACTCATTGTAATAATGTGGCGACTTTGCAGAATATCAAAGTGGAAGCTGATGCCCTAAAAGTACGTTTGCTCAATGAGATGGACAAAAAGGACGAATTGCTTGCAGCTCAGAGTGTGAAGGACGTACGGGTGAAATATGGGCAAAATGGTGGCAAAATCGTTGTTCCTCAGCCTAAGCCTAAAATGAAGAAAAAGAAAAATATTAGTATCAAAACTATCAGCGTTTCTTCTTCTTGGCGCATTGAAACTGCCGAAGACGTTGAAAAATATATGGCTGCTCTGAAAGAACGGATTTTAAAAGAGCTGGAAGAGGATACCATCGTAAATATTGAATTTTAGGAGAGCAAGTGCAATGAATAAAACAGCGGTTAAAAATTTTGCCATATGGGCCAGAAACAAGCTCATTGCAGAGATTACATATAAAGCCGGACTGCTTGGCATCACCGACAGTGAAGTTAAAAGTCCCCTGCCGCAGTCTACACAGGTAGTTCAGTTTTTCGATATTGGTACCAGGGAACCTTACTCCATCACCGGTGTTGAAATAGAACAGCGCAAAAAGTTGGCAGAGATAATCCAGCGGAAGGCCGGCCAGACAGATTATAAAACTGCCTTTCAAAATGTGGTTGAAGAAGTAGCCTACACCTGGTTCAACCGGCTGATTGCGGTGCGTTTTACGGAGGTGAACGACTATCTCCCCACGCATGTTCGAGTACTGTCCTCCGAAAGCAGCAATAAAGTCGAACCTGATTTAATTACCAATCCCATGGATGCTGAGCTAGATTATACCCCATATGAAAAAGACCGGATTATGCAGCTGAAAAGTGATAATCAGTTGGACGAGCTTTTCCGTATGCTTTTTATTAAGCAATGTAACGCGCTAAACGCCATTTTGCCGGAGTTGTTTGAGAAAACCCATGACTACACCGAGCTTTTGCTAAATGTATCCTTCACTGATCAGGACGGAGTGGTTTATCATCTGGTGCATGATATAGCCGAGGATGACTTCAATGTGGCGAAAGAAGGCCAGGTCGAGATTATCGGCTGGCTGTACCAGTATTACAATACCGAGCCCAAGGAAGAGACCTTTGCTTTGCTTAAAAAGAATGTCAAAATTACCAAGGAACGTATCCCAACAGCTACTCAGCTATTTACACCGGATTGGATTGTCCGTTATATGGTGGAAAACAGCCTTGGCCGTCTTTGGTTGGAGCGTGAGCGGGCATCTTCGGGATTGTCAGATGAGTATCTAAACGGCAGTTACTTTGGATGGAAGTATTATCTCGAAGAAGCAGAGCAAGAACCCGAGGTTGAGGCTCAACTCTCACAAATTCGGGAGGAATATAAATCAATCAAGCCGGAAGATATCAAAATAGTTGACCCCTGCATGGGCAGCGGCCATATTTTGGTATACGCTTTTGAAGTGCTAATGCAGATTTATGAGAGCTATGGCTATAGTCGGCGTGATGCCGCCAAGAGTATTATTGAGAACAACCTGTATGGGTTGGATATAGACGATCGTGCTTATCAGCTGGCTTATTTTGCAGTAATGATGAAGGCCAGACAGTATCATCGGCGCATTTTGAATGGTGAGACTAAATGTCATGTTTACTCGATTCAGGAAAGCAATGGCATCAACCGTGGGCATCTGCAATATTTTGGAGCGGGCATGAGTGACATTGAAAAGGATTCTGCCCTGACGCAGATACAGCATCTTCTAGATACAATGACAGATGCCAAGGAATATGGCTCTTTTCTTAATATAGAAAATCTTGATTGGACGCTGTTAAATACATTCGTTGGAAGCCGGAACGTCAATGACCAGTTGACCTTTGATACAGTAGGGCTGAACGATACACAGTCACAGCTGTGCCAACTGGTTGAAATTGCGGCTGTGATGGCAAATAAATATGATGTTGTTGTGACTAATCCGCCGTATATGGGCAGTAGTAGCATGGGGGCAAAGTTATCTGATTTTGTTAAACGAGAATATCCAGATAGTAAGAGCGATTTGTTTGCGGTATTCATTCAAAGGTGCGGTCAAATAACAAAGAAAAACTGTTATCAAGCTATGATAACCCAGCATGCTTGGATGTTCCTTTCCAGCTTTGAAAAACTTAGAGAAAAAATACTGCGAAAAAATATAGTTAACATGGTACATCTTGGTGCAAGAGCCTTTGAAGAAATCGGCGGTGAAGTAGTTCAGACAACTTCATTCGTATTTCGAAATAGCCATTTAAAAAAATATCAGGGTAGTTATGTAAGATTGGTGGATTATAGTAGCCAGAAGGAAAAAGAATCCGCTTTTATAGACAAACATAATTTGCATACAGCTAACCAAGAAAACTTTTCTAAAATCTCTAGAATGCCAATTGCGTACTGGGTTAGTGATAATATAATTGGTACGTTTGAATATAAAGATATCCCCAAAATAGCAGAGGGAAGAATGGGTCTTACAACAGGCAATAATGATTATTACCTGAGACTCTGGTATGAAGTAAGCAGCAGAGATATAGGATTCAATCATACGCGAAGCCAAGCAAAACAATCTTGTTTAAAATGGTTTCCATATAATAAAGGAGGAAGCTCCAGAAAGTGGTACGGGAATCGTGAATATGTAGTAAATTGGCTTGCTGATGGTAATGAATTGCAAACAAAAATGCATCCTGATGGTAAACGTATATGGGCGCATAATTTTAACTTAGAATATATTTTTAAAAAGCATATTAGTTGGTCTGATATAAGTAGTGGCTCAATTTCTTTTAGGGCATATGAGGAAGGCTTTTTGTTTGATTCATCTGGGGCAGCTGCTTTCGTTGATGATTCTCAGTATTATTCACTGTTAGGATATCTTAATACTAATATTGTTGATAATTTAGCAAGAATCTTAAACCCAACGTTTCACTTCAAATTGGGGGACTTTATTAATTTACCGTATAAAATTATTAAAAATATTAATGTAGATAATCTGGTTAAACAGAACATCCAATTATCTGCATGCGATTGGGATAGCTTTGAAACTTCGTGGGATTTTGTTACACATCCGTTGATAGCTTACAAAATAGTTGCAGGTTATGCTGAAGCACCTATGGAAAAATCGAAGTACAAAATAAAAGATGCTTTTGCTAGTTGGGAAAGCAGTGCAGAAGCACTGTTTAATCAGCTCAAGAAAAATGAAGAAGAACTCAACCGAATCTTCATTGAAATCTATGGTTTACAGGATGAGCTGACACCTGAGGTTGAGGACAAAGATGTAACTATTCGTAAAGCTGACCTTGTCCGTGATATCCGTTCCTTTATATCCTATGCAATTGGTTGTATGTTTGGCCGCTACAGCCTTGATGTAAATGGCCTTGCTTATGCCGGTGGCGAATGGGATGACAGCAAATACAGCACCTTTATCCCAGACAAAGATAACATTCTTCCTATCACCGATGGGGAGTACTTTGAGGATGATATTGTAGGCTTGTTTTGTACTTTCTTAAAAAAGACCTTTGGTACAGAAACATTGGAAGAAAACCTAGATTTTATTGCTAAAGCCCTGGGCAACAGTGGCAACACTTCCCGTGACGTTATCAGCAATTACTTCCTAAAAGACTTCTTCAAGGATCATTGTAAAATTTACCAAAAGCGGCCGATTTACTGGTTGTTTGACAGCGGCAAAGCAGACGGCTTTAAAGCTCTGGTTTATCTGCATCGCTATAATGAGGATACCATCGGCAAACTGCGTATTGACTATCTCCACCGGATGCAGCGTATTTATGAAAGCGAGATTGCCGGAATGCAGGAAACCATCGAAAACAGCCCCAATGCCCGTGAAGTATCAGCTGCCACCAAACGGAAAGAAAAGCTGGTCAAGCAGCTCAAAGAAACCAAAGAATATGATGAAAAAATCGCCCACCTGGCGCTGGCCCGTATTGCTATAGATTTGGATGATGGCGTGAAGGTCAATTACGAAAAAGTCCAGACCGGTACGGATGGCCAGAAGCTCAACGTACTGGCCAAAATCTAATGTAGTAAGGGGCTTGCGACCGGGCCTCCTTGCTCACTGTCGACCTGGGGATTAATGATGCGATGGGCAAAACAATTGCTAACCGCGATAGTGATAGGATTGCTGCTGCTTTTGGGAAATGCTTATAGGGTATTAGTTTCAAAAAAATGTAGAATAACGAGCATTAAATAATGACGGCGTATTGACCCCGTAAAGCTTCCATAGTACGATGAGTGTAAAGAAGTGAAAGGAGATGTAATTAATGGCGAATGACACAACTAATTTAAATATCCGTATGGATGTAGAACTCAAGAAACAAGCGGAAGAGCTATTTTCTGAGTTAGGAATGAATATGACGACTGCAATTAATATATTTTTACGACAGGCTGTAAGACAGGGAAGCATACCTTTTGCGATAAAACTTAATGATCCCAATGCTGAAACAGTTGCTGCTATGAAAGAGGGCGAGGATATTATTAAGTCCGGCAAAAGCAGATTTTATAATACAGAAGAAATGTTTAAAGATTTAGGTATTTAGTTATGCTGATACCGGAATATACTAATAGATTTAAAAAAGATCTGAAGGCCATTCAAAAGAGAAATTGGGATATTCATCTCTTAAAAGAAGTTCTCATGCTATTATGTGCGGAAATACCCTTGCAAGAAAAATATAAAGATCATGCATTAAGGGGTAATTGGGCAGGCCATAGGGTATGTCATATACAACCAGATTGGCTGCTTATTTACCAAGTGGGTAATGGTTTACTTGTCCTTGAACGAACGGGGTCGCACAGTGACTTGTTTTAATGTGTATTACGAAAAAGTCCAGACCGGTACGGATGGCAAGAAGCTCAACATACTGGCCAAAATCTAATGCAGAAAGGAGGCTTGCGTTAATGGCCGAACTAAACCTAAAACAAATTACGGACAAACTCAATGCCGAGTTCTCCGGTGATACCCGTAAGTTGGTCTTTTGGTATGATGACAAAGCTGAGTTTGCCGAAGATATTGATACATTGGAACTGGTGAATGCCCAAGTTTATCACCTGGAACCGGACAACCAGTTCTACACCAAATACTTTCTGGAACGCCAAGATCGGACAACCAATTATCTGATTTATGCTCCATTCCCACGGCCAAACGTACGGGATAATCATTTGGAAGATACGTTGCTTTATTCCAGGCAGTTCTTTGCAGACCGGGCCTCCTTGCTCACTGTTGACCTTGGGCTTGATGAACAATACAAACCGGTCATGCAAAAATATATTAAGTTCTTTAGAGCCAAGAACCGCACGCAAAGATTCTATGATTTAGAGATTGATCACTTTACTAAAGAAACCATTGAAGTGGGTCTGATGAGCGTTCTATGCAAGACCAGAACGTCCTCTTTCGAAGAGGTTTTGCGTGTCGTTCTCATGGATGACGGTTTTGAAGACAATAAGTTCCTGGCGGAGTTTGAAAAATACGATCTTCTCCCAGCCTTCTGGTCTTATTGCGAAGAACAGTTTGGCTATACCGATGTGCAACCGACCCTGGAAAAGCTGGCGGTGACCATGTTTGTTACCTATACGGAACGATATCTGCATGATGATTTGCCACCGGCTTGGAAAAGCTTTGTTTCCTATAAATCCGGCAATATCATTGCTTTCCTGGATAACCTGATGAACAATGTACTGTACCGGGATAAATATAATGAAATCTCGGCCTATGTCTCCAAGGGACTTAATGCAACCACGGTTTTTGAGACTTATCAGCCGGAGGCTCTAATTGATTGTGATACCTTTGCGGTGCTGGACAACTTCATTATACACTGGGTGAATGACAGGCTATTAAATGAGGATATCGGTGCCAGGCTGGCTGATCTCACTATTCCTGCAGTATGTCAGGAACGCCGCAAAAAGCATTTCGGAGCCGGCTATCAGATTCAGTATTGGCTATTAGAGCATGCTTATTATCTGATTTCGGCAGCCGATTACCATAGCCAGGATAGCTTCAAAGGCATTGTGGAGCAGTATCTGGCCCGTGATTGCTTGATTGATACCCACTATCGAAAATTCTATTACTATTATGATCAGCTAAGCGAAAACATACTTTTTGAAAAACTGCGCGATTTGGTTGAGAATATCTATTCTAATGAATATCTGTCCGAAGTTATTTCCAAATGGAACTCTTATCTGGTAAGGGAAGATATATTGACAGTAATATCATTGCAGAGGAATTTTTATAATCAGCATGTCCTTTACAGCAAGGACCGGGTGGTTGTTATTATTTCTGATGCCCTGCGCTATGAAGTTGGGCGTTCTCTTTGGCTTAAATTACAGGACGACGAAAAATGTAACGCCAAATTGGCGGCCATGCTGAGCGTGTTGCCGTCTAATACAAGATTTGGCATGGCTGCACTGCTTCCTCATAAAACGTTGGCCATGACTGATGATTACCAGGTGCTGGTTGATGGTATGCCTTGCAATGATTTGAAGCAGCGCGAAGCGATCTTGAAAAGCTATTCCCCGAACAGCCGGTGCGTGCAGTTTGATGATGTAAAAACGATGAAAAAGGATGAACTTAGAGAGATATTTACCGGTATGGAAGTAGTTTATATTTACCACAACCAGATTGACGCCCGTGGAGATAAGTCCAATACAGAAGACGAGGTATTTACTGCCTGTGAAGAAGCCGTCGAAGAAATTTTTGCTTTGATTAAGCGGCTGTCTGTCAGTGCAAATACCAATCATTTTATAGTGACGGCGGATCACGGCTTTATCTATAAACGGGATAAGCTGCAGGAAAGCGATAAGATTGCCTATGTTACGGGTTTAGAAGCTCTTATCAACCGTCGTTTTATCATCTCGGGACAAGCAGTGGTTGGTGATGGAATTGCCTCTTTAACTGTGGGCAGCATTCTTAATAACAGTGACAGCAAAGTTATATCTTTCCCGGTCAGCTCAAATGTTTTCAAGGTAGCCGGGGGTGGTCAGAACTATGTGCACGGCGGTTCTTCGCCGCAGGAAATGCTTGTGCCTGTTATTAATGTGAAAACTAAAAAGGGTCATATGGAAACACGTCCGGTGCTAATTATGCTGGTCAGCGTGGTGCCAAAGATCACAAATCTGATTTCTACTTTAGATTTCATGCAAGCGGAACCAGTCAGTGATGTGATTAAGGCAACCAGCTACAGGGTTTTCTTTATTTCTGAAGACAATGAGAAGATCTCCAATGAATGTATCTATGTGGCAGATAAAAGGGATGTTGATCCACAAAAGAGAATCTTTCGCCTGAGATTCAACTTTAAGAATAAACAGTATGATAAGAACAAGAAATATTATCTGGTGGCTTATGATGAAAAGAATGATTTGGAAGTCTTCCGTCATGGCGTAGTAATGGATATTGCTTTTGCCAACGATTTTGGATTTAACGTATAGGGTGGTGATGGCATGAGTGTGCTGGAACAGGAAATCGGCACCGGCAAAGATAAACTTTTGGAAAAGCTGTATACCTATTTTGCCGGTAAAATTGTACGCAAAGACCTGACCAAAAAGATCAAGGAAGGTGCCAATGTCCCGGTCCAGCAGTTTGTCCCTTGCTGCGCTTATTGCACTGTGCTCTGCAGCACTAAATAAGCCGACAGTCTCGAGCCTTGCAATATTAGGAAATCTCAGCATAGGTGGTACACTTACCAAGGTTGAGGAGTTAGCAGATATGATGCAGGTCTGTCTGGATAGCGGAGCTAAAAAGGTGTTGATACCGATTTTATCGGCAGCCGACATGGGGACAGTGCCGCCGGAGTTAATGGGGAAGTTTAATTTGATTTTTTATCAGTCCCCGGAAGATGCAGTGTTTAAGGCGCTGGGTGTGGAGTAATAAAGGTAGGTTTTAGTTACTGGATATGTATTCAAAATAGCAGATAGTCCTAACGCTACTGACAGTGTGACATCACGGGCTGACATGAAAGACCCTGTATCTGGTGAGGTTGGTTTACCGGACAAAAGAAAAATACCGGGTAATAAAACCCGGTAAACACTCATTTTGTAGCTTTGGGGGTGGAGCAGCTCTAGCTGGTTTAGTTGTTACTTGGGTAACAAAAAGGTAACGCAATCTTGAAAAAGGTGTGTTTTGACGTTAAAAATGTTACAGGTAAAAATAGGAAAAATATCCACAAAGCCTTGATTTACGCGGTGTCATAACCTAGCATTAAAAATGTTACAGTAAATAACGTTATGGGCGGCATGATGTAAACGTTGTCTCAAACCAGGCCGTTGGCTTATCTTGTATCTTAGGTATTTGAAGTTAGTAAACCAAAACACAAAAAGGCCTCCGGGGAAAAACCCCGGAGGCCTTGCTATTACTGGAGCCGACGGTCGGATTTGAACCGACGACCTACGCATTACGAGTGCGTTCCAGCTAGCAAGTTAGACTTTGCCGGAACGGGCAAATCAAGTAATAGCGCGGTTTTTTTAAATGTCCTTATGCTCAATAAGGTAACTTTTTAAATGTTTTGGCAGCCATCACTTGATTATAAAACATACCATATAAATACTAAACTATTATTTAGATACGGTTTGGCCAAAACCATATACCGGCACTTGAATAAACCGTTTTGCTTTAAGCTGCTTGTCTTTCATTTTATCTAATTCTTTTACTACTTCAGCATCAAAATATTGTTCTCCACAGTTTTCGCAGACCCATGCAGGTACATTTTCAACTAGGGCTAGTGAATTTCCCCACCAGTTTTCCGCTGTGATAAATTTTTTAACAGTAGAACTTCCGCATTGAAAACATTTGGTTACCATATTAATCCCCCTTTCCCCGATTGCGTTCGTTAATCCATTTTGGAGGCTCGGGGAAATATACAGTTATTATTACTAAAGTGCCCGAAGGATCCATGCCGCAAACAGCATGTAACGGTCTACCAGGTCCAAGATACCCCAAAACCAAGCAACTATTTCCGCGAGGATCCTCAGGATAATCTTCAATAAATTGTAAGATAATTAAGTTTTACAGAAAATGCTTTTCTTATCATGTTAACATTACTAGGTACGTAAAAGCGAGCCCATCATCACTAATCAACAACCAGCCCTTGCAGGAAGGATGCTTGGAATTCATACATTGTGTAAATAGATTAATATAGCTTAATGCCTTAATTGACAAGGCTTGCCGGCAGTGATAAAGTTATATAGTATCTGTAAAATTAAGGCTATGGATGTGATTATATTGTCATTTGCTTATGATATAAAGCATTTAATCGGTAATACGCCTCTTTACGAATTGAGTCACTATGGCAGCGGTTTGCCCGGCCGTATACTTGCCAAATTGGAATACTTTAACCCCGGTGGTAGCATTAAAGACCGGGTGGCTCTGGGTATGATTGAACAGGCCGAAAAGAACGGCCTGTTAGGGGGAGGTAGTGTTAATGACAACGCCCATGCTGCCGCCGGTAGCGTGGTAATCGAGCCCACCAGCGGCAATACCGGTATCGGTCTGGCGATGGTGTGCTCCGCCCGTGGCTATCGCTGTATTCTTTGTATGCCTGAAACCATGAGTGTGGAGCGGCAAAACCTGCTTCGGGCGCTGGGCGCCGAGGTTGTGCTTACTTCCGGGGCCGAGGGTATGTCCGGTGCCATTGCCAAGGCCGCTGAGCTGGCGCGGCAAATCCCCGGCGCTTTTATGCCTGCCCAATTTGATAACCCGGCCAATCCTGCCGCGCACCGTGCCACAACAGCGGAGGAAATCTGGCGGGATACCGCCGGGCACGTGGATGTACTGGTGTCTGCGGTAGGCACAGGGGGCACTATAACGGGTATCGGCGAGACGCTCAAGGAGAGAAATCCCGCTCTGCAGGTGGTGGCGGTGGAGCCCGCTGAATCGCCCGTACTATCCGGCGGCAAGCCCGGTCCCCATAAAATCCAGGGCATTGGAGCCGGTTTTGTGCCTCGGGTGCTTAATGTAGCTATACTGGATGAAATCATCAAGGTGACCGGTGATCAGGCTATGGAAGCGGCCCGCTGCCTGGCTCGGGAAGAGGGGCTGTTAGTGGGCATTTCCTCCGGGGCTGCAGTCTACGCAGCTAAGGAATTGGCCGGGCGGGAGCAGAACCGGGGCCGCACCGTGGTGGTAATTTTCCCGGATACCGGAGAGCGGTATTTATCCACGGAGCTGTTTTAAACGGGAGATTTACCGTTGGTATTTATAAGCCATTAATGATATTACATTGTTTTTCCCTATCTAGTTTGACAGCAGGGAAGTGAATACATAACAAATGTCACAACCGATCATTAATCCATACCTGGCGGTATTGCTGGGTGTGCTTGCCGCAGCTTTTTCTTCCATATTTACTAAGGCGGCCGAGGCACCGCCGCTGATTATTGCTTTTTATCGGATGGCGTTCACCGTGCTGCTGCTGGCACCGGTGACCCTGGTTACGGGGCGGCGTGAGCTGCGGGCTGTGACCCTGCGGGACGTTCTGCTGGCCTGTGGCGCGGGCATTATGCTGTCCCTGCATTTTGCTACGTGGGTAACGTCGCTCAACTACACTTCCATAGCCAGTTCCACTGTGCTGGTGACTATGCAGCCCCTTTTCGTTATTGCGGGCGGCTACCTGTTTTATAAAGAAAGGATAACCTGCTGGGTGCTGCTATAGCGCTTTTCGGCAGTGTGTTGGTGGGAATCAGCGACTTTCAGGTGGGGGGACAGGCCCTGTGGGGTGACTTTTTGGCCTTCTTGGGGGCAATTTTTGTGGCGGGATATATGCTGGTGGGCAGGGGGATCAGGGAGCGCTTGTCTCTGCTGCCTTACATAATTATGGTTTACGGGTCCTCTATGATTACCCTATTTCTAGCTGCAGTGATATATCAACTGCCCCTGGTTCCCTATTCGCCCGGCACTTGGCTGATGTTTTTGCTGCTAGCCGCGGTACCTACTATTATGGGACATACCGTGTTTAACTGGGCGCTGCGTTATGTTAAGGCGGCGGTGGTATCGGTAAGCATACTGGGTGAATCGGTTGGGGCCACCATACTGGCCTACTTTATATTCCATCAGGTGCCCACTCTGCTGCAGGTTACGGGCGGATTAATTATTATTACCGGTTTGGTGATATTTATTAAATCAACTGCCCGATTGGATAGTTAATTCAGTTATGTGTATGAAGGTGTAAATATATTGGCATATATAGATAAAGAGGTTGGTTCAAGAAGGTTGAAGCCTGATCCCTTAATTTGGACGATTGCTACGGCAGCCGGTTGGGTTGGGGCCGCTCGCAGCGAAACCGGGTTGGTGGCGTTGACGCTACCACAAGCCAGCGTAGAGGAGTGTGTGCGCAGTCTTACTCAGTTGGGGGTGCAGGAGGGATGTTCGGTGGTGCCGCCGGAGCCCGGTCATGTGTTGGCCGGGCTGGCCCAAGCGCTGAATCGGTATTTCAGTGGGGAACCGGAGCGGCTTGATTTTCCTGTGGACTGGACAGTTTTTACGCCCTTTCAGCAAAGAGTGTTGCAGGTGGTGCAGGGTATCCGGCGGGGGGAACTGCTATCCTATGGACAGGTGGCTGCTCAGATCAATTGTCCACGAGCAAGCCGGGCGGTAGGCGGTGCCTTGGGTGCCAACCACATTTTGCTGGTTGTGCCCTGCCACCGGGTGATCCGCAGTGATGGCACTCTCGGTGGTTTTGGTAGCGGTCTTGCGTGGAAGGTGCGCTTGCTGACTGTCGAAGGGATTAACCCCGGCCCCGGTGGTAAATACCGGCTATTTTAGACCAAGCATTGCGGGAAGATTAATGAACAATGTTCTAATAATATTATAAAAGCAATTATAAGCTAGTGCACACAAGTTCAAATAAGCTGACTTTATATCTTTGAGTTAATGTGATGCAATGGAGAAAAAAAATGGCCAAAAATTTGTTAAACAAACAAACAGTGCTGCAAGGTGCTCTGACTCTGACCGTTTCATGGATGATTATTAGAATTTTAGGCGCGGTTTACCGCATCCCTCTGGGCCGTTTACTGGGGGACGAGGGGTTGGGTATCTACGCTGTGCCCAATCAGATTTACCTGCTTTTTTTTACCCTTTCGTCGGCAGGCATACCGGTGGCCGTGGCCAGTATAGTATCCGAAAAAATGGCAATGGGTCACTACCGCGACGCACTGCGTACCTTTCGGGTGGCCCGGGCCGCCATGCTGGTGCTGGGCGTTGCTTTTTCACTGCTGCTGTTTTTCGGCGCGGGCTGGTTGATTGAACAAGGCCTGGTGCGCATACCCGAGGCCTACTTGGGCATGCGGGCCATTGCCCCGGTGATATTTTTTGCCGCCGTTACCGCTGCTTACAGGGGCCTTTTTCAGGGACTGCAAAATATGCGGGCCGTAGCTTACTCGCAATTGGCCGACCAGGTAATGCTGGTGGGGGCTACTTTACTGTTCAGTTACCTGCTGCTGCCACGGGGCTTGTCCGTCGCCGCCGCCGGGGCCAATCTGGGTGCTGTGCCCGGGGCGGTGGGAGCCACACTGATGCTGATTTTTCTATATCGCTGGCAGCGACGGGAAATGCTGGAGCTGGCCGAACAGGATTTGTCCGGGATCAGGGAGGGAACGCTGTCCCTGCTCAGGCGTATATTTAGCGTGGCGATACCGGTATCATTTGCTGCGGTGGCCATGTCCATTACCCACCTCATCGACCAATGGCTGATCATCGACCGGCTGCAGCTGGCGGGCTTCAGCCACCAGCAGTCTGTTGCCTTTTTCGGGCAATTTAACCAGATGGCTATGGCTTTTGTCAATATCTCCATCGCCTTGGCTGTTTCACTGGGTGCCAGTCTGGTGCCCGCAGTGGCGGAAGCCTTTGCCAAGCAAAATATGGAGCGTATCCGTTCCCAACTGGCCCAGGCGGTGCGGCTGGCTGTGCTGTTCGCCCTGCCGTCGGCGGTCGGCTTATATTTACTGGCCCCACAGTTAACCCAGTTGTTGTTTGCCGAAGCGGAGGCCGGGGTACCCTTGGCCGCTCTGTCCGCCGTGGTAATATTTTGGTCGGTGCATTTGGTTACGGCGGGGGCGCTGCAGGGCATGGGCAAAGCTATAGTGCCCGTGCGCAACCTGGTGCTGGGCATTGTATTTAAAATCGCCATTACCTACTACCTAACACCTACCCTGGGTATCCGGGCCGCCGCCTATGGCACCGTGGTTATCTTTTTAGTTTCCTCGCTGCTCAATGTAACAGTGCTGTCGCGTCTGGCGGGTATACGGTTTAACCTGTGGGAGACGCTGTCCCGGTCCGTGCCCGCTACGCTGATGATGTCCGCTGGTGTGCTGGCCACTTTTCGGGTGGCTGAGCTGGAAATGGGCGGCAATACCTGGCCCACCCTGCTGGCCGTAACGGCCGGTGCGGTGCTTTACCCCGCAGCCCTTTTGGTGCTGGGCGGTGTGCGGGCCGAAGATGTGCGCCGCCTACCCGGCGGTGGGCGGATAGCCGCTTTTTTGGAAAGGATAGGGCGGGGTTAGTTGAGATGTGCAGTTTAATCAAGGCAAGCCCTCTTTGGCTATTTTTTCAGCCAGCTCATTTAGGTAAACCCATCTTTCCAATTTCTCTTTGAGCTGTCTTTCCAATTCATCCTTTTCGGTTACTAACTGCTGTAAAAGAACGTAATCGATGGCGGCCTCGTTAATTTGAATTTGCAACAGCTTTATTTTATCTTCCAGTCCGGCGATGATATCATCTATTTCAGCATATTCCTTTTGTTCATGATAAGTAAATTTAAGCGGCTTTGTCTTTTTTCTTCCCTTTTGATTATCCCGCTGATTCTTCCGCTGTTTTGAGGAAACAACATTATCTATAACATTATTTTTTGCTTGATCCACGGTCTGATCGCTGCATTTAGCCTGGTAATCCGAATAGTTGCCGGTGTATTGCCCAATATGTCCGTTTCCCTCAAAGGATAAAATCTTTTCCGCCATGCGGTCCAAAAAATACCTGTCGTGGGAAACAGCTATCACCGCCCCGTTAAAGTCGTCGAGGTAATCTTCCAAAATGGCCAGCGTTGATATATCCAGGTCATTGGTAGGTTCGTCCAACAGCAGTATATTGGGCGCTTCCATTAGCACTCTGAGTAAATGCAGCCTTCTTTTTTCCCCGCCGGAAAGCTTTTCAATCAGACTCCATTGCAGGGTGGGGGGAAATAAAAACCTTTCCAGCATTTGTGATGCGCTTATTTTATGTCCCTCGCTTGTGCTTAAAAACTCCGCCCCTTCTTTAATATATTCGATAACTCTTAAACTGCCGTCGATATGCTGAATTTCCTGGGAGTACAGCCCCATTTTAACCGTTTCCCCTATGTCTGCCGTGCCGCTGTCCGGCTGCACGATGCCGTAAATAATGTTTAATAGAGTTGACTTGCCGCTGCCGTTGGGACCAATGATACCTACCCGGTCATTCCTTGCTAGCTTAAAGCTAAAATTATCTATTACCCTGGTGCCGGCAAAGGATTTACAAACCTGCTCCAGCTCAATAGTTTTCTTGCCCAGACGGCTGGAGGCCACTGATATTTGCAGCTTCTCATCCCTTTGGCCGGCGGTCTGAGCGTTTAGCCTGTGGTAGCGGTCTATTCTAGCTTTTTGCTTGGTGGTTCTGGCTTTGGCTCCCTTTTTGAGCCAGGCCAGTTCTTTTTTAAGCAACCGCTGTCTTTTGCGCTCGGTGGCCTGCTCCATTTCTTCCCGTTCAATCTTTTTCTCCAAATAATAGCTGTAGTTGCCTTTGTACAGGTAAAGACTGCCTTTGTCCAGTTCAATAATCTGGTTCACCACCCGGTCCAAGAAATACCGGTCATGGGTAATCATCAGCAGGGAGCCTTTTCTTTTATTCAGATATTGTTCCAGCCAATTAATGGCCTCATTGTCCAGATGGTTGGTTGGTTCATCTAAAACAAGTAAATCCGCAGGGTTTAACAGCGCTGCCGCCAGCGCGACCCTTTTTTTCCGCCCGCCGGATAAGGTGTCTATGGGAGCATTATAATCACTTATGCCCAGCCTGGTCAGGATGGACTGCGCTTCACTTTCCAGGTTCCAGGCGTTTAAAGCATCCATGTCGCGGGTTAATTTCAAAACCTGCTCATCTGAAGTGCCCGGGTTACCCAGGGCTGTTGTGTATTCCCTGATTAACTTCATTAAAGGGCTATCACCTTTGAAGACCTGCTCCAGTACAGTAGCCCGGGCGTCAAAATCGGGATTTTGGGACAGGTAAGCTATTTGCATCGCACTTCCTTTGGTCACCTGTCCTTCGTCCGCTTTCTCCACCCCGGCAATAATTTTAAGCAGCGTGGATTTACCGGTACCGTTAATACCGATTAAACCCAGCTTGTCACCTTCGCTGATACTAAGATTAATATGATTGAGCAGTTTTTTATCACTATAGCTTTTGGAGATATTTTCAGCGGTTAATAAACTCATCTTGCATCCTTTCTAATGATTATTGCATAACAAGGCTTGTGCGGGGGTAATTAATATAGCCTGTCCGAATTAGGAACTTAAACAGACAGGCTAAATAATTGATAGTATCATCTACTATTGAAATTACCTGGTAACAACTGCCGGTATTTTAAAGCGATTTTTGAATATTACCATTGTAATAATACTTATAATGCGGGCTGCCTTATCGCCGGTTTCTAAACAGTGGGCTTTCTAAAAGGTATAACCTTGCCTCCATTGGTGGGCCTGGGTGCTTTTGTTGGGCAGGATTGACAGCCACCGTTACAGCCGGATTTGAAGCCGACAAATACCTTGCGCCAGGACACCTGCCACTTGTCCTCCACTTGTTCAATCCTGGTCTCTACTTCATATTGAGGACCACGCGGGTCACTGGCTAATCTAGATTCTGTAGTAGCTACAATATTGGCTGTTTTTAACGCTTTTTCCTTAGTATCAAACAAAGACTGTAAAGTTATCCATTCCATAATCAATCGCTCCCTTGGTAAACATATTTCTCTATCTATCATAACCGATAATTATGAACCACTTCAATGTGTATCCAAAATACTGGCCGTTGTTTATAACCGGTGTCTATTGGCGGTATGCTGTTAAACGTTTCGAATTTTTAATTGTAGGATCTCAAAACCAGCAGCACATAGTTAGCCCGACTGCCAATAAAAGCCCGAAAATAGTATTGGTCTGGGCGGTCGCTTGCATGGCCGGCATCATTTCCACCGCGCGGCTTTTGCCACGAAAGCCGCTAACGGCTTGTCGGGCTTTGGTAATACTGACCAGAGCCAGTAAGGCCCACGGTGAAATTATGCTCAAGAGCACCAGCCCGGTAATCCAGAGATAGGAGAAGGTAAATAAAGCTGCGAGAAGTGTAATTGCATTACTTCTACCAAGCAGTATGGGTATAGTGCGGCGGCCTTTAGCCCGGTCACCGTCAAGGTCCCGGATATTGTTTGATAACAAAATACTTCCGATAAGTACAGCAATAGGAACAGAAACCAGCACACTCTCCAAACTTATCGTATTGGTTTGGATAAAGAAAGAAATAAGGATAATGGTCGTACCCATTAAAATTCCGGATAGAAGTTCCCCCAGGGGAGAATAGGCAATTGGGTAAGGCCCGCCGGTATAAAGGTAACCGGCAGCCATGCAAACAAGACCCACAGCTGCAAGCCACCAACTGCTTGCGGCGCAAATGTAGATCCCCGCGATAATGGACAGGGCGTAAAAGGCTATCGCAATATACAATACCGTAGACGCTTGAACGCCGTCACGGACAATGGTACCGCCTATGCCTACAGATTCCGGAGTGTCCAATCCCTTTACATAATCATAGTATTCATTAAACATATTAGTGGCTGACTGAATGAGCAGCGACGCTAACAGCATGACCAAAAACAGTGGAATATTAACTTGTCCGGCTTTAAGAGCCAGTGCTGTACCTACTGAGACAGGAACAAAGGCGGCTGTCAGAGTATGGGGGCGTAACAGCCTCCACCATACCTGCCAGTTTGCCTTTTTTGGCTGTTTTTTCATTGGTTTTGCCTTTCGGTTTATGAAAATGAAGAAAAACAATCATCAGCATGGTGCCGATTACTACTGGCAGTTTTACCCTCCATCCACCCAATGCTGTAATAGTACCTGTGATCAAAGGGTGGAGCAAAAGGTTTTATTTCACATCTAATTCCATAGCTTGCCTCTCCAATTATCAACGTTATCTAATTATAACACTTTTGCAGGGACGCTGATGGATAAAACAGTACAGCTATCGCTAACAATAACTTTCGCATAAAAACACCATCCTAACTTTAAACGCCAGGGCAACTGTTGGTTACAGCCGGGCATTTTTTTATTTTTAAGCCTTATGATCGCTTAAAATTAAGACGTACCAGGTGTTAAAAAGTTCGCTTGTGGATAAATAAACGATATAAAGGTTTTATAATGCGGCATGTTTACTAAATGTTAAATTAAGCGCAGTATCTATTGTTCAGTAACTTATCAGCTGCTAAATGAATAATATGGGAAAAACGTAATAAGATTGGATAGATATGGATTGCCACAATCTATCTTGATTTGGCACAATCATTGGTAAAGGGGGGCTTTAATCTGAGCATTTTTTTATTTGCTGGACTTTTATTTCAAAGGGGGGCAGTAACGTATGCAGGTGAAAAAATTAAATAAGTTAAGCCTGTCTTTAGTATTGCTATTCGTGTTGTCCCTTTTTGTAGGGATGTATGCAGCATTTGCCGGCGTGTGCCTCCAGCCGGCGGTGAACTACCCGGTGGGAAACAATCCTAACGGCATCGCTGCGGCGGACTTTAACAATGACGGTGACGTGGATCTGGCGACGACAAACTTGTTGGACGATGATATATCAATCCTGTTGGGTAATGGAGATGGCACCTTCGGTGAGGCCACTAACTTTCTGGTGGGGAGTTACCCCCGTGGCATCAGCGCGGCAGATTTTAATAACGATGGCAGCGTGGACCTGGCAGTGATAAATACCCTAAATGATAATGTCTCCATTTTGTTGGGTGACGGCACCGGCAGTTTCGGATCGGTCACTAACTTTCCTGCTGGGGCTCTTCCCATAGGCATTACCGCGGCGGACTTTAATAATGACAACAATGTGGATCTTGCGGTAACAGGCCTGAGTGACAATGTTTCCATTCTTCTTGGTAACGGAGACGGCAGTTTCGGGGCGGCTACCGACTTTCCGGTGGGACATTCTCCTTTTAGCATCACTGCGGCGGACTTTGACAACGACGGTAATGTGGATTTGGCTACGGCAAATAATCTTGATAATAACGTTTCCGTACTGCTGGGCAACGGTACGGGCAATTTTGCTCCGGTCGCCGGCTCTCCTTTCGCGGCGGGGATTGGTCCCTTTAGCATCACTTCGGCGGACTTTGATAATGATAATAATGTCGACCTGGCGGTAACAAATATTAATGATAATACCGTTTCCGTACTGCTGGGCGACGGTAACGGCAATTTTGCTTCAGCTGCCCGCTCTCCTTTTCTGGTGGGCGATGGGCCTATAGGTATGACCGCAGCAGACTTTGACAATGACAGCAACGTGGACCTGGCGGTAGCTAACTCCAGCGACTCAGATGTATCAATCCTGCGGGGTAATGGAAAAGGTGATTTTAGGGTGGTCACTATCTTCCCGGTGGGGGATTTTCCTTTTGGCATCACCGCGGCGGACTTTGAAGGTGGCGGCAAGTATGGACTGGCCACGGCAAATGCTGATTCTAACAATGTCTCTGTCTTGCTGCAGGAAGTGTACGGTTGTAATAACACTACTAACTCAGCTACCAGGAAATAAGAAGGCACCTTTTAAACTAATGACAACCAGACAGCGTATAATGAATTTCTATAAGGCACTCCATCTTAAGATAAGAGGGGTGCTCTTTATATTTTTTTATTCAAAAAGACTGAGGTAATCTTTATAGCCTTCTTTATCTAAATCTTCCTTAGGAATAAATCGTAATGATGCCGAGTTGATGCAATAACGTAAACCCGTTGGGGCCGGGCCGTCATCAAATACATGGCCCAGATGGGAGTCGGCATCTTTGCTTCTAACCTCTGTGCGGGTCATGTTATGGCTTTTGTCTAGATGCTCTTTTATATTGTCAAAATGGAGCGGCTTGGTGAAACTGGGCCACCCGCACCCCGAATCGTACTTATCAAGGGAACTAAACAGTGGCTCGCCGGAAACGACATCCACATATATGCCATCTTGCTTATTATCCCAGTATTCATTGTTGAAAGGTGGCTCGGTGGCGTTGCACTGGGTTACCTCATATTGAATTTTACTTAGCCTTTCCTTAAGTAATTCCCGGTCTGTGTTTTTATCCCAGTGCTTTTGTATAAAGCTTTCACGTCCTGAGCCCCTGCGATAAATGCCGTAGTGCACAGGGTTCTTTTGATGGTAGTTTTGATGGTATTCTTCGGCGGGATAAAAGCGGGAGGCCTTGATTATTTGCGTGGCAATTGGCAGTTCAAAATGGCCGCTTTCTTCAATTGCCCTTTTAGATGCTTCGGCCTTTTGCTTTTGTGTCAAGCTATGATAGAAAATTGCGGTTTGGTAAGATGTGCCACGGTCGGCAAATTGGCCCCCTGGATCGGTTGGGTCGATTTGGCGCCAGTAAGTATCCAGTAATTTTTCATATGAGCACAAGTCAGGATTGAAAGCTATTTGTACAGCCTCATAATGTCCCGTTGTATTTGAGCAGACTTCTTCGTATGTGGGAGATTCTTTATGCCCACCTGTATAACCGGAAACTACCTTTACAACTCCCGGTATTTGCTGAAAAGGGGCCACCAGGCACCAAAAACAGCCGCCCGCGAAGGTGGCCAGTTCCAAACGTTGTTTTTCTTTTTCTATATTGACCAATTAAATCACCCCACCTGTTTTTATTAACATAATACTGCGACGATATGTGATTTTTTATGCCTATCCCTGGTGCCTTAAAATGTTACCTTTGAGTTTTCAGGTTGTTTGGAAATTGGTAAGTAGCCCTAAGTACTCATCCGGTGGGAAAAAACATTAACATTGTGACAAATATAGTTGACAAAATGTTAATTAGGGCTTGCTGAATTGAACAAAAACCTAATAAAATCAAGGATTTAGGAGCATATTTGTCGAAATTAGATGCATGGAAATTGCGGTAAAGATTGCAAAAACCGTGCACCTGGAGGCAAAAAAATGTTCCGTAAAGTGGAAAACCAATATTATCTTGAAGAATTTATACTACCATTTGAAGGCAAATTGAGAGCTGATAACCGCTGGGTAAAACTGGCTAAAATTATCCCCTGGGAAAGCATTGAAGAACGCTATGCCAATCTTTTTCCCAGCAACCGTGGACAGTTGGCTAAACCCGTCAGAATGGCCCTTGGTGCTTTAATCATTAAAGAGAAATGTGGCTACAGCGACCGTGAAACAGTGGAGCAGATCACTGAGAATCCGTACTTGCAATTTTTCATCGGTCTAAGAGAATATCAAGATCGGCCACCATTTGACCCTTCCCTAATGGTTCATTTTCGTAAGCGTTTTGGCTCTGAAACATTAAAAGATATCAACGAAGAAATCTGCCGTGCTGCCAAAAAAGCGGAAGATAAAAAGAATGACGATGACAACAAGCCCGAACTGCCCTCAGGTGGCAATAAAACGAGATCCGAGGAACCCGACAAACCAGAAAGGAAAGCTTCTTCCTTTGAGGTATATCCGGCAAATAAAGGCAAACTTATCCTGGATGCCACCTGTGCCCCGGCAGACATACGCTACCCTACGGACCTATCCTTGCTTAACGAAGCCAGGGAAAAGTTGGATAACATTATTGACCTCGTGCACAAGACTCTTGGTAAGCCCGGCAGAAGACCGCGTACTTATCGACAAATAGCTCGTAAAGCCTACCTAAACATTGTTCACAACAGAAAACCTGGTAAGAAAGCTATCCGAAAAGCCGTCGGTAAACAGTTGCGCTTTGTGAGTCGTAATCTGCGTGCTGTGGACCATCTGCTTGCTATAGCCGGTGATAATCATGGCCTAAGTCGGAAATATCAGGAAACATTGCGCACCATACGTATGGTCTACGAACAGCAACTCTACATGTATACACACCGCACTCACAAGATAAATGATCGTATTGTCAGCATCAGCCAGCCGCATGTGCGTCCCATTGTTCGGGGTAAAGTCACTGCCGATACCGAGTTCGGTGCCAAAGTCGCCATTAGCATTGTAGACGGCTACGCGTATATGGAAACGCTGAGTTGGGACGCCTTCAATGAAGGGATAACCTTAATTGAATCAGTGGAATGTTACCGCCAAAAGTACGGGTACTACCCTGAAGCCGTCCTAGCCGACAAGATATACCGAAATAGGGGAAACTTGCGTTACTGCGAAGAATGTGGCATACGACTCAGTGGGCCAAGGCTAGGGAGACCACTGGTTGATAAAATGCTACAGAAAGAACAGAATCGCTTGGAACGGCAGGACGCTAGCGAACGTAATGCTGTAGAGGGAAAATTCGGCGAAGCCAAGCGGCACTATGGTTTGGGTCGTATTATGGCACGCTTGAAAGAGACCGCAGAAAGCGTAATCTGTCTGCAGTTCCTGGTGATGAACTTGGAGCATAGACTCCGTGTTCTTTTGTTCTATTTTCTGCGACATCTATTTCAATCTAATCTGGCACCGGGGAGACTATCATTATTGTGTTTTAGTTGAAATAAGGATCGGTTCAGCAATCCCTAATTAAACCTTACATTATGGGTAGTCACTTTTGCAAAGGGGTTGCCTTATATGTTGCAAAACCGGGTAAAAGAATTAAGGGCAAGACATAATTTTAACCAGTCTGAATTAGGAAAATTGGTAGGGGTAACTCGCCAAACCATTGGTATGATTGAAAAAGGAGACTATGCACCATCTGTCGCTTTGGCACTCAAAATTTCGAAAGCATTTCAAGTACCTTTAGAAGAAGTTTTTTGGCTGGATGAGGAGGAAAAACAATGATTGAACGGTTTTTGCGTTCGCCATTTACGATGTGCTTATTTTTAGTAGGGATGGGTCTTATATATGCATTTGGTATAGTAACTGAAAGACGCGGATATCCTTTTCTATTTATCGTAATTGGTTTTGCTTTGTTTACAGTAACTTATTTTGGATTGATGTTGTACTACAACTATAAATATCCGACCAGAAAAATTCCTATTTTTACTTATATCCCTTATGAGCTTAAGGAGGAAGACGAGGGACATCAATACTTTACGTATCGTGCATGCAGAAAAGTATATATTTATTATTATTTTGCCATTCCCATTTCGATTGGACTCATTATTGTTTTTAGAGAAATTGAATGGATGCCTGTATTTTTACTGGTAGCATTAGGGCTGGGCCAGTACTTTACTTATTGGTCGGAAATTAAGAAATTGAACGATTAAATCAACCCAAAGAGGTGATGAAACTTTGGTGTCTTATTTATTAGTTTTTATATTAGCTGCCATCCCTTTACTTGAACTGGTCACTGTGGTGCCATTGGCTATAATTGGAGGATTGCCGCCGGTGCCTGTAAGTATAATGGGGTTTTTAGGAAATGCATTGACAGTTATTCTTTTAATTGTTTTTGTTGATAGGGTAAAAGTATGGATGAAGGCAAGAAAAAAGAAACGTAAGGAAGTAACAGAGCACATTGGAGAAGAGTATAAGAGCAGTGAAGAAGCTATAGCGGAACAGGGTTCGAAAAAGGAAAAACGGGCAAGGGTTCTTTTTAACAAATATGGTTTACCTGGATTGATGATTTTAGGTCCGATTATCGTAGGTTCCCACATTACCGCCTTTATGGGAATGAGCTTTGGGTCAAAAAGACGATCGGTATCCGGTTGGATGCTTGTTAGTTTAGGATTATGGACAATTGTATCCGCTGTTGCGGCCAGTTATGGGGTGACTTTTTTAATCCCGAATGTGGAGGAAAATGGTTTTTTTATTCGCCTGTTCCAGTAATATATGTGTAACGTTCAATTTTATTAAGTGCATACTTAATAACCCTACTCAAGCTAAAGAATCATTGCACAGCATTGTTCTTGTGTTTTATTCTTTAGTGACGAACTTATACAGACTCCAAAGAACATAAAGATTATATGGGTGATGAGCCACCAATTCTTTTGCTTTATTTTTAATTTATTTTCCCTAAATTTATCGATAAGCAGAGTAAGACCGGTTATAACTAGAAGCACAACGATTATAGTTAATCCACCAATAAAAAGATCCATTTTGTTACTCCTTTACCTCTATAATTTTTGATTTGATTAATTATAAACGCTAGATTATCGATGATTCTTCTGTGATATAACTTCATTCAACCTCCCGAAGCATTTTTTCAATAGATGCTACTCGAACGCGTAAACCGGTAGATCCTTCCTGGAGGTAACCAAAGCTGACTGCATCTACAATAATAATATTTTGAGCATGGCTTATTTCCTCC
This sequence comes from Desulfoscipio gibsoniae DSM 7213, assembly GCF_000233715.2. GTDB lineage: Bacteria > Bacillota > Desulfotomaculia > Desulfotomaculales > Desulfallaceae > Sporotomaculum > Sporotomaculum gibsoniae. Next base: position 1,263,546 of record NC_021184.1, read on the forward strand.
AGGTAAATGATTATAGAAGTTCCCACCTCTAATATGGCTGTCCCTGGCAACCATTTTTGCTTTTAAGTTTATTAACCGCTAAACACCCAGGCCATCATCTGACATAATTAAATTACCTAAACCCAGCACCAGGACCTGATATTGCAAATTTTTCATAATATAGCTTATGCGATAAGCTTGTTTTTTGAACTTTTTATAACTGCCCAGAACATATTTATATTAATAAATATTTTTTTCGGGGGAGTTACTTATGAAAAAAGAAAAATTTAGCGAACTTTGCCGCAGTTTAGCTCAAAGTAAAGAGCACGAGCTTACCCGGGCTATATTACCTATTGTTAAAAAGCAGATGTTAAAAAACAATAAAAGCAAGTTGCCTGTAATATGGCTCGAGACAAACGACAGCGGGGATAACAACATTTCCTTTATGAATACAACCTTCCCTTATCTGGGCCAGGTTTTATCCGATATGATTGATCTGCTTTACAGTAATACCTTTATGGCTGCCCAGGGTCCGGATGCGCTTAACATTTTAAATCAAGTTTCTTCGCTGTACCGAAGCAGGTTTACGCTCGTTGTTGAGGGCGCCATCCCCTTAAACAGTAACGGCTTATTTTGCTCTATCGCCCTGACTCCAAACAGGCCCGTCACCGCGCTTGAAGCAGTAACAACCCTGGGAAATCAAGCCCAATACGTGGTGGCCATCGGCACCTGCGCCAGTTTTGGAGGAGTAACAGCTGCCCGGCCCAATATCACAGGAAGTGTTGGTGTCAGGGATGTGCTGTCTTCCAGAAAAGTTATTAACGTCAGCGGCTGTCCCGTAAATCCCGACTGGTTTGTGGGAACCTTGGCCCACCTTTTGATGTACGGCCTGCCTGAGCTGGACAAATTAAACAGGCCGAATTTATTTTACGAGTACACTATCCACCGGCACTGCCAGCGCCGCTCATATTTTGACAATAAAGACTTCGCGGAAAAACTGGGAGATATTGAATGCATGTTTTCCCAGGGCTGTGTCGGGCCTAGAACCAACGCTGACTGCCCTTACAGGCAGTGGGTTAATTACGTCAGCTGGCCGGTAAAGGCAAATACACCCTGTATTGGCTGCACAAATGAAGATTTTCCCGACGCCTCTACACCGTTTTTTATGCCATTAAACGAAAAGGTAAGCAGCCGGGCACCTCAAGTATTGTTCAAGGGAAAGGAGTTAAGTGATGAGTAAACAGCGGGTAATGTTCAGCCCTGTTACCCGGTTAAGCGGCCTGTTGTCAGTAGATGCCGTACTGGAAAAGGGTAAAATTATTGATGCTAAAGCCAGCAGTACCATGTTCAGGGGCTTTGAGCAGCTCATGCGGGACAGGAAAGTCACTGACGCAGTGTATTTAACCCAAAGGGTATGCGGTATTTGTTCACTGGCCCACGGCGCAGTAGCCAGCTATTTGCTGGATGAGATCTATGACAACAACCTTTCCGAAAACGCCCAGTATCTGCGTAATGTTATGTATGCCGCTGAATTCCTGCAGAACCACATAAGGCATTTTTATTTATTTAGTATGCCTGACTTTGTGAAAATGCCGGAACGGCCTCCGTTTCAAGGGCAAAACCTCACCGACGCCCGGTTAAACCCGGAGGATAATCAAAGATTAGTTGGCCACTATTTTGAGGCGATTAAGGCCGCCCAAAGGGCCCATGAGATCGTTGCGCTGTTCGGCGGCAAGGCCCCGCACCAGCACAGTTTTCTGCATGGTGGTGTAACGGTTGCCCCAACGGCAGACAATGTCAACCGGGCTGTGTTTTTGCTGGATGCAATCTGCAATTTCGTTAAAAGCTGCCTGGTGCCTGATACCGAATTAATAGCTAAAGTATACCACGACTACTTTAAAATAGGAATTACGCCCAGGCGCCTGCTTTCCTTCGGACTATTCAGATTCGGCCTCAAAAACGAGGTTTACTATTTTAAAGGCGGGGTACTGGAAGGAAATAATTTATCATTACCCAGATTGGATTTAATCAGCGAAAGTATTACAAACTCCTGGTTTGCAATGAATAACGGTGATTTACAGCCTGACCCCCATAAGGCCAGAGCTTATTCTTATGTGATTGCGGCAAAATATGCCGGGCAGTACTTTCAAGTGGGGCCGCTGGCCCGGATGATCATCAACGGTCGCTACAACGGGGGCACTTCAACGATGGACCGGATCTATGCCCGGACTATCGAAACACTGCTCATTACTGAATTAATGCGTGATTGGCTGATGAGACTACAGCCGGGCCCTCCTCCATTAGCACAAAAAGATACACCTATTAAGACACAGGCAACATCAGTTGTTGATTCCATGCGGGGTTGTCTCCTGCACAGCGCTATCATTCAGGATGATCAAGTAGTCAAATATAATATAATAACCCCTACCTGTTGGAATTTTTCACCCAGGGATGCATATGGCCAGTACAGCCCGGTTGAAAGCGCACTTATTGGAACAGAGATCCCCCGCCCAGATTTAACCTACACCATACTGGGTCGCACCGTTCGTTCCTTTGACCCTTGCTTAAACTGCGGCACACATGTTTTAGATCTAAAAGGAAACGTAAAACAAGAATTGATGATTTGACAAATTAGAAACCGCATTGATGTTCAGAATTCGGGAAGATGGAAGGACCTTGGAGATGGAGCCATAAACGAAATCCCTTGCAAACTTGGGGCGCTGGATGAAAACTTTGCTGAGAATATGAATGTTAAGGTGAGTGTCTGAACGATTAAGCCATAGTACAACATTGGATATCTATTCTCACGTAACTCCGGGGATGCAACGGGAGGCAGCAAACAAGCTAGAACAGCTCTTGAGCGAAGAAGCGCAATAATTGTAAATATATGGCGCGTGACCAATCCGTGACCAATACGCGCATATTAAAGACTAATGGCAAGGTCTCCCAATCTCGGAAGCCTTGCCATTACTGCATTTACTGGAGCCGACGGTCGGATTTGAACCGACGACCTGCGCATTACGAGTGCGCTGCTCTACCCCTGAGCCACGCCGGCAGATTAATTAATGCAAAGCTTATGATACCTTTTTTAGGCCTGAATGTCAACCACCTCTTGCCTTGAAGTCTAATTCACCAGCGTGAAATTATTTGTCTGGCTAAATTTATCACTAATTTTTAGTAAGATAAAGTTTGAATAGCGTATTTGATGACCTCGTTTGCGGATATTAAAAATGGTATTATTTAACACAAATAATTTTTTATTTAACAGTCATAATATTAACGTAAGGTTCGTAATGGCCGAGCCAAGATTGTTGCAAGGTCTTAAGGGCTTTGTAACAGTCGGCCAAAGGTTAATACCGGGTCTGGTCGGCTCGATATTAGCCGGCGGGCAGATTGGTAAGTGTTCCGGCAGGCTGTATGGCAGTCTAAAACGATTGTCATATGGTCGTAAGGGATGTTTACCGGTCGAGCTAAGATTATTATGGGTGCCGATATCAATTGCCCTACCCGCGTGTTGATTGTTTGGGTTTGCAGTAGTCGAGAGATTGCTGCAGGCTCATTAGGTATCCATAATAGTCGAGCAAAGATCATTATGGGTGTCGTAATGGTTCATGGCAGCCGAAAGGTTGTCATGGGCTGTGTAGATACTCATGATGGTTGTAGCGCAGGTCATTACGGGCTTATAACATAGAAACCCTTTTCCTTGAGGAAAAGGGTTTCTTACTGGGGGAGTTAGAACTATTTGTGGACAAAATTAATCTATAAATGATATAATATCAATGATATAATATCATAGTAAAATTTAAATAGTGCCCAGGGTGCCTTATTAAAGGGTAAAAGGGAACCAGGTGTAATTCCTGGACGGTCCGGCCACTGTAAATGGAGAGCTGCTTTCGTAAAGCCACCAGAATGCTGTTTTGGGAAGGCGAAAGACGGTGATGACCCATGAGTCAGGAAACCTGCCCGGGTAGTTGTA